>NZ_JBHSBP010000059.1:0-10773 GCF_042650725.1 Micromonospora sp. GCM10011541
TCCAAAAGATCAACCAACCGCCTCAACAACCTTGATCAACAGTTAGCGAAAGACCGAGGCTAGTCGCTGGTATCGGGGTGGGTGAAGCGGTGCGGGTTGGTGGCGGGGTTGTCGGGGCCGTGGTCGCTGGGCAGCTCGTGCAGCCAACGGCGCAGGCCCGGGTCGGTGGTGAGGGTCCAGGCCGGGCCGGCGGGGTGCTCGTCGTGGATGCCGGTGGCCACCGGCATGGCGGTGGGCACGCCGGCCAGGGCGCGTAGGAGGTTCGCCTCCCGGCGGCGGCCGCGTACCCGTAGCAGGACGGGGTAGCGGGGGCCGAACTCGGCGAGGCGTTCGTAGGCGCGCAGCTTGCGTAGCACCCGGCTGAGGTTCTCGGTGTTGTTGTCGTGTTCGAGGAAGAACCCGACGCTGCGGTGGCCGACGGACCAGACGCCGTGGGCGTCGGGGCGGATGTCTGCGGCGGCGTAGGCGGCGGTGGCGTGCTGCTCGGACCACCACCGCGTCAGCTGCGCGTTCGGGTCGGTGCGGGTGTAGGCGTGCAGGTCGACGAAGAGCTGGTTGACGCCGAGCAGGTGACGCAGCTTGTGGCTGCCGACGATGCGTTCGGTGCGCTCGATGCTGCTGCGCGGCGGGCGCGCCGACGGTCGGTCCGGGTCGGTGTAGGCGGTCGGATGCACCACGGCGCCGAGCGGGCCGAGGGCGTAGAGGTACTGACTGGTGCCGGTGGTGATGTCCACGAATCGGGTGACGGCGCCGATGGAGTGCAGCGCCGCGAGGCGCAGCAGGGCTGCCCGTCGGGACGGGAACAGCGCCTGGGCGATCTGGTCGGTGGACAGCAGGTAGTGCTCGGCGAGCCAGCCGAGCAGCTGCCGGTCGCGCAGGGTCAGGCGACGCAGGAGTTGCAGCCGGTCGTGGCGGGCCGGGCGGCGCGAGGACGTGGAGCGGTCGGGCGAGGAAGGCTCGGAGGAGTGGGGGTGAGGAGGGTCGGGTGACTGCGGGTCGGAGTGTTCGGCGGACATGCGGGTTCCCTTCAGGCAGGAGGAGGGTCCCCTCTATGGGAGGGGTGTCTGGGATTGGTGGACCCTGCGGCTGTGGCTGGTCACGGGGGGTGTGCAGCACTGACAGGCCCACCCGAGCTGGTCTGTCAGCGGCACGGAGTTGACGGGGGTGAAGGGGTGGTGATGCGCTGACCGAAGGGGCATCGCGGCCTCGAACTGGCTGCCTTGACAGACACCGAAGCGCTGATCCGCAGGGCATTTGGCCCGGTCAGGCGAGGCGTCTGCCGCCCTTGGCCCTTCCCCCTTTGTCGTCGCGGGGCTGGGACAACCGGTCGACGAGTGCGTCGATGGCGCTGGTGTTCTGCGCCTCGACGGTCCGTGCGACGGTTTCTCGGATCGCGGTGGACTCGCCCACGATCGGCTGCGGCGCACGGGTGCGCAGCGTGAACGCCGGGGTCTGCCGGCCGTCGACGACCAGGCGGGTCGCGGCGGTGTAGGCGTCGAGGTGCGTCAGGTCGTGCTCGTCGAGCTCGGGCAGCGTGTGTCTCGCGAGGACGCGGGCGTCCTCGGGTGCGCACGAAAAGTAGATTTTGTTGCGGGCGTTCGCTGATGCCGCGGCGAGGAGGTCCTTGGGGAACTGGGCGAGGTCCTGGTGGGACAGGACGAGGGACAGCCGGTATTTGCGGGCTTCGGCGAGCATCGTGTCGAGGCTGTTGGCCAGGGTGAGGAAGTTTTGTGCCTCGTCGATGATCAGCGTGGCGTCGCGGCGCTTGTCGGGGGCGGTCTTCGCGCGGGCGGTGGCAGCTTGCCATACCTGCGCCAGGATCAGGGAGCCGAGGAGCTTGCTGGTGTCCTCGCCGAGCTGGCCCTTCGGGATCCGGACGAGCAGGGCGCCGCCGTCGAGGACCTTGCCCATGTCGAAGCTGGATTTCGGGTAGCGCATGGTGCGTTTGACGAAGTCGCGCAGCAGGAACGCCCGGAGGCGGGCGAGGACGGGGCCGATGACCTGGGAGCGCAGGGCGGGGTTGAGCTGGTCGTACCACTGCCAGAAGCCGGACAGTCCGGCCGGGTCGTCGAGGTCGACGGTCATCGCCGAGCGGAACTGCGCGCTGTTGAGCAGGGGTGGGATGTGCTGCAGGGTGACGTTGGCGTGCCGCAGCAGGGTCAGGCAGGCGACGCGCATGACGTCGTCCATGCGTGGTCCCCAGGCCTTGGCGAAGATGTTCCCGAAGATCGACACGAGGTTGTCGACGACCAGGTCGGGGTCGTCGCCGGAGAGCGGGTTGATCGTGGGCGGGTTGGGCTGATCGGGGTCGAACAGCACCACCCGGTCGGCGATGGAGGCGGGGAGCCGGTCGAGGATGTCCAGGACCATGTCGCCGTGGGGGTCGATGACGACGGTGCCGCGGCCGGCTTTGATGTCGTCGACGGCCATGTTGACCAGCAGCGTGGTCTTCCCCGAGCCGGTGGATCCGACGACGTGCAGGTGGTACCGGGCGTCCGGGACGGCCAGGGCGACGCCGTGCCCGCCGACCTGCGCGTCGCCGAGGACCTTCGTGCCGCGCCCGCCCGTGGGCACGGTGACGGGGGCGGGCATGGACTTCGCCCGCGCGCGGTCCAGGCCCGGTACGGCCAAATCGCGGGGCAGGGCGGCGAGGGCGGCGAGTTCGGCGGTGGAGGTGAGGAACCCAGCGCCGAGGCGCCGAAACGCGAGGACCGCGGCGGGGTGGGGCATGCGGGTGCGGTGGGTGAGGCGGTTGCGGCCGGAGTAGACCGCGAAGGATGACGCGACCGTGTCGGCGATGCCGCGCAGCCGGGGCCGTTGGTCGCTGTTGGCGCGGTGGTTGTCCTTGCCGATGGCGTAGCGCACGGCGGTCTCCCACAGCGGGTGGGCGGTCTTGTCGAGAATGGCCCGCACGTCGCGTTCCACCGCTGGATTCCTCCGGCCGGCGGCAGGGCCGGGCCGGGTGCGGGCGGAGGATCCCGTCTGGAAGACCTCGATGAGCCAGAGCAGGGGTGCCGCCGGGTTGAGAGTGGGAATGGCGGTCTTGCCGTCGCGCAGCCGCGCGGCGGCCCGCTGAGCGCGCAACGCCCGGCGCGGCGAGGCGGGACGGGCGAGGACCTGCACGCAGGCGTGTTCGCCGGCTCGCAGCTGGGAGCCGGCGGACATCAGGGCCCGCAGCGGGTCGTTGTCGTGGTCGGTGTGGAGTGGGAGCCATTCGGCGGCGGTGGGCAGCAGGTGTCCGCCCACCGCCGCCGGCACGTCGATGGGCATCGGCGGTGGGGGTGTGTCGTCGGTGGTGCAGGCGGCGCCCGGCCAGGCGGCGCGTATGGCGGCTTCGACGGCGCCGGGTGGGACGGTGCCGGGCACCCACACGGAGATGAGCAGCCGTCGCCCGGTCCAGGTGTACTGCCACACCACATGCGGGCTGCCGTAAAGCCGGCGGCGACGGCGGGATGCGGTGAGGGTGCCGGTGAGGTTCGCCCACAGTGCCTGGGCGCTGTGCGGGTCGACCTCCGGTGGCGGGGCGATCGTGACGAGGCGGGCACCGTCGGCGTGCCGGCGGTGCCGCCACAGGGCGAGCAGGTTGCGCCCGGCGACGAAGACCACCAGGGCAGCGGCGGCCATGGCCAGCAGCCACGGCCGCTGCCCAGCCCACGCGGCGGCGTCGAGGAACCAACGGCCGGGCCCGGTCGGGGGTACGACAAAGCCAGCGCCCGGCCCGGACGGGCCAGGCGTCGGCGTCGGTAGGAGGGTGATGCTGGCGGTGGGAGGTGGGGTCACAGGTCGTCTCCCTCGTCATCGAGGTCGACGAGGTCGGTCGGGCGTGTGGTGCACAGCTGGTGCTCGGTGTCGGAGGCGATGGCCTCGAAGCTGCTCCGGTTGGTGCCAGCAATCAGCAGGCCGGTGCCGACGCGGGCCGCGAGCAGGAGGCGTCGTTCGCCGGCGGTGAGGCCGAACGCGTCGCCGATGGCGTCGATGGCCTGCGGAGCCTGCTTGAGGAGCACCTGGGTGGCGGCGTTCGCGACGACGGCCTGGCCGAGGTCGGTGCTGAGGACGTCGGCGACGTCCTGGGTGATGACGGCCAGGCCGGCGTGGCGTTTGCGGGCGGCCTTGGACATGCGGAACAGGAACCGGGCGCCTTCGCCGTCGCGCATGAGCAGCCACGCCTCGTCCACCACCACCAGCCGGCGAGCCGCCGGCCGGCGGGGGGCGTCGACCTGCCGCCAGATCGCGTCGAGGGCGAGGAGGGTGCCGACGGTGCGCAGCTCGTCGGGCAGGTGCCGCAGGGACCACACCACGAGGTGCCCGTCGGGGCGGGTGGTGCTCGGTCCGTCGAAAAGGTCCGAGAACGATCCCTGCACCCACGGTGCGAGGCGGGCGGCGAGCTGGCCGGCGGCGGGGTCGTCATCGGCGTGTAGGCGGTTGGCGAGGTCGCGCAGGAGCGGGGCGGGGCGGTGGTGGGTGGCGGGGTCGGCGGTGATGCCCGCGGTCCGGTAGACGGCGAGGATCGCCCGGTCCAGGGCGGCCCGCTCGGCTGGGGGCGGCTGGTGGCCGAGCAGCACCGCGATGAGGGTGTGTAGGAACAGGCCGCGGCGGGTGAGCACGTCGGGGCGGGTGTCCCCGGCGGGCAGGTCGAACGGGTTGATTTTCACCCCGGCCACACCGAGGCGGACCACGGTTCCGCCGACGGCGTCGGCGAGGCGCGGGTACTCGTCTTCGGGGTCGATGACGGCGACCTGCACCTGCTGGTAGAGGTTGCGCAGGATCTCCAGCTTCACGAAGTAGCTCTTGCCGGCGCCGGAGCGGGCTAGGACGACCGAGTTGTGGTTCTCCTGCGTCCAGCGGTCCCACCAGACGATGCCGCCGGAGTCGGGGTTGACGCCGTAGAGGATGCCGCCTTCGGCGGGCGGGTCGCCGGGCAGCGGCGCGGGCAGGTCCGCCGACGCGAGGGGAAACGCGGCTGCCAAGGCCTGGGTGTCCATGGTGCGGCGCATCTGCAGCGAGTCCGTGGCCAGGGGCAGGGTGGTGGTCCAGCCAGCGAGGTGCCGCCAGGTGGCCGGCTGCACCTCGATCAGCGTCGACGCGGCGGCGGCTTTCACCTGCGCGCACGCGTCGCGGAGTTCGTCTTCGGTGCGGGCGTGCACCGTCAGGTACAGGCCGACGCGGAACAGCTTCGCCACGCCGCGCGCGAGGCGTTGGGCGAGGTCGGCGGCGTCGTCCGCGGCGGCTTCCACGTGGGGGTCGGACAGCTTGCCGGCCTCGGCGTCGGCGCGCCGCGACGACTCGAAGCGGGCGCGCTGGTTGCGTAACCGGGACGCGGCGAGCGGGGCGGGCAGCGGGTCGATGTGCAGCGCCAGGTCGAGGCGGCCCGGCCAGGACAGCAGCGGCTCCAGCCAGGCGGGGCCGACCTCGGCGGGATAGCCGGTGACGACGAGGGTCGCGGCGTAGCCGTCGCCGACGCGCAGCATCCGCGGGGTCACCTCAACCGAGGCGGGAGCGACGGTGGCCGCCAGCGTGCAGGGCTGGCGGCCACCGCTGGTGGGCGTGCGGGAACCTGTGCGCGTTCTCATCGGGGGTGCTTCTTTCTCTCGGTGTGCATGCCTGGGCCGGTGATGACGGCGCCGGGGGCGGCGAGGCCACCGGGTCGGGGTGAGCGGTAGGGGTCGGCGGCAGCGGCGATCGCCGCCGTGACGGCCGCCCCGTCGAGGGCGCGGGTGGTGACGCCGAGGCCGGACAGGGCGCGGACGGTGTCGTCGGCGCGCCGGCGAGCGGCGTTGCTTCGCTCGCCGGCGCTGGTGCGGGTGACGATGAGGACCTGCCGGCGCAACGGGTCCCTGCGGGTGGCGAGGTCGTCGAGGAAGCGGGCGTGGTCACTCGCGGCGTCGGCCAGGGCCGGATGTGCCAGGGCGTCGGCCGCGGTGGCGAGGGTGCGGGCGGCCGAGTGCAGGTCCACCGGCTGCGCCGACACGACGATCTGCGTCGGCGTGGACAGGCTGTTGAGCCAGCAGCCGAACGTGTCGACCAGGGCGGCCTGCTCGTCGGGAGTGCGCAGGGCGAGGTTGACGTTGGTGGCGGCGACCATCGCCGCCCGGACCCCGCCGAGGCGGATCTCCCCGCCGTCGGAGATGGCGTCGGCGGGCAGCTTCAGCGGCGCCGGCAGCATCACCGTCGTCTTCGGCGCCTGCACCCAGTCGGGGGTCTTCGACGTCGTGTCGGTGGTCGACAGCGCCCGAGGCATCCGGGAGTGGCGCACGGCGGCGAGGAGCCACACGTCCAGGGACAGCCCGTCGCGGCGGCCGACCGCGACACCGAAGACCAGCCCGCTGGCGACAACGGCGGCGCCGACGAGCACCGGCACCGGCACGACCGTGTGCAGGCCCTGCCAGGCGCCGTAGAAGGCGAGGGCCGCGACGGCGAGGATCGCGAGCTGCCGGAATGTCAGCCCGTAGGCGACCTTGTCGGGGGCGTCGACGTCGGCGGGCATCCGCGCCCGGCCGATGTCCGTGTGGCCGTTCATCGGCCCACCGCCCGAAGGCCCCGGCCGAGGCCGGGAATCGAGCGGGTGACCTGTTGCACCAGGATCACCCGTACCGCGGCGCCGATCATGTTCGTGCCGCGGCCGCCGCCGGAGGCGGAGACGAAGCGGCTCATCAGGGCGGGCACCCGCAGGGTGGTCCAGAGCATGACCATGACGACGAACAGGTTGATCACCCCGCCCGGGTCGACCGGCAGGCCGAGCACGGGCAGCAGGTGGTCGGGGTCGGTGAGCATCCACTGCCCGGCATACAGGGTGAAGCCCTGCACCGCCGGCACCGCCAAAGTGCCGGCGTAGGAGCGCCACCACAGGCGGGCGACCGGGTCGGTCTGCGGCAGTGCGTGACACGCCAAGGCCAAGGGGGCGAAAGCGGTCAGGACGAGCACGACGGCGAAGCGGACGATCACGCTGAACGCCGTACCGGCGAGCAGCACGGCGATGATCGCCACGCATGTCACGAACAGCAGCACCGCGGTCTTGTCCTGCCCCGCGTTGATGTGGGTCTTGATCGCCCGCAGCGCGCCGTCGCTGTCGCCGTCGCCGGTGGTGAGCGCGGCGGTGAGGGCGTTGGCGAGGTCGATGAGCATGGCACACCACAGCTGGGAGAAGTGCGCGGCGACGAACCCCACGATCAGGCGGGGGAGAAAGTCCTTGATCGTGTAACGGGAGCGTTCGTCGCCGCCGGCGGTCATGGTGAGCACCCCGGCGGCGACGAACGCCAGGACGAAGACGGTGTCCACGACGAGCACCGAACGGCCGGTCAGGGCCTGCACCTGCGGCAGGGCGGTGACGTTCGGGGTGATCAGCAGCGCGCTGCTGATCACCCCGAACAGCGCGTCCAAGGTCGCCAGGATCGCCGCCGCCAGCCAGTCGAGGATTTGGTTGAGCACGAAGCCCATCACGGTGCACCGACGATGCCCTGGACGATCTGCAGCAGGATCGGCGCGAGGATGGCCAGGCCGTAGCCGACCAGGGCGTTCTTCAGCGCGCTCTTGGCCTTGTCGACCTGCGCCGGGTCGCCCCCGGCCGTGGCCCAGTAGACGCCGGCCAGAACGAGGAACAGGGTGGCCACGGCGGCGAGGATGCCGATCAGCCAGGTCTGCAGGTTGAAGATGACGACCGGCAGGGAGTTCGCCGCCAGCACGGGCATGCCGGTGTCGGCGTGCGCGGCAGCGGGCACGGACAGGAACAGCAGCACCTCGCCGGTGACGGCGGCGACGCGGACGACCGGGCGGGCGGTGCGGGAGCGGGTGAGGGCACGAAGACGTGCCGGGATGCGGGACATGGGTTTTTCACCTCCGGCCCCACCCATGCCAGGCGTGGGGCGTCAAAACACGGCGGTCAAGGGGGCCGCCGCCGGACGCGAAAGGCAGGGGGCGTCGTCGAGCCGCGACAGGCCCTCGGGAGGAGCACGTCCTCCCTGTCGGGTGTGGCGGTATCGGTGAGGTGTCAGCGCACCAAGACGGCGCGGCACCCGAGGCGCCCGGCTCACGGTCGGCCCCAACCTCGGGGCCCGGCGGCGGGCGGAACCCCCGCAGCGCCTCGTGCGGCGCCGCGGGAAAAGTTCCGCACCCTCAAACCGGCGTTTGCCAGCTCTGGCGGACACCCCCGGACCTGACACGGGTCTGGCAGCGCAGCTGCACGTCTGGCAGCCCAGCTCAGACGGCACCGCCGGGGCGCTCGCGTGGCGCTGCTGACAGCGCGGACCGCCCGCTGTCAGTTCGGACAAGCCGCTGGTGGTGTCCCGTGCCAGACCTCGGCAAGGTCTTCAGGCTTTGACAGCCCTTGACATCTAGGGCACGGAAACCCGGGGCCGACGGCTCGGCGGGCATGCGCCGGGTCGCACCGGGCACAGCGCCGCAACCGCGAGCGGCTGGGCCGTGCCGTGCCCCGACATGCCCCGGCCCACAGCTGAGCCCAGGCGCGCGCGGGCTACCCCGGTGCTGCCCCAACAGCGTGCCGCAGCGCTCGCCAGAATTGCGGCAATTGGGGGGCGCGACAGCAGCGGCGGGGCCCGACCGTCATGGTCGGACCCCGCCTCAGGAATGCGGTGCAGGTCAGGCAGCGGCGGCTGCCGGGGGCGCCGTCCGCCCGGGCCGGGTGGTGACGCGGCCGGTGCGGGTCCGCGTGCGGTGCACGGACTGGTTCTGCAGGTACGCGCGGGCCTTCGGGGACACGACGCTGGTGAGTAGTCCCTTGGCCAGGGCGTCGGCGAGGCGTTCGTCGATGCCGTTCATCCGCTTGCGCAGGGCGTCAACGGTGATGCCCAGACGCGCGGCGATGGGTTCGATCGACCGGTGCCCGAGCCGCAGGTCGATGTAGGGGTCAAGGTCGGTGTGCTCGATCAGGCCGAGGCGGGCGGCGC
This sequence comes from Micromonospora sp. GCM10011541, assembly GCF_042650725.1. Lineage (NCBI taxonomy): Bacteria > Bacillati > Actinomycetota > Actinomycetes > Micromonosporales > Micromonosporaceae > Micromonospora > Micromonospora sp. GCM10011541. Next base: position 8,901 of record NZ_JBHSBP010000059.1, read on the forward strand.
GCCGAACGAGCAGGTCGGGATGGCCGTAGGGGACGTGCGGGGTGCGGGGGCCGGTGACGTGCTCGACGTCCTCTACCGGCACCGCGGTCCCGGCGCGCTTGAGCATCTCGTGTCCGGCCCGCCAGGCGGCCATGCACAGCGCCGCGTGCGGCGCGGGTTTGGCCAGGTCGACGCGGTCGCGCAGGGCGGTGAGGAAACCGGTGAGGATCTCTGCGTCGAGGTCGGCGGCGTCACCGGACCAACCGACACGCAGTCGCCCGGCGTTCCGGCGCAGCGCGGGCATCGCCATCGCCACCGCCGCGATGACCCAGGACGGTCCGTCGAGGCGAGCGCGGCGGACCAAATCCCGCCACACCGCGTCACGCGCCGCGTAGGCACGGGGATGGCGCAGCAGCCAATCGCGCAGCGCCGGAAGTGGCACGACACCGTCCGGCAAGCCGGTGTCAGGTCCGAGAGTGTCCAGGTCGAGTGTCATCGTGCCGGGGCCGCATGTCAGCGCCGCGAAAGCGGCGTCGACGGCGTCCAGCGGCGAGTCGGGCCAGTCCGGGTCGGACACGGTCATGTCCACACACTCCAAGGCAGAAGAAGATCGTCGACGACACGCCGAGGCGGTGCCACCCCGGCGCGCAAGACACCGATTGCGCCACGGCGACCTCACAGACCTCTGACAGCCCAGGCCAACGCCCCGATGACACCGTGTCCGCCCACCAGCGCGCCGGCCTGACGGACAACGGCGGCCGTCGGCGCCGACTCTGACAGCGGTCCAACAGACCGGTCCTGACCTGCGCGTTGACGCCGCCAGCCCGGTGGTGACACCAGCCGCGCCGGCGGGATCTGACAGCCGGGCCGCGCCGTCAGAGGGATCTGACAGCGCTCTGACGACCCCGCCGCGACGCCAGGGTGGTGTCTGACAGCGTGCCGCTGTCAGACACTGCCGACCTGACGGCGGCACGGTGTCTGTCACGGCGGCGGCGGACGACGATCTGGCAGCGGCACCGCCGGATGACACGACACTGCGCGCTGTCATCGACGACACCGGACGACCGCCAGACCCGACACGCGCGCCCTGTCACGACGCAGCGCGGATCTGACAGTGCCGGCCACGCACCCATGTCATCGACATGCGTCGTTGCCCTGCCAGGGGTGTCCGTCGCTTTCTGTCAGGGCAGCGGCGTCGACGGCCCCGGGTGCGCCGGTCTGACCGCACGGGGTTGGGCTGCTTCCAGAGCCGGCCCGGTGGTGCTGTCAGAGCGCTGTCAGACCGGGGGGTGTCCGCCAGCGCTGACAAACGCCGGTTTGAGGGTGTCAGCGCATCACGGCGCGGCGCGGAGCCCACATCCAGATGAGCGAGCACACGCCGCAGCACCACCCCGACCCCGCCCAGCCCGTCGACCCGCACGACGTCGACCCGACCCTGATCGACCTGGTCGCCGGCGACCCGCCGGTACCAGTCACCGTGTGGCGCACCGCCCGCGGCCCGGCCGACGCCGGCCGCACCATCAGCGCCCGACTGGCCTACCGGCTCGTCGCCGCCTACAGCCGCCCCGGCGACGCCGTCGTCGACCTCACCGACGACCACGCCCTGACCGCCGTCTGCGCGGCCGGCGCACGCCGGCACCACCCGGGCTGGTTCACCGACGCGTCCAGTCTGATCATCGGACCGGCCACCCCGCCGGCCCGCCCCGACCCCGCCACCCAGCCCGACGACAGCAGCGGCGACCTGCCGGACATGCGCACGTGGTTCGGCGACGACCTCACCGACCCCGACGTGCCCGCCGACGAGGCCAGCACCTACCCCGGTCGCGCGTCGCTGGCGGAGGCGACCAGCCTGGTCGTGGCCTGCTGGCCCCTCGACCCCGCCGACACCACCAAC
>NZ_JBHSBP010000060.1:0-9969 GCF_042650725.1 Micromonospora sp. GCM10011541
GTGTTTGTCCAGCTCACACCCCAGATTCGCGGACTATATCGAAGCGAAGCTGCGGAACGCAGGCCAGGTCTTGTTGAGCGCGTCGAAGCCGACCTCGGCCTTCATCCGCACGCCGCCACCGGGGTGAGTCTGGCCGCCGGGGCCGTTCAGGGCCTCTTCCGTGCCGTACCCCATGACCTGCCAGGTGGCCGCGTCGAGCGCCCGCGGGCCCATCGCGTCGAACTGGCCGGCGGCGGGCAGGGTGGCCGGGGTGAAGTCCCAGCGGTCGGCGAGGTCGGCGGCCTGCGCGGTGTTGAACTCGATCACGGCGATGTCGTGCGCGTCCGCTGAGTCGCCCGGGTATGCCGCGTCCCAGTGGGCCACGCCCTGGACGCCCACCCGTGCCGCGATCTGCTCCGGCGTCCCGCCCTGGGCGTTCGAGGCGTCAATGGCCGCCTGTACGTCCTGGTCGAGCGAGACGTAGAACTTGGCGCCGGCGGGCCGGTTGGCGGTGCAGTGAGCGGCGGTGAGGAAGACGTTTGCCGAGATCATGGTCCCCGAGCAGCTCCACCGGACGACGTCGGGAGTGGCGGGGTTGCCGTCGCGGTCGTACTGGACCACGAGTGCGCCGACCTCGGTGCGCTCCGGCGCGGGCTCGGCGTTGTAGGTGTTGATGGCAGAGGCCGGCGTGGCGCCGGCCATGACCGCGGCGACCGCCGCGGTGGTCAGGGATGCGAGTAGTGCGGAACGACGCAAAGAATCCTCCGGTGCCAGGGGACACGGATGTCCCGTGGGTGGTCGAGGCGTCGACGACGGCCGGCGTCGGACGCGCCCCCTCGATCGCGTCCGTCACCCCTCCAGGGTGGCCGCGATGTGCCGGTCCTCGATATACACCGGAGCCTATGACCTGCGACACTTCCTCGCAGGGTGTAGCGGGCGCAGCGCATTCCGGCGAAATCTCGTTACATCGCCGTCACGCCGCGCCCGCCCCCGGATCACGGGTAGCTGACCACCGGGCTGGTGCCGTACGAGCCGACGACCGGGGTGCCCGCCTCGTTGATCGTGCGCTCGATGCCGCCGTCGCCGTCGAGGAAGACGGTGACCGCGTCGTGGAAGCGCACGCCCGCCCGGCGTGGGGCCTCGATCGCCCGGTCGCAGCGGATGTCGACCTCCTGGTTGAAGTAGGAGTAGACGCCGAGCCCCCACGCCTCGTGCTGGCGCACCTGGTCGGCCACCTTGTACGACGCCCAGCCCCGGCCCGTCGGGCTGCTCCACGCGGCCTGGCTCGGCGGGTCGTAGGGCAGTTCGCTCTGGTAGAACACGGTGCGCCCGCGCTCGCCGTTCCAGATCGTCTGGTAGCGCTGGTAGTGCTCGACGAAGAGCCCGTAGGCGGTCACGTCGTCGCCGTTGACCACCACGCCGGTGTCGGCGGTGTTGGTGGTCCAGCCGATGGTGCCGGCCTTGCCGTGGTCGCCACGCCAGGCCCAGATGTTGTCGACGATGGCCTGCCGGCTGTTGATCACCAGGCTGGTCGCCGCCCGGCCGACGCGGGGGCCGCCGATCCGGAAGAACACGTCCTGCAGCGAGATCGGGTTGGTCGCGTGGCTGCGGTGGCTGTGCCGCCTGCCGACCTCGACCAGCACCTCCGACTCCTCCGGCCCGGCGTCGACCAGCACACCGGCGATCCGTACGCCGTCCACGTCCTCGATCCGCAGGGCGGCGTCGCCGGTGGTCGGGCGAGGCTGGGCATGCCGAGGCCGAGCACGACGGTGTCCGGTCGCTTGACCCGCAGCGCCCGGTCCAGGTGGTAAACGCCCGGCGTGAGCAGCAGGTGCCGCCCGCGGGCCAGTTCCTGGTTGATCCGCTGGGCGGAATCGGTGGGCTTGGCGATGTAGAAGTCGCACAGCGGCAGCGAGGGCACCGACGGGGCACCCGCGCCCCAGGTGGTGCCGGCGGTGTCGTGCCGCAGCCCGGGTACGGCCACCCGCCAGCCGCCGGCGGCGTCGACGAAGAGGTACGGCTTCTCCCGGGTGACCGGGCTGGTCGGCAGCGTGGTGTACGGCGGGTTCGGGAAGCCCTGCGCGGGCGCGCCGAGCACCCCGGAGAAGACCTGGTTCCAGATCCCGTTGGTCCAGTCGCCGCCGAGTTCGCTGTCCCGGGTCAGCCACTGCTGCTGGGAGCCGTTGATGGTGATGCCGTCCACCTTGGAGTCGGCGATGTAGCCGCCGCTGGAGTAGCCGCCGTTGCCGAGCTCCAGCCAGAGGATGCCCTTGATGTGGACGCGGCGCATCGGGGAGGCCTGGGAGACCGCCCACTGGTTCGACCAGTCGGTGGCGTGACGGCGAGGTTCTCGGCCGAACGCCAGAAGTTGGTCAGGGCGGAGATGCCGGCCGGTGAGTTGGGGTCGGGCTGGCCGACGACCCGTACCGCGCCGTGGATCTCGACGTCGTCGGGGTGAGCGCCGAGGCCGGCCACGGTGGTGTAGTAGCCCAGCTTGGCGTTGACCTCGTACCGGCCGGGCTTGAAGAGCACGGCGTACCGGTCGGCGCCCATCTCGTTGTGCTCCTGCGCGGCGAAGAGCCGGTCCAGGGTGGACTGGATCTCCGTGGTCGGGGTCGACGGGTCGTACACGAAGACGTTCGGGCCGAAGTCGGGCTCCGCGTCGTGGTCGCTGCCGGTGGGGGCGGCCGCGGCCGGCAGTGCCGGGAGTCCGAGGGCGGTGAGGGACGCCGCCGAGGCCTGTTTCTACCCCGTCGACCCCGGCCGCGCCAGACCGCGCCGGTTCCGGAACTTCAGCGGGCGTCGTAGCGGGCCCGGGCGGCCTCCACCTCGGCCAGGTGGGTGGTGGCCCAGTCCTCCAGGCCGGCCACCAGGTCGAGCACGCTGCGGCCCAGGTCGGTCAGCGCGTAGTCCACCCGGGGCGGGACGGTGGCATGCACCGTGCGGGTGACCAGGCCGTCGCGCTCCAGGCCGCGCAGGGTCTGGGTGAGCATCTTCTGGCTGATCCCGTCGACCCGCTCGGCCAGTTCGCCGTAGCGCTTGTCGCCGTCGGCGAGAGCGAGGACGACGAGGACACTCCAGCGGTCGCCGATCCGGTCGATGACCTTCCGGCTGCCGCAGTTCCGGTTGAAGAGATCCGGGTTCACGCCATTACTCTCTTTCGGTGCGTACCGAACTTTGAGGTGCCTACTCTCCAACGGGAAGTATGCCTGCGGTGTTTCCCGTTCCGGTGGGAAGAAGTTCTCATCGCAACCGCAGGGAGTACCCATGTCCATCGTCGTCACCGGCGCCACCGGCCAGCTCGGCCGGCTGATCATCGAGTCGCTGCTCAGCCGGGGCGTACCGGCCGACCAGATCGTGGCCGTCGGCCGCGACACCGACCGACTGGCCGACCTGGGCGGGCGCGGGGTGGTCACCCAGTTGGCCGACTACGACGACGCCGAGTCGCTCCAGGCCGCCTTCGCGGGCGCCGACCAGCTGATGTTCGTCTCCGGCAGCGAGGTCGGCCGCCGCGTCGTGCAGCACGGCAACGTGGTCACCGCCGCCAAGCAGGCCGGCGTCAAGCAGGTGGTCTACACCAGCATCGCCAAGGCCGACACCTCCAGCCTGGTGCTCGCCGCCGAGCACAAGGCGACCGAGCAGCTGATCAAGGACGCCGGCCTGCCGTACGTGTTCCTGCGCAACAGCTGGTACCTGGAGAACTACACCCCCCAGCTCCCGACGTACCTCCAGCACGGCGTCGCGGGCGCGGCGGACGACGGCCGGGTCAGCGCCGCCACCCGCGCCGACTACGCCGAGGCCGCCGCCGTGGTGCTCACCACCGAGGGCCACACCAACCGGGTGTACGAGCTGGGCGGCACCCCCTTCACGATGACCGCCCTGGCCGCCGAGATCTCCCGGCAGACCGGTACCACGGTCTCGTACCTCGACCTGCCGGTGGACAAGTACACCGAGCTGCTGGTCGCGGCCGGCGTGCCCGAGGGGTACGCGGCCTTGCTCGCCGACGGCGACCGGGGGCTCGCCCAGGGCGACCTGGAGGTCGGGGACGACCTGGCGAAGCTGCTCGGCCGTACGCCGACGACGCTCGCCGAAGCGATCCGCGCCGCACTCTGACGCCGCAAACACCGCCGCCCCGGATCCCTGATCCGGGGCGGCGCTGCGCGTTCAGCGGCTACGCGCGTTCCACGCGCTGCTTGACCAGCTCGTCGACCAGGGCCCCCACGTAGTCGGCGGTCTCCTCCCAGCAGGTGACGGCGAAGCACCGGATGCCCATCGCCTTGACCGGGTAGTCGTTGCCGCCCACGTCCAGCCGGTCGCCGACGAAGAGCACGTTGTCGATCTTCAGATCCAGGCACTCCAGCAGCTTCCGCATGCCGTACGCCTTGTCCACGCCCTTGCGGGTGACGTCGATCGACGTCGAGCCGCCGCCGCGTACCTCCAGGTCGGGAAGCTCCTCGGCGACGGCGTCCCGGAGCCGCTTCTTCTTGCCGCCGTCCGGGTCCCAGCCGTACTTCTCCGCCGGGGGTGCGGACTGGCCCAGCGCGGAGAAGGTGATCTGGCTGCCCCGGTCCTCGATGACGTCACCCCAGGTCCTCGTCTCCCAGAGGCCCAGCGCCTTGGCGGACTCGGTCAGCACCTCGATGACCCGGGCCTTGACCTCGGGGTTCAGGTCCTCCGCGTAGACCAGCCGCCACGCCGAGTCCTGCCAGCGGTAGTAGCGGGTGCCGCAGGTGGGCATCAGGTGCAGCCGGAGCCGCTGCTCCTCGGTGAGGTCGAGGTGCGCGAGCACCTGCGACTCGAACTGCTCGAACCGCCCGCCGGAGATGATGAGCACGTCGACCTCGGTCAGCAGGTGGCCGAGCAGTTCCGCCATGCGACGATCGATCTGGGACTTGGAAACAGCCAGGGTGTCGTCCAGGTCGAACGCCACCACTCGAAGATCGTTCATCAAGTACCACCATGTCGTCGCGGGCAGGCCAGGACTAGCAGGGTACCGACGGCGACGTTCCGGGGCCCGCGCGGCCCGTTCGTCACGCTCCGCGCTCCTCGACGGAGGGTAACGGCCACCCGTCGGCCGGTGCGGTCAGCCGGGGCGTCCCCGCAGCATGGGCCGGGTCAACCGCCCGCCCATGGCGTCCCCGACCACCACCCCGGCCAACACGAGCACGACGAGGGTGGTGACCAGCACCGGGGGCCAGCCGCCCACCCACGGTGCCGCGGCCGCCAGCACCAGCACCCAGAGCACCCGGTGCCACGGAACTATGCCGGCAATCCGGTAGGTGAACAGGGTGCGCCCGAGCAGGAACAGCGCAGGCCCGCCGAGAATCAGCGCGGTCCAGCGCGCCGGCGTGTCGCCGGTGGGCCGGTCGAGGACCAGGTCGAAACCGGCGGCGGTGCAGACGACGCCGGCCAGCATCACCAGGTGGGTGTACGGTGCCAGCCGTGCCAGCCGCCGGCGCGTCTGTGCGGACCACGACATCCGCAGAATGGAACCGGCCCCCAGGACGTAGATCTGCCAGAGCAGCAGCATGGTGACGAAGGCCGCCAGGAAGGCGGCCAGCCGGGCGCGGGTGAAGTCCGCGGTGCTGATCTTCAGGGTCGGTACCAGGATGATGTCGCCGAGCGCCAGGATGACGAACTGCTGGTACCGCTCGCCCAGGTGCTCGGTCGTCTTCTCGTACTGTTCGACCGGTACCCGGCCGAGCCAGGGTGTGGGGTAGCGCGCCGCAGCCGAGACGTAGTCGATCGCCACCGCGACGGTCCAGAGCGTCCATCGCGGCGCGTCCGGCAGCAGCGCCCCGACGATCCAGAAGACGCCGGAGACCAGGAACCAGAAGAGGAAGCGTGCCGCACGCTTTTCGGCCTGATGCCGGTGCTGGTGCAACACGCTCACCAGCACCAGACCCCGCCACACGTGCGGGGTCACGTATCCGGCGGCGAAGATCAGCGCGTGCGCGTCGGAGGCCAGCGCCGCCGCCATCACCACGGCACCGAACATGGTCACCATCAGGATGGCCCGGATCGGACGCTGATCCGGGTCGTAGAAGTCGGTGGTGGTCGAGGTGACCGACCAGGTCCACCAGACCGCCATCAGCATGCGCACGACCGGCGCGACGCCGGCCCACGAGTCCCGCTCGGCGATCAGCATCGAGGTCAGCGCCAGAGCGGCCACGAAGACGACGTCGAGGAGCAGCTCCAGCAGGGTCGCCCGGGTCGACCCGCTCGGCCGGCGCACCAGCTCGGTGCTGCCTCCGGTCGTCATGCCCGGCCTCCCGCCGCCCGTCACACCCGGTCGCGGGCGACGCCGGCGCCGGTTGCGCGCCGACCGCCTGGCGTACGGCCTCCCGGGCCCCGCACCCTCGAGGATTATCGGTGCCGCCGCGGTGGCCCGTATCCGGATCGGCGATTCCGGCCTGGCGGCCGGACGGCCCGACGGTGACGCCTCGCCGTGGCCCCTCACCCGGACGGGCCTGGACCGCCACAGTGGGCGCGGAAGTCCCCGGACGAGAGGAATGATCGTTGATCGAGGGGGAACCGCGGGTTCCGCCTACGAGCCATCCAGCAGGCTGGCGAGCGAGGCAGCGACCACCGCCGGTAGCTCCTCGCCGGACGAGGGGTGCTCGCTGAGCCACCTTCCGGCGCCCTCGGGGTCGACACGCCAACGGGTCAGCTTCGGCTCGGTGACCCATACCGTGTCGGGCGTGTTCTGGTCCCAGGCCGCAAGCACACCGATGCCACCGATCATGGCGGGCCGAGGAGGCGGCAGGACGACGGCGCCGGTCGCGATCTCCACCACCTGGTACTGCCAGTCCCCGCCGGCGGTGTCAGGAGCGGCCTTGGACACGTCGAGGCGGAACTTTCCGGACGGCGACAGCGAGGGGCGTCCTGGCCAACTCACGCCAGCACCCTCGGCCGGGCAGTAGGCGGTGCGGTGCGGGCAGCTCTTCGTATTGCCGAGATCGCCGTCGAACGGAGATCCAGCGGTGCCGGTGACCGCAGTACAGCCGGCCAGCAACACGGTGGCGGATGCCGCGAGGCCGGCCGATCGACCCCCTGGCCGACCAGGGTGCTCGCGCGGAAGTACCCGGTCCCTGATCGTTGATCAAAGGTCTGGCCTGGTGCCCCCGGCAGGATTCGAACCTGCGACACACGGTTTAGGAAGGGAGTAGCGCTTGCCGCGCAGACCCGCCTGCCGCCTGGGCACATGCCCGATCCTTGCCCGCGCCACGCTTGATCATTCCGCGCATATTCCGGATCTTGGTTTCAGGGCACTGCCAGTATGGGATCGCGGTCGTTCAGTCGTACGACTTTCGCCATTCGGTCATCGATGGTCGCGATCTCAGTGGTTTCGAAGCGCGGTCAGCAGTATCCAGGGCAGGTCGGCGTATTTCCGGACCAAGCGAGCCATCCGGGCGAGGTCCGAGCGGCCCTGGTCCTCCCCGAGGCGTGGCGGCACGGCACCCAGTCACTGGCCGCGCCCATGACTCTGGCCCTCGGCGGCGCCACGCAGACGCTGTTGTGGGCCGCGCGGCGTTCCTCATCGACTGCGTCGGCGGCCTATTCATCGCGGTGTCTGCGGGACGCGCTCCGTTGCGCAGCTCCAGCCATTTCGCCGAGCGGCACGGCCTGATAGTAATCATTGCTCTGGGCGAGTCGCTGATCTCGGTGGGCGTCGGCGCCGGATCGGCGGTCACTCGTTGGCCGGTCGTGATCGCTGCGCTGCTCGCCCTGACCACGGCGCTGGCCCTGTTGTGGCTGTACTTCGAAAACGCCGCCGCACCTGCCGGACAAGCCATGGCGGGGATGCCCGTTTCGGACCGGACTCGGACCGGCAGCATCGCCTACAGCTTGGCTCACTTCTTGCTCATCGCCGGGATCATCTACCTGGCAATCGGCATCGAGGTGGTCCTCGCCCACATGGCCCACCACCCACTCCAGCAGCCCGCTGGGACCCCGCTGGACTGGACTTCGACCGCAGCTCTGTTCGGCGGCCCGGCCCTCTACCTCATTGGTCGGGCCCTGTTCCTTCGACTCACCGTCCGGCACACCCCACCCGCCCCGATCCTCGCGGCCGGCACCATCCTCGCGCTGCTGCCCGTCGCCCGACACCTTCCCGCCCTCGCCGCCCTCGCTCTAAGTCGCCATCATCTTGATCGCCCTGGTCTGCTATGAACGGATCAGTTGGCAGCCAACCGCCGCGGCGAAATGACTACGTATCCAGGCCTGCCGAACCCCCGAAGACCGGCAATCTGGCCAAGCTTCGTTCTAGCCGGAGTCGTCACGCATCATGTGGCGCTAATCTGTGACGGATCAAATGAAGCCGGACAAAGCCGACAGCCGGCCGACCGAACGTGTGTTCGACTAGGGTTGCTGGGGGTGGAGGTACGTGGTCGCTACTGGAACGGGGCGTGGGGTCGCATGGCCCGGCGGGATATCTGGCTGGTCTCCGACGGTCAGCTCTGGCGGGTCCGTGGCCGCCTCGGTGGAGACGGAGGTCAGGAGGTGTCCTACGACTTCCAGGACGAAGCATCCGCCCGGTCGATGGCCGACCGGATGGTGAAGACCTCGGCCGGCACCTGGCGGGATCTCACGGAGGCAGTCCGGCAGGAGGCCAACCGCCCGCAGACCCATTAGCTATGCCCGGCCGCTGCCCGGTAGTCCCTCAGCGGCAGGCGTCTGCCCGGACGTGCACACCGCACCAGGTCGGCAAATCAACTGCCCACACCCGCCAGCCGCCGGCGTCTCGCCGCGTCTCGAACCGCCAAGCGTGGGCTGCGCCGCTGAGGCTGGTCGGCCCGTTCCACCAGATCGGGCGGACCTGCGCGGTCACCTTCGCACGGTCGTCGCCCTGGTCCTCGACGTCGATCGGTCCGACCGTCTCAAGCTTCGACGGCACGTTGGCGCGCTCCATCTCGCCGCGGTACCGGCGCCACTGCCGCAGCAGCTCATCATGATGCCCGGCGGCCAGACCCCGCGTCAGCCCCAACTCCTCCCCGCTGCTCATTTTGAGCACGTATACGTTCACTGCCGCGCCCGGCGTCGCCTCGCCTCGCTCTGCTTCGGCTTGCCGGAGAACGGCCCACGACACCGGAACGGCCACGATCCCGGTACACAGCACGGCTACGAGCGAGAGCACGATCCATGGCCAGTGGCGGGGCGACCGGACCCAAGGCTTGCCGGCAGCCGCCCGGCGACCCGGCAGAGCTGGTCCCTCCCCTGGTCCCATACACGCAACATATGCCTCTGGGGCGATTTTCAGCTATTGCCGGCACCCAGCGGTCTGCAGATAGCAGTGGTGGCAGCGTGTGACGCCAGTCAGGCAGACATCGAGCCGACCATGGGCGTTCTTGCGCTGAACACTTGCCGCGATTTGGGTAACCCAACGCTCGTGTATGTCGTACTTACGATGGCGGCACGATCTGCAGAGGAGGCACTCATGGGCGAGCAAGGCAGCCTGGATCTGTTCCTAGCTGGGCTGGACAGCCCGATGTTCATCGTCACCACCATCCACCCGGAATCCCGTGAGCGTGCGGGCTGCCTAGTGGGCTTCGCCTCGCAGTGCAGCATCGATCCCGACCGGTTCGTGGTATGGCTGTCCCAGAACAACCACACCTACCGGGTCGCCATTCACGCTGAGTTCCTTGCCGTCCATAGCCTGTCCGAAGACCAGCGCGATCTAGCCGAGCTGTTCGGCACTCAGACTGGCGACGAGGTGGACAAGTTCGACCGGTGCACCTGGCGACCAGACCCGTCCGGCGTGCCAGTCATCGACGACTGCCCACGCCGGTTCGTCGGCAAGGTCCTCGACCGGGCTGTCTGGGGAAATCACACGGGGTTCCTGCTCGAACCCGTGTGGGATATCGGCGAACCGGATCCTCCCCCGCTGATGTTCTCTTCCGTCAAGGACCTGCAAGCCGGCCATCGGGCCTAGCCTCGCGCCTTCACGAAGGCTGGCGGTGGTGGCGGGTCGTGAACGTGAAAATGCCCTCT
>NZ_JBHSBP010000061.1:0-23917 GCF_042650725.1 Micromonospora sp. GCM10011541
GCCCAGACGGTGCAGGTGTCGGCCTACCCGGACGCCTACGCCCAGTGGGAGCAGCAGGCCGCCGACATCGTCGCCCAGCACTGGAACAGCTGACCCAACCAAGCAACACGCAACAAGCAAGAAGCCGCTGGCCGGCACCCCGAGACAGGGGTGCCGGCCAGCGGCGTTTCCACGTACAGACACAAGACCGTGACCGCCGGGCGGACGGTGACCAACGTCAGGGCTGGGGGCGACCGTCCCCGGCGCAGGGATCAAGCCTGACCGCCCGAAGCCGGGGACGGCCGCCCCTAGGCCCCCACCGCAACCACGTTCACCGGGCCGGACCCCGATCCTCGCCGGCGATGTCGATCAGCGCCGCCACCAGGGCGAGCGTGATGATGCCGGTGGCCAGCAGCAGCGAGTGCCGGAAGGCCGTCGCCCAGTCGCCCCGGCTGCTGGCCAGCGAGGAGAAGAACAGCGACCCGACCGCCGCGATGCCGGCCGCCGAGCCGATCCGCTGGCCGGTCTGCAGCATGCCGGCCCCGCTGCCGGCCTGCGGCACCGGCACCTCCGCCAGGGTGAGCGTCTGGTTCGGTGCGATGACCAGGCCGCTGCCCAGCCCGGCGAGCAGCAGCGGCACCGCGGTCAGCAGCGGCACCGAGCTGGACGGCGAGCCGCGCAGCACCCAGACGGTGGCCACGAGTCCGATCACCACGACGAGCAGGCCGACGGCGACCAGGGGCCGGCCGTACCGGGTGACGACCCGGCCGCCCAGCGCCGACGCCACCGCCGAGCCCAGCGCGAACGGGGTGATCGCCAGGCCGGCGATGAGGGCGCTGTAGCCGAGCCCGTTCTGCAGGTAGAGGGTGAAGATGAAGAAGATGGCGGTGAACCCGCCGAAGTAGACCAGCGCGATCAGCGCCCCGAGGGTGTACGAGCGAAACCCGAACAGCCGCAGGTCGAACAGCGGCGGCCGGTGCCGGGCGTACCACCGCTCCCAGAGACCGAAGCCGATCAGGACGGCCAGGCCGGCCGGGATGAGCGCCCACTTCCACGGGGTGTGCCACTGCTCGCGTTGCACCAGCGGCAGGAGCACGAGGGTCACCCCTATCCCGAGCAGCAGCACCCCGACCGGGTCGAGGCGGTGCCGATCCTGCTGGCCGGTGGGGCGGGCCGGCAGCAGCCGCCAGCCGAGCAGCACCGCGACGATGCCCACCGGGACGTTGACGAAGAACACCCAGCGCCAGCCGTGCTCCGCACCGCCGAGCTGGATGAGCAACCCGCCGAGCAGCGGCCCGACGGCGGTGGAGATGCCGATGGTGGCGCCCAGCAGGCCGAACGCCCGACCGCGTTCCGCGCCCCGGAACAGCTGCTGGATCAGGCCGCTCACCTGCGGGTTCACGATTCCCGCCGCGGCGCCTTGCACCAGCCGGGCGGCGACCAGCCACTCCGGCGAGCGGGCCAGTCCGGCCAGCGCGCTGGTCAGGGTGAACAGCGCCACCCCGAGGACGAAGGCGTTCCGACGGCCCCGGGCGTCGCCGAAGCGTCCCGCGGGCACCAGCACCAGCCCGAAGGTGAGCGCGTACCCGGACAGCACCCACTGCAGATCGCTGGGCGTGGCGCCGAGCGCGCGGTCCATCGACGGTACGGCGACGTTGACGATGCTGACGTCGAGCAGCGTCATGAAGGCGGCGACCAGGCCGACGCCGAGCGCCTGCCAGCGCCTCCGGACGTCGTACCCGTCGGTGTCGGCCGGTGCCGACGACCGGTCCGCGCTCATGGTGCCCCCCGAAGGCCGACGATCACGCATTCCTGATCGCTACCCGGGCCCTCGAGGGGCAAACGGGACGTCACGCCATCTGGCGCGCACACCACCGCGGCCCGAAGTCCAGCCCCGCCATCGGGGAGTCCTCCCGGTGCAGCAGGCCCTTCTCGGTGAGCAGGTGCAGCGGCGCCTGCAGCTGCTCCTCGCTCATCCCGGTTTCCTGCGCGATCAGGTCGGGGTAGGGGACGTGCCCCCGGGTCTCCAGCGCGGTTACCGCCTGGTACACCCGTTCCTCGACCTCCGACAGTTGTACCTGCTGCATGGCTTTCCTCCTCGGCGTGACCCGCCCGGCCCGCGGGCGGCCTGCGCCCGGCGGTTACCCGACGGGTGTCCGTTGATGCCCACCCGATCGGGGAGTCGCGTCGGGCGTTGCGACGGTGGCGTGGCCTAGGCTGCACCCGTGATCGTCTGGGATCTCGCCGTCGTCGGAGCCGGCCCCGCCGGGCTCTCCGCGGCGCACGCCGCGGCCCGCGCCGGGGCCCGCACGCTGGTCGTCGAGCGCGCCACCCATCCCCGTTACAAGACCTGCGGGGGAGGGCTGATCGGCACGTCGCTGGCGGAGGTGGCCGACCGGATCGACGTGCCGGTGCACGACCGGGTCGACCGGGTGACGTTCACCCGGGACGGGCGGCGGGGCTTCACGCGCCGGCACGCCGCCGGGCCGCTGGTGGCCATGGTCCGTCGGGAGGAGTTCGACGAGCGGCTGCGGGCCGCCGCGGTCGCCGCGGGGGCCGAGGTCCGCGAGGGCGTCGCCGTCCGCGCGGTCGAGCAGGACCCCGACGAGGTACGCCTGCGGCTGGCTGACGGCGAGACGGTGCGGGCCCGGACCGTCATCGGCGCGGACGGCTCCTCGGGCGTCACCGCCCGCCACGTCGGCGTCCGGTACCGGCAGATCGACCTCGGGTTGGAGCTGGAGCTGCCGGTGCCGCCGGCGGAGCAGGAGCGCTGGCGGGGCCGGCTGCTGCTGGACTGGGGGCCCGTCCCCGGCTCGTACGCCTGGGTCTTCCCCAAATCTGACCGCCTGACGGTGGGGGTGATCGCCGCCCGCGGTAACGGGGAGCAGACCCGGGCCTACCTGCGCGACTTCGTGGACCGGCTGGGCCTGTCCGGGATGACCCCGGAGCACGACTCGGGTCACCTGACCCGCTGCCGGGCGGAGGACTCGCCAGTGCGCCGCGGCCGGGTGCTGGTCGCCGGGGATGCGGCGGGACTGCTGGAACCGTGGAGCCGGGAGGGGATCAGCTACGCGCTGCGGTCCGGGCGGCTGGCCGGGGCGGCGGTCGCCGCCGGTCACCTGGCCGGCTACGAGCGGGAGGTCGAGCGGCTCCTGGCGCCGTCCATGCGGGCCGGACACCGGCTGCTGGAGGTCTTCGAGCGGCGGCCGGACGTCTTCCACGGGCTGCTCGCCACCCCGGCCGGCTGGCGGATGTTCGTCCGGTTCTGCCAGGGCCGGGCCAGCTTCGACGAGACCCTCACCCGGCGGCCGGTCCGGGCGGCCCTGGCCCTGCTGGACCGCCTTCCCCCGGCCCGGCCGAGGGCGGTGGCGGGCGCCGGCGCGGCGGCCCGCTGAGCGACCCGCACCCGACCGGTCAGGGCACGATCACCGCCCGACCGTGGATCTCGCCCCGCCGCAGCAGGTCGTACGCCTCCGGGGCCCGATCCAGCGGAAAGATCTGCACGTCGGCCTGGAGCAGCCCGAGGCGGCCCAGCGCGATCACCTCCTGCAGCTCGGCCCGGGTGCCCCAGAACGGGATCTCCACGCTGGTCTCCAGCGGCAGGGTGGGCGGCTCGTCGGCGACGGGCCGGACGGGCAGCGTCCCGCCGGCGAGGCCGACCAGCATCACCCGACCCCCGGTGGCGACGACCTGGCGGGCGGTGGCGAGGGTGGGGTCCGCCCCGACGAAGTCGAGCACCACGTCCGCTCCGTCCGGCGCGGGGCCGACGTGGGCCCGGATCTTCTCCACCGTGTCCGGTCCGGCCTGCACCACATGGTGGGCGCCCAGCCGGGTGGCCAGGTCCAGCGCGGCCACGCTGGTGTCCACCGCAATGATCCGCACCGCCGTGGTGGCGACCAGGATCTGTACCGCCATGTGCCCGAGCCCGCCGATCCCGATGACCACGCAGGTCGTGCCGGGGCGCAGGTTCGGCCGGGCCAGCTCCACCGCGTGGTACGGGGTCAGCCCGGCGTCGGTGAGCGGGGCGGCCTGCTCCAGTTCCATGTCGCCGACGTGCAGCAGCCGGGACGCCGGCACCACCACGTGCTCGGCCAGCCCGCCGTCGCGGCTGAGCCCGATGCCACCCACCGGGACCACCCGGCACTGGTTCTCCAGCCCCCGCAGGCAGGCGCGGCAGCGGCCGCAGCCGATGATCCCGTACACCGCGGCGCGATCACCGGGCGACCAGCCGGTCACGCCGGCGCCGACCGTGTCCACCGTGCCCGCGATCTCGTGGCCGAGGATCATCGGCGTCGGGTACATCCCGGCGGGTGCGTCGAGGATGTGCAGGTCGGAGTGACAGGCGCCGACCGCGCTCACGCGCAGCAGCACGTCGCCCGGCCCGGCGGTCGGGGTGGGCACCTCCACCTGTTCCAGCACCCCGGGAGCGCTCATCCGTACCGCGCGCATGGTCGTCCTCCACCTCGTCGCCGACGGCCGTCGCGGCGGCTTACCCGGGCCCGTCAGGTTGATGCGGCGGCTGGACCGGCGGACGCACAATGCGGGTATGAGCGAGCCGGCCGAGTCGTTCACCGACGAGGAGTACGCGTTCCTGCGGCACGTGCGCTTCGGTGAGCTGCCGCCGCGGGTGGGCCCGGACGAGCGGGTCGAGTGCACCGAGACCGAACCCCGCCGGGACCGGCCCGAGCCGGCCGGCGGCCCCGACGAGTGGAACCTGCGCCTCGGCCCGGGCGGCTGAGACGCGGACGGGCCGCGGGTGGGAACCCGCGGCCCGTCGCACGGTACGGATCAGAAGACCGGCACGCCCTCGCGGACCAGCTTCCAGTTCGGCACGAAGAAGTCGGTCGGGTCGATCACGCCCTTGGCCTGCGCCCAGTCGATCAGCAGCTGGCGGATCTCTTGCTGCTGGTTGTAGACCTGGGTCTTCACGATGCCGGGGAAGTTGCCGCCACCGCTGCGCCGGTAGTTGTTCACCGCGATGACGAACTGCGCGTCGGCGGCGACCGGGGTGTCGGTGCCCGGCAGGACCAGGCGGGTGATCCGCTGGCCGACCGGCTTCGAGATGTCGATGTCGTAGTCGAGCCCGGAGATCACGTCGTAGTTGTAGTCCGGCACGGCCGGGTCGCTGATCGTGTTCGGGTCGACCGCCGCGCCCACCGGGAGCGTGACGAAGTACTTCGCCGAGTACTCCAGGTACGCCTTCACCTCGGCGCCGCTGAGCACCACGGCCTCGAGCGTGTTGTCGAAGACGTAGAGGCCCGCCACGTCGCGGATCCGCACGTCACCCTGCGGGAAGACGGCGGTACGGCTGAACGGCGCGGCGATCGACAGCACCGGCAGGCCCGCGTACGCCGTGCCGGCGAGCGCCGTGGTGACCACCTCGGTCTGCACGTGGTTGATGAAGTCCAGGATCGGGGTGTCCTTGTACCGCGACTCGGCGGCCGACAGCTCCACGCTGGACTGGGCGACGACCTGGTTGACGTAGCCGACCGTCTTGGCGTGTTGGCCGCGCACGGCGGCGAGCACCGCCGGGTCCTCCACCACGGTGTTGGTGTTCAGCATGGTGGCGGACTTGCTGACCACCTGCCACCGGCCATTGACCTTGGCGATGGTGAAGTCCATCCGGGTCAGCCGCTGACCCCACTTCGACGGTTCGGAGGTCAGCACCTGCGCGCCGGTGGCGGTGTTGGTGACGAACTTCTGCGCGACCTCGTTGTGCGCGTGGCCGAAGAGGATCGCGTCGATGCCCGGGACCTGCTCGGCGATCAGCGCCACCGGGTTCTCGTTCGGCAGCTCCGGACCGTAGCTGGAGGTGCCGCTGTCACCGCCGTGGGCGGAGATGATGACGAGGTCCGCGCCGCGCTCGCGCATGACCGGCACCCACTTGGCGGCCGTGGCGATCATGTCGGCGAAGACCAGCTTGCCTTCGACGTTGGCCTTGTCCCAGATGGCCACGCCGGGGTTGGTCAGGCCGAGGATGCCGACCTTGATGGTCGGGGAGTCGTAACCGCCGAGGGCGACCTTCTTGATCACGTACGGCAGGAAGGCCGGCTTGCCGGTCGCCTCGTTGATCGCGTTCGCCGCGAGGGCCGGGAAGCCGAGCTGGCCGATCCACTGCGCCAGCAGCGGCAGGCCGTAGTTGAACTCGTGGTTGCCCAGCGTGACGGCGTCGTACCGCAGGACGTTCATCGCGTTGGCCATCGGGTGCGTCTCACCGGTGGTGGTGATCGGCTCCTGCTTGGCGTAGTAGGTGGCCAGGGGGGTGCCCTGGATGGTGTCGCCGGCGTCGAGCACCAGCGTCGCCTTGCCCGTGCGCTCGGCACGGATCTGGTTGACCAGGGTGGCCAGCTTGGCGACGCCGACGTCGTTGTGCTTGCTGTCGTCGAACTCGGCGTCCTTGTAGTAGTCCCAGTTGTAGACGTTGCCGTGGGTGTCCGAGGTGCCCAGGACGGTCAGGTCCCAGGTCTTCGGGCCCTTCGACTCGGCCGCCCGGGCCGGCGCGCCGGCGATCAGGGGGGCGGTCGCGGCGGCGGCCGCGACGGCGAGCACCTGTCGGCGCGAGGCGCCGGAGGAGGAGGTCATGCGGTGCCTTTCCAAGGGGGTGGAGGCGCCTCGTGGGCGCCGTTGCGCACCATAGCGAGCCGCCGTCACTCCTGCCACTGCGGCCCGAGGTGTTCCACCACACCAGCGTCACCGGCCGCTCCCGTGTAACACGCCCGCCACCCCGCTGTCGTTTCCGCCCCTGGTGCCCGGGTAGGGGCGGAGCAGACCCGGACGACACGAGGGAGACCCCGGTGAGCGAGGACCAGTACACCCAGCAGGACCCCACCCGCCAGTACGGCCAGCAGCAGGGGCAGCCACCGCAGAAACAGCCCGCGCCGGGCTCGGAGCAGCGGATGGGACCGAAGCCGGACCACGGCGAGGAGTCGTACCGGGGCAGTGGCCGGCTCGACGGCAAGCGCGCGCTGATCACCGGGGGTGACTCGGGCATCGGCCGCGCCGTCGCCATCGCCTTCGCCCGGGAGGGCGCCGACGTGGTCATCTCCTACCTCGGCGAGGAGGAGGAAGCCGACGCCCGGGAGACCATCCGCCTGATCGAGGAGGCCGGCCGCCGGGGCGTCGCGGTCCGCACCGACCTGACCGACGAGAGCCACTGCCGCCAGTTGGTCGACCGGACGCTGGCCGACCTCGGCGGCATCGACATCCTGGTCAACAACGCGGCCTTCCAGATGTCGCAGGACAAGGGGATCGCCGGGATCAGCACCGAGCAGTTCGACCGCGTCTTCAAGACCAACGTGTACGCCATGTTCTGGCTCTGCAAGATGGCCGTCCCGCACCTGCCCGAAGGCTCGGCGATCATCAACACCTCGTCGATCCAGGCGTTCAACCCGTCGCCGCAACTGCTCGACTACGCCACCACCAAGGCGGCCATCGCCAACTTCACCAAAGCCCTCGCGCTGAACCTGGCCGACCAGGGCATCCGGGTCAACGCCGTCGCGCCCGGCCCGGTCTGGACCCCGCTGATCCCCGCCACCATGCCGGAGGAGAAGGTGAAGCAGTTCGGCACCGACACGCCGATGGGCCGCCCCGGGCAGCCGGCCGAGCTGGCCCCGGCGTACGTCTTCTTCGCCTCCCAGGAATCCAGCTACGTCACCGGTGAGATCCTCGGCATCACCGGCGGCAAGCTCACCAGGTGAAGTCCCGCCGGGCGGCCGCCGGCGGTCACCGGGGCCAGGCGGCCATCCGGCGCCGTACCTGGGCCACCTGGGCCGCGTCGAGCCCGTAGCGCGCGAACCGGCGGTCCGGCACCTGGTCCAGGTAGCGGCCGGCGGCGCGGACGTCATCGAGGTCCAGGGCCGGGTCGACCTGGCGGGCCAGCTTCAGCAGCTCCGCCACGTCGTAGTGGTCCAGCGCCGAGGACACGTCGATGTAGTCGCGCACCTCACGCCGATTGACCAGCGCGGCGGTCTTGTTCGCGACCAGGTCGCGGACGTCCATCACCGGGCCGAGGTCCATCACCACCGGACTGCGGTACCGGTCGAGGCGGGCCAGGCTCAACCGGATCCGTCGGCCGTCCCGGCTCACCACGAAGTCCCGCATGTCCCGGTCGAACCCGTCGAACAGTTCCCCGAGCTCGCTGTCCGGGTCGGCGTCCAGCACCTCGTAGCCGGCCCGCTCCAGCGCCGCGCGTACCCCGGCCGCCGCCGCGGCGGCCGCCCCCTCCACGTCCGCGAACAGGTCCACGTCCTCCGTCGGGCGGGTGACCAGGCCGTGCGCCGCCCACGCCACCCCGCCGCCCAGCACGAACCGGTGCGGCCCGGCGGCCGCCAGGGCCACCCGGGCCACCTCCCGGTAGAACTCGTGCAGGTGGGTCACGCGGTACGCAGGCCGCGGTGCCGGCTCTCCCACGCCACCCGTACGCCCCGCGGCAGGTTCAGCCGCCCCCACACCCGACGCAGCGTCCGCCCGTTGATCAGCGCCCGCAGGTCGTCGGTGCGGGTCGTCTCCCGCAGCACGTTCTCGTACATCCAGAGCAGGTCGTCCGGGTCACCCAGATCGAAGGCGCGCTCACTGCTCCACATCAGCCGGACCGGCAGCTCGACGATGCCCCGGGTGGGGCCGGTCAGCTCGGCGAGCGTGCGGGCCACCACGGCGGGGCGACCCGGTCGGGCCAGCGGGGCCACCGGGGTCGTCGTGGGGGAGAGCGCCTGCATGCTGTCAGGGTAACGCCAACTCGGGTTCCGGCCGGTTTCCGGTTGCCGGGTTTTGCCCTCTTCGCGGTCCGTTGGTGGTTGTGGCCTGCCGTGCCCTTCGGTTTGCTGATGGTTGTGGCCCGATGTGGCGGTGTCCGGTGCGCGCGGATACCACCAGGTACCGGAACTGGTGCGGGCTGTCCGGTTCGGGTCGCCCGACGGCTGCCCGGGTGGGTGCGATGTCCGGTTCGGGGGTGTGACCGGCGGCATCCCGGGGCCGGAATCGTGGCCGGGCCCGGGTCGTTACATTTTCGTACGACCGAGTACCTGGCCCGCACCCGGGGGCTGGTGCACCGGGCCCGGGTCGGAATGATGGCGGGGCCGCCGGTCGTTACATATGGTTCCGGCGCCGCGAAGAGGCCCCCGCCCCGCGGCTGAACACCGGGCAGAGACTTTCCCCCCTTTGCTTTTGAGTGCCTGACGCGGTGCTTGCGTCTGCCGCTGACCTCCATCGCGGTGACGCCAACCCCGAATGGAGCTTTGTCATGAACACGATGCTGCGTAAGAGCGTGCTGGATATGCGCAAGATCACTATGTGGTTCCTCGCCACGATCGCCGTGGTGGTACTTCTCTTCAGCTACCGGACGTCGACCGGACCCGACAGCTCGCCTTCGGCCGAGACCGTTGGCGGCGCAAGCGCGCCGGGCGTGGAGACCGGCCCCGGCGCGGCGGCGAAGCCCGGGACGTCACGCGGCACCGTCGCACGGTCCGGTTCGACCACCGTCGCCGACGGCCCGGTCGTGCAGACGAAGCGCGGGAACGTCCAGGTGCAGGCCCACCTCAGCGGCGGCCGGATCACCGAGATCACGCCGCTGACGGTGCCGAGCACGAACAACCGCTCCCGCGAGATCAACAAGCACGCGGTGCCCCAGCTGCGCACGGAGGCGCTCGCCGCGCAGAGCGCGCACATCGACGCGGTGTCCGGGGCGACGGCGACCAGCGAGGGCTACACGAATTCGCTCCAGGCCGCGCTGGACGGCGCTCAGTTCAAGGCCAAGCCGTGACCAGGCAGGCGTTCGTCGAGCACTGGAACAGCTGACCAATAGAGCAATACGCCGCTGGCCGGCACCCCCCACCGAGGGTGCCGGCCAGCGGCGTACCCACGCCTGCCTCAGGGCAGCGCGACCGGGTATGAGGCGGGGAGTGGCGGCAGTCACCGAAAGCGTGGAACAACCGGGGGTCGGGGTAGGTTGAGAAGGGTGTCGGTGTGTCCAGTGTCCCCGGGCCTCACCTAAATTGCCTTCGCGGAATACCGTTCGGCTGGAGCCGCGTCGCGCCACTCGCCGAGAGGCGACCTGCACACCGGCACCCGTTCCGCCCCCGGCTCCGGCCGGGGGCGGAATCGTTTTGCGCAACACGCCGTGGACCCCCGATGGACGGCCGCGGCGGCCCCGGGACGCTGCGGCGGACCAGGTCAGCCGTCAGGTGCGCGTCCACGCCGGTCTTGGCGAACACCGCGCCCGCTTCGGCGGTGAAGTTCCTCGTGGCGGTCGATCTCGAATAGGACCTCGTCCCCGTCCTCGGTGCGTAGGCGCATCAGCTCGGTTGCCACCACGACCTCCCGCCGGAGCGGATTCCGTCGAGGATCAACCACCGGTGGGACTCCCGGATTCGGATGCCTGACCGAAGAGAGCTTCGGCTTCGCGTTCCGGCCGTCGTGCTGACCGACCCGGCCCGGGCGGTCCCCGAACCGGGCCGGTCGGCCGCTCGGGTCGCGCGCCCCCCGTCGGCTGGCCTATGTTCAGAAGGTCAGCTTCCGCGAGCGGGGGAGGGGGTGTTCCGGTTGGGTCTCCGGACCTTCATCGAGGGTTGGCCGGTCTACCGGCAGCTCACCGGCACCGACCCGCTGGGCCGGGGCGCCGCGGCGCAGTCCGCCCGCTCGGCGGGCCTGACCGCCCGCACCGAGACCGCCGACAGCATGGCCCGCTCGGTCTGCCCGTACTGCGCCGTGGGCTGCGGGCAGCGGGTGTTCGTCTCCGACGGGCAGGTCACCCAGATCGAGGGCGACCCGGACAGCCCGATCTCCCGCGGCCGGCTCTGCCCGAAGGGGTCGGCCAGCAAGAGTCTGGTCACCAGCCCGCTGCGGCAGACCAAGGTCCGCTACCGCCGGCCGTACAGCACGGAGTGGGAGGACCTGGAGCTCGACGTCGCGCTCGACATGATCGCCGACCGGGTCCTCGCCGCCCGCGACGAGACCTGGGAGGACGTCGACGACGCCGGCCGGCCGCTCAACCGCACGCTGGGCATCTCCAGCCTGGGCGGGGCGACGCTGGACAACGAGGAGAACTACCTCATCAAGAAGCTGTTCACCGCGATGGGGGCACTCCAGATCGAGAACCAGGCCCGGATTTGACACTCCGCCACCGTCCCCGGTCTGGGGACCAGCTTCGGTCGCGGCGGCGCGACGGACTTCCAGCAGGACCTGGTCAACGCTGACGTCATCGTCATCCAGGGCTCCAACATGGCCGAGGCCCACCCGGTGGGCTTCCAGTGGGTGATGGAGGCGAAGAAGCGCGGCGCCAAGGTCTTCCACGTCGACCCCCGGTTCACCCGGACCAGCGCGCTGGCCGACACGTACCTGCCGATCCGGGCGGGCACCGACATCGCGCTGCTCGGCGGCGTGGTGCGGTACATCCTGGACAACGAGCTGGACTTCCGGGAGTACGTGCTGGCGTACACCAACGCGGCCACCATCGTCAGCGAGCAGTTCGCCGACACCGAGGACCTCGACGGGCTCTTCTCCGGCTACAACCCCGAGACCGGCTCGTACGACCAGACCAGCTGGCAGTACGAGGGGCACGGGAATCACACCCGGGCCAGGGGAACGGGCAAGGAGCGGGAGACCGCGGCCGGGCTGGAGCACGAGTCGCACGGCGCGCCGGTGGCGGCGGAGACGCACCGGGACGAGACCCTGCGGCACCCCCGCTGCGTCTACCAGATCCTCAAGCGGCATTTCGCCCGCTACACCCCGGAGATGGTCGAGCGGGTCTGCGGCATCCCCCAGGAGAAGTTCCTGGAACTCGCCCGGGCCTGGACTGAGAACTCCGGCCGGGAGCGGACCGGGGTGCTCGTCTACTCGGTGGGCTGGACCCAGCACAGCGTCGGCGTGCAGTACATCCGCACCGGCGCGATCATCCAGACCCTGCTGGGCAACATCGGGCGGCCGGGCGGTGGCATCCTGGCGCTGCGCGGGCACGCCAGCATCCAGGGCTCCACCGACATCCCGACGCTGTTCAACCTGCTGCCCGGCTACCTGCCGATGCCGCACCACGCCGAACACCCGACTTTCGCGAGGTGGGTGGACAGCATCCGCCACCCCGGCCAGAAGGGCTTCTGGGGCAACTCGCGGGCCTTCGCGGCCAGCCTGCTCAAGGCGTACTGGGGTGACGCGGCCACGCCGGAGAACGACTTCTGCTACGGCTACCTGCCCCGGATGACCGGCGACCACGGGACGTATCAGCAGGTGCTGAACATGATCGACGGCCACGTGAAGGGCTACTTCCTGCTGGGCCAGAACCCGGCGGTCGGCTCGGCGCACGGCAAGGCCCAGCGCCTGGGCATGGCCAACCTCGACTGGCTGGTCGTCCGCGACCTGTTCCTGATCGAGAGTGCCACGTTCTGGAAGAACAGCCCGGAGATCGCCACCGGCGAGATCGTGCCGGAGGAGTGCCGCACCGAGGTGTTCTTCCTGCCCGCCGCCTCGCACGTGGAGAAGGAGGGCACCTTCACCCAGACCCAGCGGCTGCTGCAGTGGCGGGAGAAGGCCCTCGACCCGCCGGGTGACTGCCGCTCCGAGCTGTGGTTCTTCTACCACCTCGGCCGGGTGTTGCGGGAGAAGCTGGCCGCCTCCACCAAGCCGCGGGACCGGGCGCTGCTCGACCTCGCCTGGGACTACCCGACCCGCGGCGAGTACGCCGAGCCGAGCGCCGAGGCGGTGCTCAAGGAGATCAACGGGTACGAGGTGGCCACCGGGCGCCCGCTCGGCGGCTTCGCCGAGGCCAAGGACGACGGATCGACGGCGATCGGCTGCTGGATCTACAGCGGCGTCTACGCCGACGGGGTCAACCAGGCCGCGCGCCGGAAGCCCGGGCACGAGCAGAGCTGGGTCGCCCCCGAATGGGGCTGGGCCTGGCCGGCCAATCGGCGCACCCTCTACAACCGCGCCTCCGCCGACCCGCAGGGCCGGCCGTGGAGCGAGCGGAAGAAGTACGTCTGGTGGGACGCGGAGAAGGGCGAGTGGACCGGCTACGACGTGCCGGACTTCGAGAAGACCAAGCCGCCGACGTTCCGGCCGGCGGACGACGCCTCGGGGCCGGAGGCGCTCGCCGGGGACGACCCGTTCGTGATGCAGGGCGACGGCAAGGCCTGGCTCTTCGCGCCGCGCGGAGTGCTCGACGGGCCGTTGCCGACGCACTACGAGCCGGCTGAGTCGCCGATGCGCAACCCGATGTACGGCCAGCAGGCCAACCCGACCCGCAAGGTGTACGACCACCCGGTGAACCGGATGAACCCGAGCCCGCCGGAGGAGCACAGCGACGTCTTCCCGTACGTCTTCACGGTCAGCCGGCTCACCGAGCACCACACCGCGGGCGGCATGAGCCGCACGGTGCGGCCGCTCGCGGAGTTGCAGCCGGAGATGTTCGTGGAGGTGTCCCCGGAACTGGCCGCGCAGGTCGGGCTCGCACACCTGGGTTGGGCGCACCTGGTCAGCGGCCGGGCGGTGATCGAGGCGAGGGTGCTGGTGACCGACCGGCTCACCCCGCTGTGGGTGGACGGCCGGGTGATCCACCAGCTCTGGCTGCCGTACCACTTCGGCACCGAGGGCCTGGTCACCGGCGACTCGGCCAACGACCTGTTCGGCATCACCCTGGACCCGAACGTGCTCATCCAGGAGAGCAAGGTCGGCACCTGTGACGTCCGGCCCGGCCGCCGGCCCACCGGCCCGGCCCTGCTCGACCTGGTCGCCGAGTACCAGCGCCGGGCCGGGATGACCGCCGACCGGCGGGTGCCGATCGTCACCACCGACGCGGCCGGCGGGGACGCGGCCGGCAACACCGACGAGCGGTCCGCCGAGGCGGCGCGGGACGGGGGCGGGGATGCCTGACGCCAACAGCCTCTACGGCCCGCTCGACCCGGCGCCGGACGCCGGCTGGGTCGAGGCCGGCCCCCGGGTGGGCTTCTTCACCGACACCAGCGTCTGCATCGGCTGCAAGGCGTGCGAGGTGGCCTGCAAGGAGTGGAACGACGTCCCGGCGTCCGGCTTCGACCTGCTCGGCATGTCGTACGACAACACCGGCGCGCTCACCGCCAACTCCTGGCGGCACGTGGCCTTCATCGAACAGCCCCGCCCGGCCGGGCACCGCACCCCGCCGTTCGACGGCAACCCCACCGGGGCGGCGGTGAGCCCGGCCACCGCGGCGGTCGCCGCCGGGGTGGGCAACGACACCGGCACCGATCCCGGCGTGCCGCCCGGTGAGCCGCGGGCCGCCGCCCGGATGGCCGCCGGTCCGGAGTTCCTCGGCCTGCCGGGCGCCCAGCCGCCTGGCCGGGGCACCGGCGCCGAGTCGCGCACCGACTTCCGCTGGCTGATGATGTCGGACGTCTGCAAGCACTGCACCCACGCCGCCTGCCTGGACGTCTGCCCGACCGGGTCACTGTTCCGCACCGAGTTCGGCACAGTGGTGGTGCAGGAGGATATCTGCAACGGTTGCGGCTACTGCATCTCCGCCTGCCCGTACGGGGTCATCGACCAGCGCAAGGGCGACGGCCGGGCGTGGAAGTGCACGCTCTGCTACGACCGGCTCGGCGCCGGCATGACCCCGGCCTGCGCCCAGGCCTGCCCCACCGAGTCGATCCAGTTCGGGCCGCTGGACGAGCTGCGCGAGCGGGCCGCCCAGCGGGTCACCACGCTGCACGAGCGGGGCGTGCCGGAGGCCCGGCTCTACGGCCACGACCCGACCGACGGCGTCGGCGGGGACGGCGCGTTCTTCCTGCTCCTCGACGAGCCGGAGGTCTACGGACTGCCGCCGGACCCGCTGGTCACCACGCGGGACCTGCCGAAGATGTGGAAGCGGGCCGGGCTGGCCGCCCTGGCCATGGCGGCGGCGGCCGTCGCCGCGTTCGTCGGAGGTTCATCGTGAGTCCGGACCGTGCCCCGGTGGGCGACCTGTTCCGCCGCTTCCGGGAGCGGCTCGCGGCCGAGGGTCCGGAGCGCTTCGGCGGGCCGGGCGCGCGGGCGGGCCACGGCGCCAAGGTGAGCCCGGCGCCGGGCGGGCAGCTGAACGGCGGCGGCCCGGGCGGGCCGGTGCCGGCGGGCCAGGAGAGCGAGAGCCGGGCCACCGCTGTGGGGGCCGGCGTGGCGCGCACCGACGCCGGCGCGGCCGAGGTCGGGCTGGCGCCGCACCCGCCCCGCGAGGTCGAGCCGGTCGAGCGACCGCGCCGGCGGGGCCGCAAGGGTGGCGGCGGGGAGCAGCTGAACGTGCCGCCTGCCGAGTTCACCTCCTACTACGGCCGTCCCATCCTCAAGGCGCCGGTGTGGAAGTGGGACATCGCGGCGTACCTCTTCACCGGGGGCCTGGCCGCCGGGTCGTCGATGCTGGCCGCCGGCGGGCAGCTCACCGGGCGGCCGGCGCTGCGCCGCGCCGGCCGGGTCACCTCCCTGGCCGCGGTCAGCGCCAGTGCGTACTTCCTGATCAACGACCTCGGCAAGCCGAGCCGGTTCCACCACATGCTGCGGGTGGCGAAGCTGACCTCGCCGATGTCGGTGGGCACCTGGATCCTCACCGTGTTCGGCCCGGCCGCAGGGGTCGCCGCGGTCGCCGAGGCCGCGCCCTGGCTGCCGGAACGCGGCGTGCTCGGGCTCGCCCGGCGGCTGCTGCCACCCGTCGGGCAGGCCGCCGGGCTGCTCGCCGCGACGACCGCGCCGGCGCTGGCGACGTACACCGGGGTGCTGCTCGCCGACACGGCGGTGCCCTCCTGGCACGAGGCGTACCCGGAACTGCCGACCGTCTTCGCGGGCAGCGCCCTGGCCAGCGGCGCTGGCGTCGGACTGATCGCCGCACCGCCGGCGCAGGCCGGCCCGGCCCGGCGCATGGCGGTGGCCGGCGCGGCCCTGGAGCTGTGGGGTTCGCACCGGGTGGAGAACCGGCTCGGCCTGCTCAGCGAGCCGTACGCCGTCGGCAGCGCCGGCCGGCTGCTGCGGACCGGGCGGGCGTTGACCGCCGCCGGGGTGGCCGGCGCGCTGGTCGGCCGGCGCAGCCGGGCGCTCTCCGCGCTCTCCGGCGGCGCGCTGCTGGCTGCCGCCGTGTGCACCCGGTTCGGCATCTTCCACGGCGGGGTCGCCTCCGCGAAGGACCCGAAGTACACCGTGGTGCCGCAGCGGGAGCGCGCACGGCAGCGCGACGGGCAGACACCAGACGACAGCGGGCCGGGCGCCGGCCCGAATCCGGGGTAGCCACGCATCAGGCGCCAGGCCCATGAGCCGATACGGGGGTTCAGCTCATGGCCACAACAACCGCGGGTCCGCGGGGAAACCGACAACCGACGCGGGGCCGGTGGGGTCGTCACGGTCAAGACCCACATCACCAGCCTGATGACCGAGACCAGCAGCCCCAACCGGGTACGCCTGGCCCTGTTCGCCCGTGGTGCCTGAGCGGCGCTCCTCGCTCGGCAGACCCCCCGCGCCCCGCGAGTGGAGGTGGGCCCGCCTCATCGTCCGCTGCCCTGCACCGGCTCGCTCCGGCCGCGCCTGGGTTTGATCCGACCCGGTTCGGGTAGGCCGCCGCACATTTCAGTGGGATACGTGCCCACGCCTGTCGCACTGCGGATACCCAATGATTCGCAGGAGGGGGAACATACCCATGTTGTCGGTGCTCGACCCCCGCCATACCGTCGCCCCTCCCGGATACAGTCGCTGGCTCATTCCGCCGGCGGCGCTGGCGGTGCATCTGTGCATCGGGCAGGTCTACGCGACCAGCGTCTACAAGAACTCCCTCATCGCGTATTTCGGGGCCAGCCAGACGGCTATCGGGATCATCTTCAGCATTGCCATCGTCATGTTGGGGCTTTCCGCGGCGGTCGGCGGCACGTGGGCGGAGCGCAGCGGACCCCGCAAGACGATGTTCACCTCCGCGTGTTTCTGGGCAGCGGGTTTCCTGGTCGGGGCGCTCGGCATCGCCACCAAGCAGCTCTGGCTGCTTTACCTCGGCTACGGGGTGATCGGCGGCATCGGACTCGGCCTCGGCTACATCTCGCCGGTCTCCACCCTGATCAAGTGGTTCCCGGACCGGCCCGGCCTCGCCACCGGCATGGCCATCATGGGCTTCGGCGGCGGCGCGATGCTTGCCAGCCCGGTCTCCCGTCAGCTGCTTTCGCTCTACGATCCTGGCTTCCACCCCATCAACGCCGGTGCGGTGGCCTCGGGCAGCGCGCTGGTACGGCTCTTTCTCACGCTCGGCGTCGGCTACTTCCTGATCATGATGCTCGGCGTGCTGAACGTGCGGGTTCCCCCACCCGGCTGGCGCCCGGCCGGGTTCGATCCCGCCTCGGTCCGGGCCAAGCCACTGGTCACCACGGCGAGCGTGTCCGCGGCGAACGCGATCCGCACGCGCTCGTTCTGGCTGCTCTGGATCGTGCTGTTCACCAACGTGACCGCCGGCATCGGCATCCTGGAGCAGGCCGCCCCGATGATCCAGGACTTCTTCCGGGACAACGGCGTGTCGGCCGTCTCGATCGCGGCGGCGTCGGGTTTCGTGGGCGTGTTGTCGCTGTTCAACCTGGCCGGGCGGTTCGTGTGGTCGTCGACGTCCGACATGATCGGCCGCAAGCCGATCTACGTGGCCTACCTCGGCCTCGGCATGGTGCTCTACACCCTGCTCGCGCTGGTCGGACACACCGCCACGGTGGTGTTCGTGCTGCTGGCCGGCATCATCATCTCCTTCTACGGCGGCGGCTTCGCCACCATCCCCGCCTACCTGCGCGACCTGTTCGGCACTCACCAGGTGGGCGCCATTCACGGCCGGCTGCTCACCGCCTGGTCCGCCGCCGGCGTGGCCGGGCCGCTGATCGTCAACGGCGTCCTCGACGCCCAGGGCAAACCGGGCACGTTCACCGCTTCGGCGTACCGGCCGGCGCTGTTCACCATGGTCGCCGTGCTGGCCGTCGGATTCATCGCCAACCTGCTGGTCCGCCCCGTCCCGGAACGTTTCCACGAACCGGACACTGGCGGAGCGGTTCCCGTAGCGCCCGCCGAACGGACCGACCCCGTCGCCCTGCGGCCGGAGAGCCGGCCCCCGGCCAACGCCGTGGTCCCGCAGCAGGCCCGGCTCTGGATATCGTGGGCGCTGGTCACCGTGCTGCTCGGCTACGGCGTGGTACAGACCGTCATCACCGCCGCGAAGCTGATCACCGAGTGATCGCCGCTCCCGTCACGCGACCCGTCCGCTCCAGCAGCTGCCGCCCACGCACCCGCCTCCGCCGCCGGGGATGCGCAGGAACGCCTCAGGTAGCGCAGCGCGTCGTACCGCCGGGCGTCGGCACGATCGCACCGCCCATGCCGGAGCGGGTTGCTGCTGCCGCCGATCACCCGCCTGGCGACCAGCCCGGGCAAGCCGCGGCCGCCCTTCGGGACGTCGGGGCCCTGAGCCGGGCCGGCGCGGTCACTCCCTTCGCCCGGCGGATGGAGATCATATGTGGTTGACTGCTGGGCGGAGGCGTTCAGGCGGCTGGTGCCCCTCCCGGTCTTCAAAACCGGTGTGGTCCGGGACCCGGGCCAGGCGGGTTCGATTCCCGTCCGTCTCCGCCAAAGCAGGCGCAGGGAGATGACGCATGCCCGACGGCACGGCCGATCCGCGTCGGCGGGTGCCACGCACCGACGCGCTGCTCGCCGATCCGGCGTTCGCCGCCGCCGCCGGCACGCTCGGCCGCGACCGGGTCAAGGCCGCGATCGTCCGCGCGCAGCAGCGCGCCCGCCGCGGCGACATCACCCCCCAAGCGGTACGCGACGCGGCGCTGGCCGACCTGCCGGCGCCCGCGCCCCGGGCGGTGCTGAACGCCACCGGCGTCGTGCTGCACACGAACCTCGGCCGGGCGCCGCTGTCGGCCGCCGCGGTCGAGGCGATGGTCGCCGCCGCCGGACACACCGATGTGGAGCTGGACCTGCGCACCGGCCGCCGGGCCCGCCGCGGCCGGGACACCCTCGACGCGCTCGCCGCCGCCGTGCCCGACGCGGCGGCCGTGCACGTGGTCAACAACGGCGCCGCCGCGTTGGTGCTCGCCGCCACCGCCCTCGCCGCCGACGCGGAGATCGTGGTCAGCCGCGGCGAGCTGGTCGAGATCGGCGACGGGTTCCGCCTGCCCGACCTGCTGGAGAGCACCGGCGCGCGGCTGCGCGAGGTGGGCACCACCAACCGCACCACCCGTGCCGACTACGCCGCCGCGATCGGCCCGCGCACCGGCTTCGTCCTCAAGGTCCACCCGTCGAACTTCGTGGTCACCGGCTTCACCTCGGCCGTGCCGGTACGCGAGCTGGCCACCCTCGGCGTGCCGGTGGTGGCCGACATCGGCTCCGGGCTGCTCGCCCCCGACCCGCTGCTGCCCGACGAGCCGGACGCCGCCAGCACCCTGCGCGCCGGCGCCGCGCTGGTCACCGCCAGCGGCGACAAGCTGCTCGGCGGTCCGCAGGCCGGGCTGCTGCTCGGCGACGCCGCCCTGGTCGAGCGGCTGCGCCGGCACCCGCTGGCCCGGGCCCTGCGGGTGGACAAGCTCACCCTGGCCGCCCTCGCCGCGACCCTGCACGCCCCGACCACCCCGACCCGGGACGCCCTGCACGCCGACCCGGCCGTGCTGCGCGAGCGCGCCGAGCGGCTGCGCGACCAGCTCGGCGCCGACGGCCGCAAGGCCGAGGTGGTGCCCTGCGCCGCCGTGGTCGGCGGTGGCGGCGCCCCCGGCGTCGAACTCGAGTCGTGGGCGCTGAGCCTGCCCGAGCGGTACGCCGAGCCGCTGCGCACCGGCGAACCCCCGGTGCTCGGCCGGGTGCTGCACGGCCGCCTCCTGCTCGACCTGCGCTGCGTGCCGGCCGACGCGGACGCGGCGATCCGGGCGGCCGTCCTGCGGGTGGGCGACTGACGTGTGGGTCGTCGCCACCGCCGGACACGTCGACCACGGCAAGTCCACCCTGGTCCGGGCGCTCACCGGGATGGAACCCGACCGCTGGGCCGAGGAACGCCGCCGCGGCATGACCATCGACCTGGGTTTCGCCTGGACCACGCTGCCCTCCGGCGGCACCATCGCCTTCGTCGACGTGCCCGGACACGAGCGGTTCGTGCCGAACATGCTCGCCGGGGTCGGGCCCGCGCCGGCCGCGCTGCTCGTGGTCGCCGCCGACGAGGGCTGGATGCCGCAGTCGGCCGAGCACCTGGCCGCGCTGCACGCGCTCGGGGTGTCGTACGGCCTGCTGGCGGTGACCCGCGCGGACCTCGCCGACCCCGGACCGGCGCTGGCGCAGGCCCGGGCGGAGATCGCCGCCACCTCCCTGGGCGAGGTGGAGGCGGTGGCGGTCAGCGGCGCGACCGGTGCCGGCCTGCCCGACCTGCGGGCCGCCCTCGACCGGCTGGTCGCCCGGCTGCCCGCCCCGGCGCCGGCGGCCCCGGTCCGGCTCTGGGTGGACCGCTCGTTCACGATCAAGGGCAGCGGCACGGTGGTCACCGGCACCCTGGGCGGCGGCCGGTTGCGCGTCGGCGACCAGCTCGAACTCGCCGCCACCGGCGAACCGGTCCGGGTCCGCGGCCTGCACTCCCTGAACGCCGCGCAGCAGCGGGTGGACGCGGTGGCCCGGGTCGCGGTGAACCTGCGCGGGATGTCCCGGGACCGGATCGCCCGCGGCGACGCGCTGCTCAGCCCCGGCCGGTTCCGACTGACCGACCTGCTGGACGTGCGGCTCGCCGGGGACCCGGCCGGCGACCTGCCGGCCACCCTCACCCTGCACGTCGGCTCGGCCGCGGTGCCCGCCCGGGTACGACCGCTGGGCCCCGACACGGCACGGCTGCGGCTGGCCCGCCCGCTGCCGCTGCTGATCGGCGACCGGGCGCTGCTGCGCGACCCGGGCCGGCACCACGTCGCCGGCGGGGTGACCGTGCTGGACGTCGCCCCGCCACCGCTGCGCCGACGCGGCGCGGCGACCGCCCGGGCGGCGGTCCTGGCCGGGCTGGACGGCCGGCCCGACCTGGCCGGGGAGCTGTGCCGCCGGGCCCTGGTCCGGGCCGGCGAGCTGACCCGGATGGGCGTGCCGGTCACCGTCGCGCCGGTGGCCGGGGACTGGCTGGCCGACCCGGAGCACTGGCGCCGGCTCGGCGGCCGGCTCACCGAGGAGGTCACCCGGTACGCCCGGGAGCATCCGCTCGAACCCGGCGTGCCGGTGGACGTACTGCGCCAGCGCCTCGCCCTGCCCGACCGGGCCCTGGTGGAGGCGCTGCTCCGGCCGCCGCTGCGGCTGCGCGCCGGCCGGGTCACCGCGACGTCGGTCGACGCGCTGCCGGAGCCGGTGGCCCGGGCCGTGGACCGGGTCCGCGCCGAGTACGGCGACCGGCCCTTCCAGGCCCCGGAGACGCACCGCCTGGCCGACCTGGGGCTGGGGCCCCGGGAGATCGGCGCGGCCGTGCGGGCCGGCGCCCTGCTCAAGCTCGCCGACAACGTGGTGCTGCTCCCCGGCGCGCTCGACGACGCCGTGCGGGTCCTCGCCCGCCTGCCGCAGCCGTTCACCCTCAGCGCGGCCCGGCAGGCCCTGGACACCACCCGCCGGGTCGCCGTGCCGCTGCTGGAGCTGCTGGACCGGCGGGGCGCCACCCGCCGGCTGCCCGACGACGCCCGTGAGGTGGTCGCCCCACCGAGCTGACCGGCGCGGACGAAGACGGCCCGGCCGGCGGGCGCGGTCGCCTACGGTGACGCCATGGACCCTTCGGCGGTCTGGCGGGACAAGCAGCACCGGTGGCGGATCGAGGCGTACCGGGCGCCGGATCTGCGCTTCGCGATCTTCGCCACCAACGGCACCACGGAGTCGGCGCCGCTGTGGCTGTTCGGGATGGCCGCGCTGGCCCGGTGGCTGATGACCCACGCCATCTCCCTGGACGACCTGGAGAACGACTGACCGGGTGCCCCGGCGGGGCGTGCGGTGGAGCGGGAGGGGGTGTGATGGCGGGTCAGGTCGCCCTGGTGGCCGTCCTGGTGCTGGTCAACGCGGCGCTGTCCGGCAGCGAGATGGCGCTGGTGACGCTGCGCGAGGGGCAGCTGCGCCGGCTGGGCCGCTCGGGTCGTAGCGGCGTCCGGCTGGTCCGCCTGGTCCGGGAGCCGAACCGCTACCTGGCCACCATCCAGCTCGGCATCACCCTGGCCGGCTTCCTCGCCTCGGCGGCGGCCGCGGTGTCGCTGGCCGAGCCGCTGGTCGGGCCGCTGGGCTTTCTCGGCGGCGCGGCGCAGCCGGTGGCGGTGCTGCTCGTGACGGTGGTCCTGACCTTCGTCACCTTGGTGGTGGGCGAGCTGGCGCCGAAGCGGCTGGCGATGCAGTGGGCGGAACGGTGGGCGCTGCTCAGCGCCGGTCCGCTGGACCTGCTGGGCCGGCTGTCCCGGCCGGCGGTGTGGCTGCTCAGCCGGAGCACCGACGTGCTGGTCCGGCTGGCCGGCGGCGATCCCCGGGCCCGCCGCGAGGAGGTGACCGAGGAGGAGTTGCGCGAGCTGCTGGTCAGCCAGCGCGGCCTCTCCGCCCAGCAGCGGGAGATCCTCTCCGGGGCGTTCGACATCGCCGGCCGGACGCTGCGGGAGATCCTGGTCCCGCGCCGGGACGTGACGGTCGTGCCGGCCTCGGCGCCGGCCCCGGAGGCGATGCGGCGACTGGCCACCGCCGGCCGGTCCCGGGCCCCGGTGGTCGGGCCGGGCGGCCTGGACGACGTGTGCGGCGTACTGCACATCCGCGACCTGGTCGACGCCGGTGCCGCCACCGCCGGCGAGCGCGCCCGGCCGCCGTTGCTGCTACCCGGGACGCTGCCGGTCGCCGACGCGATGCGCCAGTTCCGCCAGCGTCACGAGCAGATCGCCCTGGTGGTCGACGAGCACGGCGGGGTCGACGGCCTGGTGACCATGGAGGACCTGCTCGAGGAGGTCGTCGGCGAGCTCTACGACGAGACCGACCGGGACGTGCGCGGGGTGGTCCGGGAGCCGGACGGCGCGCTGCTGCTCTCCGGCGACTTCCCGCTGCACGACCTGCCGGACGTCGGCGTGCGGCTGACCTTCCCGCTGTCCCGGGAGTACACCACGATCGCCGGCCTGGTGTTGGCCCGGCTGGGCCGGGTGCCCGACGGGCCGGGGGAGACGGTGCGCCTGCCCGGGCTCACCGTCACGGTGCTCGAGGTGGCCGATCGGGCGGTGCGCCGGGTGCGGCTGCGCGGCCCGGCCGCGGGCCGGCCGGAGTGACCCCGGACGGGGGAATCGGCCGGAAAAGGCCGCAGCACGGGCGGGGACGGGCCGTACCGTCCGGAATGTGAAGGACCGAGGCATGCGGACGTTCATCGCCTTGCTGGCCGGGCTCGCGGTGATCTACTTCGGCGCCACCGGGCACCGCAGCAGCGGCGAGGAGGGCGCCGGGATCTCCGGCGGCGTGGTGCTGCTCGCCCTGGGCGCGGCGCTGCTGGCGTGGCACCTCACCAAGCCGCCGGCGGGGCCGGCCAAGTGAGCGTCTCTGGTTCCCTATGTGATCCTCGGCGAGCCGGACATCCGGCTGGCGCTACCGTCCCGGTCGGTGACGGGGGTGGCGTGCACGTGGCGGTGGAAGCCGCGACCGAGGGTTGCCCCGCGGACCTGGTGAGGGTGTCGCGGGGTGGTGGTGGGAACCGTGTGCGGCACCTGGCTGACCGGCCCTTTCGGGTTGGTCTCCTGGGGTGTCCGTCCCGCCGGACGCTGACCGGCAGATCGCGATGGGGAGTCTGCCGGGGCGGGAACCTGCCGTCGCAAGGGCAGCAGGCGTGAGGTCTTGACCGTTGCAGGTCGGATCTGCTTCGGGGTGGGTACGGTTTTGCGTCGATCCCGCGCCGGCCGGATCGTGGCGGCTCGGGTTGGTCGACGTGTCTGGTGGCGGACCGGTGTGTCGGTGGCGGTCCGGATCGCGGCGTTGCCGTTACGGCCGCGGCGGGTGTTGGCCT
>NZ_JBHSBP010000062.1:0-91369 GCF_042650725.1 Micromonospora sp. GCM10011541
GACAACGGGATCGTCTCGCCACCATCGGGGACCTCGAAGTCGACGCCAACGGCCTGGGCAAGCGCAGCGGCGAGGGTAGTGGCCACCATCGCCGCGAGCGTGGCAATGAAGCCGGTGCCGGCGAGCCCGCGGAGTCGGTGGGTGTGCCTGGTCCGGCCCGATGCCGGGCCCGCGACGACCCCGGTGTCATCCATGCTGTTCATGTCGTTCCTCCATCCCTCGGTAACTGGCGTACGGGGTGTGTTGACCGGCAGGTGACGGTCCTGGCCCTGGGCGTGACGATGCGCACCCTCGCCGTGCGACGGCCAGGGTTCCGCAGGGCGCGGACGCCCGTGCCGCGGAGCCAGAACCCGGCGTCGCGTCCGACGACCGGCCCCGGCTCGCCGTCGCGCAACTCCAGCTGCACCCGCCCCCGGGTGACGACGCCGAACGCGTCGCACCACTGCGCCGCGACCACCGCGACACGCGCGCCACCGCGCAGCGCGAGCGTCCACACCGGGACTACTCCGTGCCGTCCGCCGGCAGGCGCTCCGGCAGCCCGAGCCGCGGGAACTGGTCGTCGTGGAAGATGACGATCTCGCTGATCGCCCCGCCGGTGACGCGCAGGACGTCGATCGTCAGCGGCAGGTACGCGCCCTCCCGCTTCCGCCAGAGGTAGAAGGCGACGGCCGGCTGCCGGTTCACCGAGGTGGGGACCGCGCGCAGGCCCTTCATGCCATCGAATCCATCCTCGACCCAGCTGTTCACCACCGCGTCGCGGCCGACGTACAGGCCCGGCGTGGGCGGCATCGAGCAGCGGACGTCGTCCCGCAGCATGGCAGCGAGCACGTCGATGTCCGTGGCCACACTGGCGTCGGTGAAGCGGCGCACCAGCTCGCGCGTCCCGGCGTCCTCCTCGCCGCCGGTCCAGTCCTGCCGCTCGGCGGGCAGGTGCTCCCGCATGCCGGCGCGGGCCCGCTGCAGCGCGCTGTTCACGGAGTTGACGGAGTCCCCGAGGAGCTCCGCGACGTCCTTCGCCGGCCAGCCGAGCACGTCCCGCAGGATCAGCACGGCCCGCGGGCGCGGCGCGAGGTGCTGGACCGCGACCAGGTACGCCAGCTCGATCGTCTCCCGTGCGACGGCGACGCTCTCCGGCTCGTCCGCATCGCCCGCGGGCAGCTCGTCGAGCAGCCGGTCCGGGTAGGGCTGCAGCCACAGCACCTCGCCGCCGGTCGCAGGCTCCGGGCGGCACTTGGCGAGCAGGTCCAGGCAGGCGTTGGTGGCGATCCGGTACAGCCAGGCCCGGAACGTCGACCGCCCCTCGAAGGTCTCCCGCCGCCGCCAGGCACGGAGGAACGTCTCCTGCACGGTGTCCTCGGCGTCCTCGAACGACCCGAGCATCCGGTAGCAGTGCACGTGCAGCTCCCGCCGGTGCCGCTCCGCCAGCCCCGAGAACGCCGGCTCGTCGACCTCGCCCAGACCGCACCCGCCCAGACCGCTCCCGCCCAGACCGCTCACGCCCAGCTCCTCCAGCCGCGTGTCCGCACTCATCACGTCATCCTTCCGTCTCGTCGTGTCCCGTCGTAGGTGTGACGGGTGCGGGCGCGACAACTCATCACTCGGGTCGATCGGCATGGCTGATCCAGTGACGGATCCGGTGGCGGAGCACGACGCGCGGTACGGCGAGGAGGGCGCGGGTCCGCCGGAGTGGGCGTGGGTGCGCGACCGCCTGGCGCGTGCCGGGATCCCCTGGTTCACGACGACGCGGCGGGCATGGACGCACGGGCACGGCACGAGGTCCACCGAAAGGGATGGGCTTGATCTTGGAGCCGAGACCCGGCTCACCTGGGGAGATGCGCGCCCGAAGGGATTCGAACCCCGGCGCTGTTGCGTTACCGGATCGGCGGACACGCTAGGCCCGCCGACTACCTGTCAGATCGCTTCGGCGAGCTCGGTGAACGCCGCGGCGACCCGCAGTGCGGGACGGGCGGTCTTACCTGGAGCCTCGCCCTCATCGATGTCCGGGTCTGCCACACCCGCCCTGACCTGCAAGATCAGGTTGGAAAACGCTCTATCTCTGACCCGTCCAGCGCAGATTCTGTCGCAACTGCCGGACGGCATCGCCTGGAGCCTCGCGCTGACGGGGTAAGCCGCCTAGGCTGCCGAAATGGCGGTCAAGCGGATCAAGCCGAACATCCGCTCCGAGGACTTCGACGGGAGCCGTCGGTTCTACACCGACCTGATCGGGCTGGACGGCGGTGACGGGCTCGACTGGATCCTGTTCTTCGGTGGGGAGACCCGCGAGGTCCAGCTCTCGGTCATGAAGCGGGACATCCGCGCGGACGTCCACCCCGACGTGTCGATCGAGGTGGACGACGTCGACGACGTGCACGCGCGGTGCGTCGCCGCGGGTGCCGAGATCGTCTACCCGCTCACCGACGAGCCCTGGGGGCTACGCCGGTTCTTCGTCCGCGACCCCAACGGCGCCGTCATCAACGTCACCCAGCACAGGGTGTAGCAGCCGAGCGGGCGGGCGGTGGTCAGGCGCGCTCGGTGGCGAGGCGCGCGCTGAAGCCGAGCAGGGCCACCCCGGTCAGCCCGTCCAGCCAGCGTCGGACCCGGCGGCGGGACAGCAGGTCGCGGGCGCGGTTCATCGTCGCGACCAGCACCAGCAGGTAGGCCAGCCCCAGCACCGCGTGGCTGAGCGCGAACAGCAGCAGCACCGCCAGGGGCGCGGAGCCGCCGACGAACTGCGGCAGCACGGCCAGGTAGAAGGCC
Source organism: Micromonospora sp. GCM10011541 (assembly GCF_042650725.1). Classification (NCBI taxonomy): domain Bacteria; kingdom Bacillati; phylum Actinomycetota; class Actinomycetes; order Micromonosporales; family Micromonosporaceae; genus Micromonospora; species Micromonospora sp. GCM10011541. Next base: position 2,758 of record NZ_JBHSBP010000062.1, read on the forward strand.
AGCACCTTCGGGTTGGTGATGTTGGACAGGAAGCCCTGCCGGAAGCCGGTGAACGCCTCGCCGGACGGGGTGGGGCCGCCGTCGGCCAGCGGCGCGTACCGGCCCTGCCAGGCCGAGCGCCAGGCCTGCACGCCCAGGTACGCCAGGTAGGCGACGCCGGCCCAGCGGATCGTCTCGAACAGCGGCTGGGAGCGGACGATGAGCGCGCCCAGCCCGGCCGCCGCGGCGACGCCCTGCACGGCGTTCGAGCCGGTCACCCCGACCGCGCTCCACCTGCCGCGCCGTCGACCGGCGGCGAGGGTGTTCCGGGTGACCACCGCGAAGTCCGGGCCGGGGATGAGGATCAGCACCGTGGCGAAGACCAGGAAGGATCCGTAGCTGCTCCACGACATGCTTCCGACCCTACGACGGGGCCGACGCGCACTAGTGTTTTCTTGACGGTACTCCGCAATCCGCACTAGTGTCGAAAGCGTGGATACCACGCAGCTCCTCAAGGGCGTGCTCGACCTCGCCGTCCTCGCCGTGCTCCGAGAGGAGGACGGCTACGGCTACGACATCCTGCGCCGGTTGCGCGAGGCCGGCCTGGAGGAGGTCGGCGACGCCTCGGTCTACGGCACCCTGCGCCGGCTCTTCGCCGCCGGCCTGCTCACCACCTACGTCGTGCCGAGCGAATCCGGCCCGCACCGCAAGTACTACGCCCTCAACGCCGCCGGCCGGGACCAGCTCGCCCGCTCCGGCAAGACCTGGCGCTCGTTCGCCACGACCATGGACGCACTGCTCGACGATCGGGGGATGGCGGCATGACCGTCACTGGGCAGGACATCGCGGACTACGTCGACCGGGTGCGGGCCGCACTGGCCGACCTGCCGCCCGCCGTCCGCGACGAGTTGACCGAGGACCTGCCGGAGCACCTGACCGAGGTCGCCGCCGAGGCGGACGGCACGCTGGTCGAGCGGCTCGGCGAGCCCGAGGCGTACGCCGCCGAACTGCGCGCGGCCGCCGGCGCCGGCGAGCCGCTCGGCGCCCGCGGCGGCCTGAACCGGCGGATCGCCGCCGCCGCGCACCGGGCCCGCGCCCGGCTGTCCGGCCTCGACACCAGTCTCGGTCCGATCCTCGGGTACGCCTCGGCGAGCGAGTTCCTCCGCCTGCTCCGGCCGGCCTGGTGGGTGCTGCGCGGCTACCTGGCGGCGGCACTGCTCTCGGCGATCTTCAGTGGTGACCTCACCCTCGTGCCCCGGCCCTTCCTCAGCGAGGTCACCGGCCTGCTCGTGCTCGTCGCCGCCGTGCTGGCCTCGATCTGGCTCGGTCGCAACTCCGACCGACTGCGGCGGTGGCCGCGCCGGCTGATGCACGCCGGCGCCCTCGTGCTGGTGGTCTTCGGGCTGGTCCTGCTCGTCAACCTCGACGAGCGGTCGCAGTGGGACGACTTCGGCTACCAGGGGGTGTCGGTCGGCGACCGGTACGACAGCGTCCAGGACGTCTTCGTCTACGACAGCGAGGGGCGGCTGGTGGAGAACGCCCGGCTCTTCGACCAGAACGGCGTGCCGATCCGGCTCGGCTACCCGTCGTGCGTCGACCCGGCCCAGCCGGACGCCGCGCTGCGCACCGGCTACCCGTACTGCCCGGAAATGGCCCCGTTCCGGCCGCGGCCGCCCGCCACGGCACCGGTGCCGCCGGGGGCGAACGGGGGCGGGGCGACCCCGGCGCCGTCGGGAAGTTCGTTGCCGACGGCGGCCGCCACGCCGACCGCGGTCCCCAGCGCGACGGTGACTCCGGCCCCGACCGGCACGGTCCCGGAGCCGAGCCCGACCCGCTGAACCACACCGAGGGGCGCCCACCGATCCGGTGGGCGCCCCTCGTGCGTCCATGATGGACGGGGCGGTGCAGCGCGACCCGATCTTGATCGCTACGGTGTCGCTTGCTCTCACCCAACCCCGGAAGGAACGCCCGTGTCAGAGCAGGTCGCCGTCGCTCCCGCACCCCCCGCACGGGAGAGCGAGCAGCAGCCCGCCGCCCCGTCCACACCGGCCGCCGGGCGGTCCCGGATCGGCACGGTCCTCGGCGTCGTCGTGCTGATCCTCGGCGTGCTGGTCGCGCTCGCGGTGGGCGCGGTGCTCAAGCTCGGTCCCGGACCCCTCGGCGGCTTGCTGGGCCGCGACGGCACGGCCGACGCGAAGGCCGGCGACTGCGTCGCCGAGCTGCCCCGGGTCGCCGGCACCGGGGCTACGTCGGTCGACGACGCGACGATCGTCCCCTGCACCGGCGCCCGGGCCGCGTACGCGGTGGTCGGCCGGGTGGACGACCCGGCCGCCGCGCGGAGCCGGTCGGCGGTGGCGTGCGAGCCGCACTTCCGCCCCGGCGACGACGGATACGTCCTCTACCGCGTCGGCGGTGACGGCGACGGCTACCTGCTCTGCCTTGTCCGGAAGGCGAACGGGAGGTGAATGCCACTGTTCTCGCGTCTTCCCCGGCGTGGTGGCGGCGTGGCAGGCTACCCGCACGTAGGACCACTGGGCGACCAGCCAACGATGACTGACCGCTAGGAGGACGGGCCATGGGCGAGACGGTGAGCTTCACCAGCAACGGAGGGACGAGCGAGGGGTATCTCGCGATACCCTCCGGCGGTGTGGCCAGCCCGGCGGTCATCGTCATCCAGGACTGGTGGGGTCTCGTGCCCCACGTCCGGGCGGTGGTGGACCGCTTCGCCGAGGCGGGGTTCGTCGCCCTCGCCCCGGACTTCCGGCACGGCGAGCCGGCCAGCAAGCCGACCGAGCCGCGACAGATGCTGAACGGGCCGCAGATGGACGAGGCGGCGACGGAGATCGCCGCCGCGGCGGAATACCTCGCCGGCCGTCCCGAGGTCACCGGCAAGGTCGGCTGCGCCGGCTTCTGCGCCGGCGCCAGCCTGGCCCTCTGGTCGGCGACGTTCTCCGAGCGGATCGTCGCCACCGCCGGCTTCTACCCCCGGCTGCCCTGGGAGGGGATGCGCGCCGACTGGGCCGACTACGCCGGCAAGGCCGCCCTGATCCACTGCTCCGAAGAGGACGGCCTCTCGTCCGCGGACGGCGTGCAGGCCGCCCGCCGGGCCATCGAGGCGGCCGGCGGCAGTTGCCAGACCTACGACTACCCGGGCACGTCACACGCGTTCTTCAACGAGGACCGGCCGGAGAAGTTCGACCAGCGGGCCGCCGCCACCGCCTGGGCCCGCACCCTGGAACTCTTCCGGGCCAAGCTTGGCTGAGCCGCGTACGCCCGACGAGGTGGTCGCCCGCGCCGCGCGGGCGACCGACCTCGCCGACCTCGACGCCGCGGTGAGCGACTGCTTCGCCTGCCCGCGCCTGGTGGCCTGGCGGGAGGAGGTCGCCCGGGTCAAGCGGGCGGCCTTCCGCGACCAGCGGTACTGGGGCCGCCCGGTGCCCGGCTTCGGCGCCGCCGACGCGCGGACCGCCATCCTCGGGCTGGCACCGGCCGCGCATGGCGGCAACCGCACCGGCCGGATCTTCACCGGGGACCGCTCCGGCGACGTTCTCTTCGCCGCGCTGCACCGCGCCGGCCTGGCCAACCAGCCGACCAGCGTGGCCTCCGACGACGGCCTGACCCTGCGGGACACCCGCATCTTCGCCGCGGTGCGCTGCGCACCGCCGGACAACAAGCCCACCCCGGCCGAGCGGGACACCTGCGCGCCGTGGCTGCACCGGGAGGTCGCGCTGATCCGGCCCACCCTGCGCGTCGTGGTCGCGCTGGGTGCCTTCGCCTGGGCCGCGTGGTGGCCGGTGCTGCGCGACGTGTACGGGGTCCGGCCGCCCAGTCCGCGACCGGCCTTCGGCCATGGGGCACACTGGTCCGGCGGCTCCGCACCGGCGCTGCTCGGCTGCTATCACGTCAGCCAGCAGAACACCTTCACCGGGCGGCTGACACCAGGGATGCTGGACGACGTGTTCGCCCGGGCGAAGCAGTTGGCCGGGGTGGACTGAGGATGCGTGGGGCGGTGGGATGGACCTCGGCGTGCTGCGCAGGTGGTGGCCGATCGCGGCGGTGACCGTCCTGCTGGCCGTCGCCGCGCTGGCGGCCGGGCACTCCTCGATCGGGGCCAGCCGGATCCCGCCCGCCGCCGACAACATCCCCTACGTGCCGGACTACCCCTCCGCCGAGCCCGCGCCGTCGATCGCCGTCGAGCCGAGGGACGGCGCCGAGGCCACCCAGGCGCAGATCCCGGACTGGATCGTCACCGCCGCCATGGTCGTGCTGGGCCTGGCGGCCCTGCTCGCCATCGGGTACGTCGGCTGGACGCTGGTCCGCGGCGCGCTGCGGCGGACCACCCGGGCGATCCCGGCGCAGCGGGCCCGGCGTACCGCCGAGGGCACCGCCCGGGAGGTGGTGGCCGCGCTCGACGCGGGCCTGGTGGAGTTGGACGACCGGGCCACCGACCCGCGGACCGCGGTGATCGCCTGCTGGGTCCGGCTGGAGGAGGCCGCCGAGGAGGCCGGCGTGCCCCGGCTCGCCGGGGACACCCCGACCGATCTGGTCAGCCGGCTGCTGCGCGGCGACCCGGCGGCCGGCGTCCCGGCGATCGCCAGCGCGGACGTGCTGGACGGGTTCGCGCACGTCTACCGCGAGGCCCGGTACGCCACGCACACCGTCGACGAGCGGATGCGCGACCAGGCCCGGGCGGCCCTGCGCCGGCTGCGCGGCGAGTTGACCAACCTCGCCGGCCAGGTGGCGCCGTGAGCGCGAGGAGTGAGCCGGTCCTGCGAGCCCCGCAGTCGCGAACCGAGGTGGCGCCGTGAGCGCGAGGAGTGAGCCGGTCCTGCGAGCCCCGCAGTCGCGAACCGAGGTGGCGCCGTGAGTACCAGCATCGACGACCTGCTGTCGTTCGAGGAGGAACCGGCCGGACCGGCCGTCGCGCCCCGCGGCGGGCGGGTTCGCCTGGTGCTGCGGACCCTCGCGGTCACCGCGGCCATCGTGGCGGTCGTCGTGGCGGGCCTGCGGACGGTCGGCCTCCAGGTCTCCCTGTGGATCGTCGTCGCCGGGGTGCTCGCGCTGCTCGCCGTCCGGCGGGTCACCGCCGCGCTGTCGCCCCCGCCACCGCCCCGGGCCGGTTACCGTGCGCCGGCGGGCGAGGAGCCGGGCAGCTGGAACTGGGCCGCCCGGGACGCGCTGCGCGCCGCGATCAACGGGTGGGAACGCCCGCTGGACTGGTGCGCGGGCAACCGCGAGCGGTTCACCGAGCGGGTCCTGCCCCGGATCGGCGAGCTGGCCGACGAGCGGCTGCGCCAGAAGCACGGCATCACCCGCGAGTCCGACCCGGCCCGCGCCCGCACCCTGCTAGGGGAGCCGCTGTGGACATTCCTCAGCACGCCCTCCCGCCGCCGCCCGTCGCCGCGCGACCTCGCGGCGATCGTCACCGAACTGGAGAAGCTGTGTTGAACGACGTGGACCGGAGCATGCCCCCCGCCGAGGTGGGCCAACTGGCCCGGGCGGTGCTCGACGCGGTCGGCACGGTCGTGGTCGGCAAGCGGGAGGCGCTGGAACTCGTCCTCGCCGGCATCCTCGCCGGTGGGCACGTGCTGCTGGAGGACCTGCCGGGGCTGGGCAAGACGCTGACCGCGCGCTCCTTCGCGCAGGCCCTCGGGCTGGACTTCCGCCGGCTTCAGTTCACCCCCGACCTGCTGCCCGCCGACGTCACCGGCTCCTTCCTGTACGACCAGCGCAGCGGCGACTTCTCGTTCCGGGCCGGCCCGGTCTTCACCAACCTGCTGCTCGCCGACGAGATCAACCGGACGCCGCCGAAGACCCAGTCGGCGCTGCTGGAGGCGATGCAGGAGAAGCAGGTCTCCGTCGAAGGCGTCACCTACCGGCTGGACGAGCCGTTCCACGTGCTCGCCACCGCCAACCCGATCGAGTACGAGGGGACGTACCCGCTGCCGGAGGCGCAGCTCGACCGGTTCCTGCTCCGGGTGTCGTTCGGCTACCCGAACCACGAGGAGGAGTGGGAGGTGCTGCGCCGGCGGATGGCCCGCCGTCGCGAGGAGGCCGAGATCAAGCCGGTGGTGGACGCCGCCACGCTGCGCGCCATGCAGGCCGCGCTGGAGGACGTGGTGGTCGAGGACTCGATCGGCCGCTACATCGTGGCGCTCACCGCGGCCACCCGGGAGCACCCGTCCGCGCTGGTCGGCGCCTCCCCGCGCGGCTCGCTGGCGCTGCTGCTGCTGGCCCGGGTCCGGGCCGTCTTCGCCGGCCGGGACTACGTGGTGCCGGAGGACGTCAAGGAGGTGGCGGTGCCCGCGCTGGCCCACCGGATCACGCTGCGCCCGGAGATGTGGCTGCGCCGGGTCGACCCGTCCTTCGTCGTCGGTGAGGTCCTCGAGCAGACGCCCGCCCCGGCCAGCGGCGCGCTGCCCAGCTACGCGGCCGGGCGGCCCGGGCGCTGATGGCCAGCCGTCACGAGCCGGAGCCGGCGACGGGCTGGGCACCCACCTGGGCGCTCGGCCGGGCGGTGCTGCTCACCGGGCTGCTGCTGATCGCGGCGGTGCTGTTCGGCCGGGTCGACCTGGTGGTGCTGGCCACGCCGTTCGCCCTCGGCACCGCGTACGCGCTGCGCCGACGGCCCACCGCCGGGCCGCAGCTGGAGATCAGCACCGGAGACGCACACCTGGTGGAGGGCGGCCCGATGACCGCCACGGTCGCCGTCGGCAACCCGGACACCGTGTCGTACGACGTGGCGGTGGTGCGGACCCGGATGTCGCCGTGGCTGCGGGTGGAGAAGGTCGGCTTCGGCGGGACGGGCCTGCAGGTGGCCCGCGCCGGGGGCGCCGACCGGCCCTTCGTCACCTCCGTGCCGAGGGGCACGGCGGTCGACCTGGAGCTGTCCGGTACGGCGCTGCGCTGGGGCCGGCACCCGATCGGTCCGGCCGGCGCCCGGGTCGCCAGCGCGGACGGGCTGCTGGTCTCCCGGGCCGTGATCACCGACCCGGTGCGGATGCGGGTCTACCCGAGGACCGAGCCCTTCGAGGCGGTGGAGGCGATGCCCCGCGCGGCCGGGCTGGTCGGCGCGCACCATTCCCGGCGGCCGGGGGAAGGCGGCGAGCTGGCCGGGGTGCGGGTCTTCGCCCCGGGTGACCGGCTGCGCCGGATCGACTGGCGGGTCTCGCTGCGGGCCCGCCAGCTGCACGTCGCGGCCACCCTCTCCGACCGGGACGCCGAGGTGGTGGTGCTGCTCGACGTGCTGGCGGAGGCGGGCCGCTCCGGGGGTGTCAACGGTCCCGCGTCGGTGCTCGACACCACGGTCCGGGCGGCCGCCGCGATCGGCGAGCACTACCTGCACCGGGGCGACCGGGTGGCGATGCTGGAGTACGGTCCGGCCGCCCGCCGGCTGCGCCCGGCCACCGGGCGCCGGCAGTACCTGACGGTGCTGGAGTGGCTGCTCGACGTGCACGCCGAGGCCTCCCCGCACGAGCCGTACGACCAGGTCTTCGGGCCGCAGGTGCTCTCCGCCGACGCGCTGGTGGTGGTGCTCACCCCGCTGCTGGACGAGCGGTCGGCGCAGATGCTGGCCCGGCTCGCCCGGGGCGGACGGTTCGTGGTCGCGGTGGACACCCTGCCGGCCGACCTGCCGCCGCCGAAGGACCGGGGCTGGGCCGAGGTGGCGTACCGGCTGTGGCGGCTGGACCGGGACACGATGATCGGTCAGCTCCGCGAGCACGGTGTGCCGGTGGTGCGCTGGGCCGGCGCGGGCAGCCTGGACCAGGTCCTCCGGGACGTCGCCCGGCTGGCCACCGCCCCCCGGGTGGGTACCCGATGAACGACGTGCTGGAGGCGGTGAACGAACGGGTCCGCGCCGTGCGGTACGCGGCCACCCGGGTCAGCCTGGCTCCGTTGCTGGTCCGGGCCGCCATCTTCCTGACCGTGCTGGTCGGTTTCCTGCTGGCGTACCCCGTGCAGGTCTTCGCGCCGCGGGCGCTGCTGGCCCTCACGGTGGTGGCGGTGCTGCCGGCGGCCGGGCCGCGCCGGGTCTGGCCGACCTTCGCGGCGCTGGTCACGGTCGGTGGGTGGCTGCTGGCCTCGGCCGGCTTCGACCGGCCGATCGCGCTGTGGCGACTGCTCGCCGTGGCGACGCTGCTCTACCTGGCGCACACCCTCTGCGCGCTGGTCGCGCTGCTGCCCTTCGACGGGGTGGTCGACCCGGATCTGATCCTGCGGTGGTTGGCCCGGGCCGGTGCGGTGGTGCTCGCCAGCGCGGTGCTCGGCATCCTGCTGGCCGGGCTCAGCGGGGCGGGGGCGGACCGGGGCTTCCAGGCGGCCACGGTGGCGGGACTGCTGGTCGCGGTGGCCGTCAGCGCGTTGCTCGGGTGGCTGTTGCGTCGCAGATAACGGGACGGGCAGGACGTTGTGCAGGTCACAGGTGTTGTGCTCGGTCACAGAAGGGGGTCTCGAACGGGATTAGCCGAGCCGCCCGGGGAAAGATAGATGACGTGAATCCGAAGCGGATCCTTGTCGTGGGTGCCGGGCACGTCGGCCTGTACGCCGCTCTGCGCCTGTCCAAGAAGCTGAGCTCCCGTGAGGCCGAGGTCGTCGTCGTCGACCCGCAGCCGCACATGACCTACCAGCCGTTCCTCCCCGAGGCGGCGGCCGGCAACATCTCGCCCCGGCACTCCGTGGTGCCGCTGCGGCGGGAGTTGCGCAGGTGCAAGGTGGTGGCCGGCACGGTGACCCGGATCGACCACGACCGGAAGACGGCGGTCGTGCAGCCGATCAGCGGCCCGACCCGGGAGATCCAGTACGACCACGTGGTGGTCGCCCCCGGCTCGGTGTCCCGGACGCTGCCGATTCCGGGCCTGCACGAGCACGGCATCGGGTTCAAGACCATCGGCGAGGCCATCTACCTGCGCAACCACGTGCTGGACCGGCTCGACGTGGCGGCCGCCACGACCGACCCGGACGTCCGCCGTTCCGCGCTGACCTTCACCTTCGTCGGCGGTGGCTACGCCGGCATCGAGGCGCTGGCCGAGATGGAGGACATGGCCCGGGACGCGATGCGCTACTACCCGGAGCTGAAGCCGGAGGACATGCGCTGGGTCCTGGTCGAGGCCACCCAGCGGGTGCTGCCCGAGGTCGATCGGGACATGGGCGCCTACACGGTGCAGGAGCTGCTCAAGCGGAACATGGACATCCGGCTGGACACCCGGCTGGAGTCCTGCGTCGACGGGATGGTCAAGCTCTCCGACGGCGACAGTTTCCGCTCCGACACCATCGTCTGGACCGCCGGCGTGAAGCCTTCGCCGATGCTGGACGCCACGGACTTCCCGCGCGACGAGCGCCGGCGGGTCACCTGCCTGCCCACCCTCCAGATCGTGGACGGCGACCGGGTCGTCGAGGGCGCCTGGAGCGCCGGCGACTGCGCCGCGGTGCCGGACCTGACCAAGGAGCCGGGCAACTTCTGCTCGCCCAGCGCGCAGCACGCGGTCCGGCAGGCCGCCCGGATGGCCGACAACATCGTGAACGTGATCCGCGGTCGCGAGCCGGTCAACTACAAGCACAAGCACGCGGGCAGCGTGGCCAGCCTCGGCCTGCACAAGGGCGTGGCGCAGGTCTACGGGATCAAGATGACCGGCTGGCCGGCGTGGTTCATGCACCGGACGTACCACATGTCGCGGATCCCGTCGTTCAACCGCAAGGTCCGGGTCGTGGTCGACTGGTCGCTGGCGTTCTTCCTGAAGCGCGAGGTGGTCGCGCTGGGCCAGCTGCACGACCCGCGTGAGGAGTTCGCCGAGGCCTCCCTGCCGGTCGGCGCGCAGCGCAGCTGAGCTGGTATGGAAGGGTCCGTCGCCACGGCTGTCGTGGCGGCGGGCCCTTTTCGTCTCGCTCTGCTTCAACCCACGCAACACCTCGGTGAGCCGGCGCTTCTGTTCGGACGCGAGTGGCGCCCGCGGGTGGGTCAGAAGCGCCAGGTCCAGGCGTCGGCGATCCGGGTGCCGGGGCCGAAGAGCTGCTCCAGCGTCTTGTGCAGGAGCGGCGCGTGCGGGGCGTCGTCGGTCAGCGCCACGCACGACGCCCCCCAGAACTGGACGTCCCGGGCGGCCTGCCGCCGTTGCTCGTCGCCGATCGCCGCCGGGACGCCCCGCTTGGCCACCTCGGCCAACAGTGCCGAGGTGGGGCGCTTGTAGGTGCCCATGGTGGCCGAGCCGCCCCGGCCGTACGGGCCGATGAAGAAGCCCTCCGGCATGCCGAACTCCGCGTCCGCCGCGGTCGCCCAGCGCATCGGCCCCGGGTCCTTCGGGGTAGCGGGCGGCACGGGGACCAGCACCCCGCCGGGGCGTACGCACTGCCGCCAGTGTCCGGCGGTGACGAACGCCGGCAACGCCGGCCGGTCCGTGGTCGGCAGCGGCGCCGGGAAGACGCTGAGCAGGGCCGCGCCGACCGCCAGGGGGACCAGCCGCCGGGCCCGGCCGGGCTCGCGCAGGGCGCGGTCCACCGCGACCGTCAGCAGGGTGCCGGCCAGCGGCAGCAGGGCGAGGCCGAACCGCATCGGCAGCGCGCCGTCCACCACCGGCAGGCCGCCCAGCAGGGCGTACGGGCCGGGCAGCGCGGTCCGTTCGCCGGAGATCACCAGCTCGGGGCCGAGTGACAGCACGCCCATCACCAGCGCCCCGGCGACGCAGGCGACGACCACCGGCCGGCGGCCGAGCCAGACCGCGCAGGCGCCGGTGACCAGCAGCAGCGGCCAGCCGAGGAAGGTGTTGTACTCGGCCGGCCCGGTGGTCAGGTGGGACGAGGTGTCGCTGCCCAGCACCGAGAGTGGGGAGATCGTCCACCAGCTGCTCAGGTCGGCGGAGAAGTAGTGCGGGCTGAACATCCCGTCGGCGACCCCCTGTGGCCCGGCGAACTGGTACCAGAGGGGGTACGCCAGCACCAGCAGCGCCAGGCCGGCGGCGAGCATCAACCCGCCGCCGAACGGGGGCAGGGCTCGCCGGAACAGCGGTCGGTCGGTCACCGCGTAGGCGACGGTCATCACCAGCAGGGTGAGCGCGGCGAGGAAGAGCACCTCCTCGCCGACGAAGACCTGGACGGTGACTGCCGCCGCCAGCCCGACCGCCGAGGTGGCCAGCCGGCGGCGGTCCGGCCCGTCCAGGGTGCCGGCCGGGTCGGCGGCCCGGAGCAGCCGGACCACCAGCCAGACGATCACCGGGACCAGCCACTGCGCGGTCATGTGCAGGTGACTGTTGCTCTGCGAGATCATGCCGGGGCCGAAGCCGCACAGTGCGGCGCCGAGCCCGGCGGCGAGCCGGCGGGCCCGCAGCGTCCGGGTGAACAGCAGGTACCAGGCGGCCGCCGTGCCGGCCAGGTTCCCGGCGGCCAGCAGCGCGAAGGTGACCGGCGCCCCGACCAGCAGCGTGACCGGGGCGAGGAGCACCCCGAGCGCGATCACCGTGGTGTTGGTCATCAGGTTGACCCCGTCCGGCGCGTTGAGCCGGTCGGTGAGCAGGTTGAAGTCACCGAGCAGGGCGCGCGAGTCGACGGCCAGGAACCACTCGTAGAGGGTCTGGTCCTCGGGGTTCAGCGCGAGCATCCGCTGCCCGGGCGAGGGCCACAGCCCGTGGGTGAGCCAGCCCGCCAGCAGCGCGAAGAGCAGCCCGGCCAGCAGGTCCGCGCGATGGCGGACCGCGGTGGCCAGCAGCTGGGCGGACCGGGACGGGCGGGCGACCTCCGGTTCGAGGCGGACAGCCTGGCCGGGGTCGGGCCCGGGGGCGGTGCGGGCTGCGCTGGTCACGGCCTCGACCATAGTGGCGCGACCAGCACGGGGTACGCCGGGTCCGGGCGCAACGACTACGGTGAGACTGCACCGCCGCGTGTCGCCGCGCCGGTGTCACCCGCCCGGGTGGTGGAACGGCAGACACGGCCGCCTTAAAAGCGGCTGCCGAAAGGCGTGCGGGTTCGACCCCCGCCCCGGGCACCGAGACTCTCAGCTTTCCCACAGCTTCCGCCCGGCGTGGGCTGCGAGCCCCGTTTACCCTTGAGGGTGCACGTTCACGTGCACTGACCCCCTGAGGGAGGCCTGAGAAGTGAAGACCTCGAACCCGGTGCTCGCCCGGCTCGGCCAGGCGGCCGAGCGTGAGCGGGCGGCCGGGTACGCCCAGCCCGGGCCGTACGGACAGCCCGGTTACCCGCAGCAGTACGCGCCCTACCAGCAGCAGTACCCGACCGGCACCGGCTACCCGGCGGCACCGCCCACCGTGACCCCGATGACCCTCGACGACGTCGTCGTCAAGACGGTCATGCTGCTCGGCCTCCTCGGCGCCTCCGCCGCGGCGGCGTGGGTGCTCGTGCCCGACGCCCTGGTCGGTGTCACCTGGATCGGCGCCGCCGTCGTCGGCCTGGCGCTCGGCCTGATCATCTCGTTCTCGCGGATGGCGAACCCGGCGCTGGTCGTGGCGTACTCGGTCGTCGAGGGCGTCTTCGTCGGCATGGTCAGCAAGGCGTTCGAGTCGCTCTACGACGGCATCGTGCTGCAAGCCGTGGTGGCGACCTTCGGCGTCTTCTTCCTGATGGCGGTGATCTACAAGGCACGGATCATCCGAGCCACCCCGAAGTTCGCCCGGATCATGATCTCGGTCATGGTCGGTCTCTTCGCGGTGATGCTGATCAACCTGGTGCTCGCCCTCTTTGGCGTCAACACCCACCTGCGCGACGGCAGCCCGCTGGCCATCGGCTTCAGCCTGGTCTGCATCGTGGTCGCCTCGCTGAGCTTCGTGCTCAACTTCCACGAGATCGAAGAGGGCGTCCGGATGGGGCTCCCGCAGCGCTACTCCTGGATCGCCGCCTTCGGCATCGTGGTCGGCCTGGTCTGGCTCTACCTGGAGATCCTGCGCCTGCTCAGCTACTTCCAGGGCGACGACTGACCCGCCCGCCGCCCGATCCCGGCGCCCGCCTCCGCGACAGCGGCGGCGGGCGCTGTCGTTTTCCCGTCGCCCCCGGGCCGCCCGGGGCAGAGTGGGACCCGGGGGTACGTCGGGCGAGGAGGTCGCGGTGCGGAGTGCCAACGCGGTGCTGACCCGACTGGACGACGTCGGCCGGACCGAACGCCAGGTGCTCGGGGTCGGGGCCGCCGAGGCGATGACCGTGGACGACGTGGTGACCCGGACGGTCGGCCTGCTGCTGCTCACCGGCGTCACCGCCGCCGTCGCCTGGGTGGTGGTCCCGCAGGCGGTGTGGCTCTCGGCGGCGCTGGCCGGAACCGCGATCGCCGGGTTGGTGCTGGTGCTGGTCATCTCGCTGAAGCAGATCACCAACCCGCCGCTCATCGCGGCGTACGCCGTGCTCCAGGGGCTGCTGCTCGGTGTGGCCAGCCGGGCCTTCGAGCTGATCTACCCGGGGATCGTGGTGCAGGCGGTGATCGGCACCTTCGGCGTCTTCCTGGGCATGGCGCTGCTCTACCGGGCCCGGCTCATCCGCGCCACCCCGCGGCTCGCCCGGCTGGTCGCCGGCACGCTCATCGGCATCCTCGCGATCAGCCTCGTCAACCTGGTCACCTACCTGCTCACCGGCCGGCAAGGGGTGGAGGCGTACAGCCTCACCAGTCGGGTCGGCTGGCTGCCGTACCTGATCTCGGTGGTGGCGATCATCGCCGGGGCGTTCAGCTTCATCCTCGACTTCGACCTGGTCGAGCGGTCGGTCCGGGCCGGCCTGCCCCGCCGGTACGCCTGGTTCTGCGCGTTCGGCCTGCTGGTCGGGTTGATCTTCCTGTACTGGCAGATCCTGCGCCTGCTCAGCTACCTGCGCCGGTGACCGCCGGCCCCTCGTAGACTCGGCGGCGATGAGCGCAGCGGAACTGGACCGGGCGGTGGATCTGCTGGTCCGTCAGGTCGGTCACTGGCAGCAGCCCCGGTGGTCGGCGTCGGCCGAGGGCGGCAACGTGTCCCGGGCCGACCTGGTGCACAAGCTGGTGCAGGAGCTCGCCAACCTGGCGGCGGACGTGGAAGGCGGGCCGCGCCGGGACGTACCCCGGTTGGGCAACGACCTGGTGCTGCCGGACCAGCTCCGGGTGGTCGCGGCCGATCTGCTGGCGGCCGGGCCGCCGGAGGCGGTGCTCGACCGGGCCGCCGAGGCGGTCAGCAGGACCCGCTCGGCGCTCTGACCGCGCGGCTGCCGGCGGACCGCTGGCGCGGCGGCGGTCAGCGCTTCAGCCAGCGCCGCAGCTTCCGCCGCCGGGCCCGGTCGCGGGCCCGGGCGACGGCCCGCACGTCCCGGCCCGCCGTCGCGGCCTGCCGCGCGTGCAGGATGCCGTACGTGAAGGTGTTCTCGCCGTCGGCGTACGCGCGCAGCGCCTGCCGCCGCAGCACCTCGCGGGTGACCACCGAGTCCTGGTGCGCGCCGAGCAGGTCCTGCAGGTCCTTGAGCCGGTCGACCAGCCTGCCGGCGGGCTTCCCGACCGCCGGCTCGCGCACCTCGACGGCGTACCGGGCTGCCTTGTACGCCTTCCGCGCCTCGTGCAGCGCGACGTCCTCCGCCGCGTCGTCCGGCCGGTCACCGGCGAGGGCCCGGTCCAGCCGGTCGTCCGCCCGGCTCACCGCCCGGCGCACCCGCCGGGCGACCCAGCGCGCGTCGACCGTCCGCGCGGTCGGCCCCTCCAGCAGCGCGTCCAGCCGGGCCAGCAGGGCGGTGTACCGGTCGGAGTCGAGCGCCGCGCGCAGCTCGTCCAGGGCGGTGGCCAGGTCCGCGGCGAACCGGGCGGAGATCCGCGCCGCGACCGGGCCGAGCACCAGGTCGGCGGGCTCGGCGTGCACCGCGTCGGTGAGCCGGGCGGCCATCACCTGGGTGTCGCGGACGGCGCCGAGCTGGGCGCCGAGCCAGCGCAGCTCGGCCCGCAGCCACTCGCTCTGCCGGCGGTCCCACAGCCCCCGGAAGGTCCGCAGGGTGGACCGCAGCCGGCGGACGGCGACCCGCATGTCGTGCACCGCGTCCTCGTCGGCGCCCAGCGCGCCGGGGTGGTTGGCGATCAGCACGTCCCGGTGGGCGAGGGCGTAGTCGAGGACGGGCGCGGCGCCGGGATCGGGGGTGGCCGCCGGGGCGGCGAGCCGGGTGGCCAGCGCGCGGTGCGACTTGGAGACCGGCACCGGGCGGGCGCCGGCCGCCCGCAGCCGGGCGTCCACCGCGTCGAGCAGCGCGTCGTCGCCGTCGACCAGCTCGACCTCGATCTCCCGCCAGGCCTGCCGCTCGTCGGTGACCAGGTCTCGTCCCTCGACGGTGTCGTCGGCGACCTCGGCCAGCACCCGGCCCCGCCCGTCGAGCAGCCGGCGCTCGGTCCGACGGGTGGTGATCCGCGCCGCCGGGGCCACCGGCCGTCCCCGGGACGCGGCCCGGAACAGCGCGACCAGCTCCGCCGGCGGGTCGGTGTCGTCCGGCCCGGCGGGGAACTGGTACTCGGTCCGGTCGCCGCCGGCCGAGCCGACCTTCAGGTGCCAGCCCGCGTCGTGCCCGCCGGTACGCCGGCGCAGCGCGAACCCGCTGCGGGCCAGCCGGAGGTCGGCGGTGTCCAGGTAGACCGCGTCGAGGTCGAAGGCGGTGGCGTCCGACGTGGTCGTGACGCCACCGCACCCCGTCAGGTCCGGCAGGCGGAACCCCTCGTCACCGGAGTACTTGCGCTCCCGTTCCACGACCGTCGCCATGTCGGAACGGTACCCGGACCCGGGTACGCCGAAGCGGGCTCAGCTCAGCCGCTCGAGCACCATCGCCATGCCCTGGCCGCCGCCGACGCACATGGTCTCCAGACCGATGGTCTTGTCGTGCCACTCGAGGGCGTTGAGCAGGGTGCCGGTGATCCGGGCGCCGGTCATGCCGAACGGGTGGCCGACGGCGATCGCGCCGCCCATCACGTTCAGCTTCTCCTCCGGGATGCCGAGCTGCCGGTAGGAGGGGATCACCTGGGCGGCGAACGCCTCGTTGATCTCGACCAGGTCGACGTCGTCGATGGTCATCCCGGCCCGCTTGAGGGCCTGCTTGGAGGCCTCGACCGGGCCGAGGCCCATGATCTCCGGCGACAGCGCGGTGACGCCGGTCGACACGATCCGGGCCAGCGGGGTCAGCCCGAGGTCCTCCGCCCGCTGGGCGCTCATGATCACCACTGCGGCGGCCCCGTCGTTGAGCGGGCAGCAGTTGCCGGCGGTGATCCGGCCGTCGGGGCGGAAGACCGGCTTCAGGCCCGCGACCGCCGCCAGGGTCACCCCGGCGCGCGGGCCGTCGTCGGCGCTGACCACGGTGCCGTCCGGCGTGGTGACCGGGGTGATCTCGCGGGGCCAGAAGCCGTCGGCGATCGCCTTCTCGGCCAGGTTCTGGCTGCGCACGCCGAAGGCGTCCATGTCCTCGCGGGTGACGTCGTACACCTGGGCGAGGTTCTCCGCGGTCTGCCCCATGGACAGGTAGATGTCGGGAAGCCGGCCGTCCTCCCGCGGGTCGGTCCACACCTCCGCGCCGCCCCGCGCGCGGGCCTCCGACCGCTCGTGGGCCGCCGCGAAGCGCGGGTTCTCCCAGCCGCCGCCGACCAGCGCCTGCGCCTCCGGCGGCAGGGTGTCGGAGTTGCCCCGGGCGTACCGGGAGACCATCTCGACGCCGGCGGAGATGAAGACGTCGCCCTCGCCGGCCCGGATCGCGTGCATCGCCATCCGGGTGGTCTGCAACGAGGAGGCGCAGTAGCGGGTCAGGGTGGCGCCGGGCAGGCCGTCGAGGCCCATCAGGGTGGCGACCACCCGGGCCATGTTGAAGCCCTGCTCGCCGCCGGGCAGGCCGCAGCCCAGGTACAGGTCGTCGATCTCGGTCGGGTCGAGCCCGGGGACCTTGGCCAGGGCGGCCTGGACGATGGTGGCGGCGAGGTCGTCCGAACGGACGTCACGCAGCGAACCCTTGAACGCGCGGCCGATGGGGGACCGGGCGGTGGCGACGATGACGGCGTCGCGGGACGACTCAATCGGCATGAACCAACGTTAACCCGCGGGTAACTTACGGCGGAAGTCGCTCACCGGGCGGGAAATGTCACGCCGCCCGCGGTGGTCAGTGGTGGTGACGGGAGGCGACCGTCGCCGCCGCCTCGACCGCCGGCAGCAGGGCGTGCGCCCAGACCCGGTAGCCGTCGGCGGACGGGTGGTAACCGTCGTGGCAGAGCGTCCCGGCGTCCGCCCGGAACACCGGCCCGGTCTCGGTGGCCAGGTCGACCACGCTGCCGCCCGCGTCCAGCACGGCCGTCGTCTGGGCGCGGGCCACCCGCCGCCCGGACCAGCCCAGCACCTGCCGCAGCGGGGACGCCACCGCGCGGACCGCGCCGAGGTCGGGGCAGGTCCCCACGACCACCTCGACGTGCGCCTCACGCAGCCGGCGCACCGCCGAGCCGAGGTAGGCCGCGGCGTCCGCCGGCCGGGTCATCGCGGTGGCGTCGTTGGCGCCGACCAGGATCAACGCCACGTCGGGACGCTCGCCCAGCAGCGCCCGGGCCACCTGGGTGGCCAGGTCGGTCGAGCGGGAGCCGGCGACGCCGACGCTGGAGAGGTGCACCTGCCGGCCGGTCGGGCCCTCGGCGAGCAGGTGGGCGAGCTGGCCGCCCACGGTCTCCTCGAAGCGTTCCACCCCGACGCCGAGCGCCGAGGAATCGCCGAGCAGCACCAGCCGCAGTGGTGGGGCACCCGCCCGGCCGACCGTGGCGCGCAGGGCGAGGCCCAGCTCCGGCTGGGCGTAGCGGCGGTTGCGGGCGGCGATGGCCTGGCCGGCGAGGACGGCGGCCCCGCCCACCGTGCCGGCGACCAGCGAGAGCGCCGCGGCCCGACCCAGCCGGAACGCGAGCTCGTGGTGCTCGGTCATGCCGTCACCGCCCGGCGGTCGGCGGCACACGTGCCGGTCAGCTCGCTCATGCCAGTCCCTCCAGTGTTGGTGAGTCGGCTGCGGGACCGGGTTGCGGCACCGCGCCGACGCCGAAGAACGCCCGCCGCCGCAGCTGCGCCCAGCGGCCGCCCGGCCCCCGGTCCCGGCCCCGGACCTGGGTGCCGCTGACCTCGGTGCCGGCGTGCCGGGCCGCCTCGTGGGCCGCCTCCGGCAGCGACCGTACGCCTTCGCCCAGGGGGGCCGCCGCCCGGCGTTCCTGGCCCGCCCCGAGCGCGGAGAGCACGGTGGGCAGGAGCGCCGCCGCGGCCACCGCGTACCCCTCGGCGGACGGGTGGAACCGGTCCCAGGCGAACATCCGGGCCGGCTCGGCGGCGAACCGGGGACCCAGCATGTCACCCAGGGAGACCGTGGAGCCGCCCGCCTCGACCACCGCCACCGTCTGGGCGGCGGCCAGCTGCCGGCTCCAGCGCCGGGCCAGCCAGCGCAGCGGCGGCTGGATGGGCCGGATCGCGCCCAGGTCGGGGCAGGTGCCGACGACCACCTCGCAACCGGCCGCGCGCAGCGTGCGGACCGCGTCGACCAGGTAGCGCACGGCCAGCGCCGGCGGGGTCCGGTTGGTGACGTCGTTGCCGCCGATCAGGATCACCGCGATGTCCGGTTCGACCTCCAGGGCCGACTCGACCTGCGGCTTGAGACCGGCCGACAGGGAGCCGACCACGGCGTACCGGTGGAGCCGCACCGGCCGGTGCAGCCGGCGGGACAGCCCGGTGGCCAGCAGCGCGCCCGGGGTCTCCCGGCGGCGGTGCACGCCGTAGCCGGCGGCGGAGGAGTCGCCGAGGATCACCATGGTCAGCGGCGGGCCGGGGAACTTGGCGCCGTACGTCCCGTCGCAGCGCGGCGGGGGCGCCTCGGCCATCGGGATGGTCCGCCTTGCCTGGCGGGCCTGACCGAGCAGCACTCCACCCGTCGCGACGGTGGCCGCCACCGTGGCGCCCGTGCCGATCGCCGCCACCCGGGCGATCCGCCGGGCGCGCTGCCAGCCGGCCGGTACGACGGATCCAGCGTCCCCCATGAGCCGACATTATCGCGCCGGCCCGACACCCCGCTCTCCTCGCGTCGGCTGGTTCGCGGCTGGGAGACGACCGTTCTGGGTACCTCCTGCGGCAGGGCCGCCGACCGACGGTCCGGCCGGCGGGCGGCGCGGGGCTTGCGCCGGGGCGGCACGCTGGTCGAGCGGAAAGGGGCGCAGACGATGGGGAAGACGTTGAAGCGGAGCGCGGCGTTCACCGCGCTGGCCCGGGCCCTCATGGCGGGCGCGCGGGGAGGGCCGTCGCTGGGCGAGCGGCTGGCCGCGCTGCCCCGGATGATCAGGGCGACCGCCCGCGGGGAGTACGACGGCGGCCTGCGGCTGGCCATGATGACCGCGGCGACGGCGTACGTGGTCTCCCCGGTCGACGTGGTTCCGGAGCTGTTCCTGACCATCTTCGGGCTGGTGGACGACGCGGTGATGGTCACCTGGTTGGCGGGCAGCGTGCTGTCGGAGACCGAACGCTTCCTGGAGTGGGAGGCGCGTCGCAGCTCGGTCATCCCCGGACATGTCACGCCCTGACGGCACGTACCCTGGGCGTCGAGAAGTACGTCTGCCCGGCCGCCGTCGCCGGCGCCGCAACGAAGGGCACAACGAGGTGCAGTACTACGACAACGTCGTCGAGCTGATCGGCAACACCCCGCTGGTACGGCTGCGCAACGTCACCGAGGGCATCCAGGCGACGGTTCTGGCGAAGGTGGAGTACGTCAACCCGGGCGGTTCGGTGAAGGACCGGATCGCGCTGCGGATGGTGGAGGACGCCGAGGCCGCGGGCATTCTCAAGCCGGGCGGCACCATCGTCGAGCCGACCAGCGGCAACACCGGCGTCGGGCTGGCCCTGGTGGCCCAGCTCAAGGGCTACAAGTGCGTCTTCGTCTGCCCCGACAAGGTCAGCCAGGACAAGCAGGACGTGCTGCGCGCGTACGGCGCCGAGGTGGTGGTCTGCCCGACCGCCGTCGCGCCGGAGGACCCGCGCTCCTACTACAACGTCTCCGACCGGCTGGCCCGGGAGATCCCCGGCGCCTGGAAGCCCAACCAGTACAGCAACCCGGCCAACCCGCGCTCGCACTACGAGACCACGGGGCCGGAGATCTGGAAGCAGACGGAGGGGGAGATCACCCACTTCGTGGCGGGCGTCGGCACCGGCGGCACCATCTCCGGCATCGGTCGCTACCTGAAGGAGGCGTCCGAGGGCCGGGTCAGGGTCGTCGGCGCGGACCCGGAGGGTTCGGTCTACTCCGGCGGCACCGGCCGGCCGTACCTGGTCGAGGGCGTCGGCGAGGACTTCTGGCCGGAGACGTACGACCGGGGCGTCCCCGACGAGATCGTCGAGGTCTCCGACAAGGAGTCCTTCGAGATGACCCGGCGGCTGGCCCGTGAGGAGGGGCTGCTGGTCGGCGGCTCCTGCGGGATGGCCGTGGTGGCCGCCCTCGAGGTGGCCCGCAAGGCCGGCCCGGACGACGTGATCGTGGTGCTGCTGCCGGACAGCGGCAGAGGCTACCTGTCGAAGATCTTCAACGACAAGTGGATGGCCCGGTACGGTTTCCTGGACAACTCGGGCACCGAACCGACCGTCGCGGACGCCCTCGCCAGCAAGCCGGGCGGCCTGCCCGAGCTGGTGCACGTGCACCCGACCGAGACGGTCCGCGACGCCATCGACTACATGCGCGAGTACGGCGTCTCCCAGCTCCCGGTGCTCAAGGCCGAGCCGCCGGTGGTGACCGGCGAGGTGGCCGGCTCGATCGCCGAGAGGGACCTGCTCGACGCGCTCTTCACCGGCCAGGCGCACCTGCACGACACGATCGAGCGGCACATGGGCGAGCCGCTGCCGATGATCGGCGGTGGCCAGCCGGTGAGCGAGGCGGTCGGCCTGCTGGAGAAGTCCGACGCGGCGCTGGTGCTGGTCGACGGCAAGCCCAAGGGCGTGCTCACCCGCCAGGACCTGCTCGCCCACCTCGGCGCCCGCTGACCCCGGTCGACAGGGCCGCTCCCCGCCGGGCGGCGGCCCTGTCGTCGTCAGCGGGTCAGTTCGGTGGGGACGGCGACCACGTCGACGAAGGCGCCCTTGCGCAGCACGGTGACCGCCAGGCGGGTGCCGATGGCCGGGCCGAGCATCAGCCGTTGCAGGCCCTGGCCGTCCTGCACCGGCCGGCCGCCCGCCGAGACGATGATGTCCCCCAGGTAGATCCCGGCCAGCCCGGCGGGGCTGCCCGGGACCACCTCCACCACCCGCAGGCCGCGCCGCTGCCCGGTCCGTTCGGTGAGTTCCGGGGGCAGCGGCACCGGCGCCCCGGCGACGCCCAGCCAGGCCCGCCGGACCCGGCCGGTGGCGGTCAGGTCGGCGATGATCTGCCGGGTGGTGGCGTTGATCGGCACGGCCAGCCCGAGGCCGTACCCGGCGACCGCGGTGTTCACCCCGACCACCCGGCCGGTGGAGTCGGCCAGCGCGCCCCCGGAGTTGCCCGGGTTGAGCGCGGCGTCGGTCTGGATGACGTCCTCGATCAGCCGGACCAGTCGCCCGTCCCGGGCCGGCAGCGACCGGCCCAGCCCGGAGACGACCCCGGCGGTGACCGAGCCGGCCAGCCCCATCGGGTTGCCGACCGCCACCACGAGCTGCCCGATCCGCAGGCCGTCCGCGTCGCCCAGCTCCACCGGCGGCACCGCCGGCTCCTCGGCCCGCAGCACGGCCAGGTCCGACAGCGGGTCGGTGCCGACCACCCGGAACCGGGTCTCGGTGCCCTCGCCGAAGGCGGCCGAGCCGCCCGCGGCGCCCTGCACCACGTGGGCGCTGGTCAGCAGCAGGCCCTCGGCGTCGATGGTGACGGCAGAGCCGGCGCCGGCCCCGCGCGGGGTCCGCACCGACAGGGCGGCGACGCTGGGCAGCACCCGTGCCGCCACGCCGGTCACCACCCGGGAGTACGCGTCCAGGGCGGCGTCCTCCGCCCGCTCGGTGTGCTCGATGTCCATGACGGGGGCAACGCGGCCGGATCGACGCTCATGCCCCGATCCGCTGAGAGCGAACGGCAGCCCGACCCGGCAGGGGTGCCCGCCGAACGGCGGCGGTCGAGGCGCCCGCGACGGTCAGAGCGGGCGTTCGTAGCGGAGTTGGCGGGTGCGGGCGGCGCCGATGTGTTCGTCACGTGCCGACCCGGTGGGCGTCCAGCCGCCGCGTTCGTAGAAGGCACGGGCGGGGGCGTTCTCCCGGAGTACCCAGAGCACCGCCCGGGACCAGCCGCGGGCCCGCATGGCGGCCAGGGCGTCGACCATCAGCGCCCGCCCGGTGCCCCGGCCGCGCTCGTCCGGTTCCAGGTGGATCGCGTTGAGCAGGCCGGTCGCCGGGTCGCCCTCGTCGTCCGGGCCCAGGTAGCTGAAGCCGACCAGCCGGCCGTCGCGGTCCGCGACGGTCATCCGGTGGTCGTCCCGCTCCCAGGTCCACCGCTCGACCCAGTACCGCCCCATCGCCTCGGGCGTCGGCTCGGCCAGCGCCTCCGCCGGCAGGAACGACGAGTACGCCGCCACCCGCGACCGCTGGTGCAGGGCGCCGACCGGCATCAGGTCGGCCTCGGTGGCGGGGCGCAGGGTGACCGTCATCCGGCCGAGGCTACCCGGCGGGGCGGGACCGGCACGGTCATCAGGTCCTCGGCGACGACCAGCTCACCGGCGAAGTGCTCGCGGGCCTCGTCGGCGAAGCGGCGCGGGTCGGCGTACCGCTGGGAGAAGTGGGTGAGCAGCAGCGTGCGTACCCCCGACTCGGTCGCCACCCGTGCGGCCTGCGCCGCGGTGAGGTGACCGACCTCGGCGGCGAGCGCGGCCTCCGACTCCAGGAACGTCGACTCGATGACCAGCAGGTCGGCGAGCTCGGCGAGGGCGTACACCCCGTCGCAGAGCGCGGTGTCCATCACGAAGGCGAACCGCTGCCCCGGGCGGGTCACGCTCACCTCGTCCCGGGTGACGCGGCGCCCGTCCACGTCGAGGTGGCCGACGCGGAGCAGCTCGCCGACCGCCGGACCGGTGATCCCGTACGCGGACAGCTTCTCCGGCAGCGCCCGGAAGCCGTCCGGCTCGACCAGCCGGTAGCCGTACGTCTCGATCGGGTGCCGCAGCCGGCGGGCCTCCAGCGTGCCGAGGCCCAGCGTGATCCGCTGCCCGTCGGCGTCGATCGGCTCGACGCGCAACTCGGCGGTCTCGTAGAAGGAGCTGGCGTGGCGCAGCCGGGCGAAGTACTCGGCGCCCGCGGCCGGGAAGTGCACGGCCACCGGGTGGGGCACCCGGTCCAGGGAGAGCCGCTGGATCATGCCGGGCAGTCCCAGGCAGTGGTCGCCGTGGAAGTGGGTGACGCAGATCCGGGTGAGGTCGGTGGCGGAGATGCCGGTGTGCAGCATCTGCCGCTGGCTGCCCTCGCCCGGGTCGAACAGCAGCACCTCGTCGTCCCAGCGCAGCAGGTAGCCGTTGTGGTTGCGATACCGGGTGGGCGTCTGACTGGCCGTTCCGAGCACCACCAGCTCGCGCATCGACACGGTCCTGACCTCCCGGCTGGGTCGACTGGCCCGGCTCCGCCGGACATGAAGCGACCCCCGGGGCTTCCGCGCTCGCGCGCGGGCCGGCTGGACTGGGCCGGCACCCCGGGGGTCGGGTGGCTGTCGTGGTTTCGCCGCACCGCTGCCACACGGTCTCGACGATCGTGCCTTTGCCCGCCTCTCGGCGGACGAGATCTCACTGTCGAGGACAGCGGCTAGCGGACAGCCACCTCACGAGTCCGATTGCTATACAAGTCTGGACCACCTCCTTTCCCGTGTACCGCCACGCTATCGACTTCCCGGCGGCCCCGGCAACGGATTTCGATCACAGGCCCGTGCTCGCCGAGCTGATGCGCCGGCTCGGGCACGACCGGACTCCCCGGTCGGGCTGCTGGCCTGGATGATCCAGTGCCGCGAGTCGCTACGAAGCTGATGACGTGAATGGGTCAGCGCCCGGGCCGCCGGGGTGATTCATCCACGACATCGGCTTCGTAGCGCCGGGTGGGCTTACGCCGGGCCCTGCGAGGTCGGGTCGGTGACACCGATCGGGCCCTCGCGGGGGCCGTCCTCGGACGCCGGCTGGACGGCCAGCGACGGGAAGTCGGCCAGGTCGCCTTCAGGCTCGGCGTCCCATTCGGGGAAGACCAGGTCGCTCTGGAGGTAGAGGCAGAGCAACTGGGTGAGGTGGCGCAGCCCGTCGAGGTGGGTGCGCTCGTGGCCGTGGGTGGCGTCGACGCCGAAGCCGAGCAGCGCCACCCGGGCGTGCGCGCCCGCCTCGACCGCCGCCGCCACGTCCGAACGGTAGTAGTCGAAGACGTCGCGGACCAGGTCGACGCCGTGCTCCTTGGCGATGGCGGCCAGGTTGCGGGTCAGGTGGTAGTCGAACGGGCCCACCCCGTCACCCATCGCCAGGGTCGCCGCGTTCTCCCGGGACTGCTGGCCGGGGGCGACCACCGCGGCGTCCACCGAGACGATCTCCGCGACGTCCGGGTCGAGGCCGTGGCTCGCGCCGTGGCCGATCTCCTCGGTGACCGTGACCAGCAGGTGCGCGGTGACCGCCGGGGTGATCCCGGCGTCGACCATCGCCTTGAACGCGGTGAGCACCGCCGCCACGCCGGCCTTGTCGTCCAGGTGCCGGGACTTCACGTACCCGCTCGGCGTGATCACCGGGTTGGGCAGGAACGCCACGAAGTCCCCGGCGTCGATGCCGAGCGCCCGCAGGCCGGCGACGTCGTGCACCGGCTCGTCGACCCGGACCTCGACGTGCTCCCAGCCGACTCCCTGCAGGTCGACGTCGTCGTTGTAGCGGTGCCCGCTCGCCTTCAGCGGGAGCACCTGGCCGGTGATCACCCGGTCCAGGTCGTCGGTGAAGATCCGGACGTGGGCGCCCTCGGCGAACCGGGCGCTGTGCGTGCCGATGGTCTTGAGCTCCAGCCGACCGTTGCACTTCAGCCGCTTCACCATGCCGCCGATGGTGTCGGTGTGCACCACGATCGCCCGGTCGGCGCCGGTCTCCCGCGGCCCGGGCAGATTGGCACTCAGCGCGCCGCGCCGGGTCAGGGTGGAGGAGATGCCGAGCGCGGAGAGCCGTTCCCCGACGTACTGCTGGACGTGGTCGGTACGCCCCGACGGGCTGGGGATCTCCAGCAGCTCCACCAGCACCTGGCGGAGGTAGGCGAGGTCCAGCTCCAGCGGTTTCGGACTCACGCGGCACCGCCCGTCCCGGCCGGCGACCAGAGCCGCTGCGGTGCCCGGGTGCCGGGGAAGAGCAGGTCCACGAAGCGTTCGGCGGTCGGCTGCGGCTCGTGGTTGGCCAGGCCGGGCCGCTCGTTCGCCTCGATGAAGACGTGCTCCGGCCGGTCCGGGGCGGGCACCAGCAGGTCCAGCCCGGTCACCGGGATGTCCAACGCCCGGCTGGCCGCCACGCACGCCTCGGCGATGGTCGGGTGCAGCTCGGCCGTGACGTCGTGGATGGTGCCGCCGGTGTGCAGGTTGGCGGTCCGGCGTACGGCGAGCACCTGACCCTCCGGAAGCACGTCGTGCATCCGGTGGCCGGCCTCCGCCACCACCTCGCGGGTCATGTCGTCGATCGGGATGCGGGATTCGCCGCCGGTGGCGGCGGCCCGGCGGCGACTCTGCCGCTCGATCAGCTCCGTGACGTCGTGCACCCCGTCGCCGGTGATCTGGGCGGGGCGGCGGACGGCGGCGGCCACCACCTCGTGGTCGATGACGATGACCCGCAGGTCCTCGCCGTCGCGCAGTTCCTCGATCAGCACGTCCGGGCAGAACCGCCGGGCCAGCTCCACCGCCGCGGTCAGCGCCTCGGCGGTGCGCACCCCGACGGTGATGCCGTTGCCCTGCTCGCCCCGGGCCGGCTTGACCACCACCGGGCCGACGTCCTCGAGGAAGGCCAGGTCGTCCGGCTCGCCGGTGGCGGTCCGCCCGCGCGGCACCGACAGCCCGGCCTCGGTGAGGATCCGCCGGGTGACCCGCTTGTCGTCGCAGCGGCTCATCGCCACCGCCGAGGTCAACTCGGACAGGGACTCGCGGGTGTGCACGGTCCGGCCGCCGTTGGTCAGCTTCAGCTCGCCCCACTGCGGGTCGGTGACCTCCACCCGGATGCCGCGCCGCATCGCCTCGTCGGCGACGATCCGCGCGTACGGGTTGAGCTCGTCGTATCCCTCGGGGGCGGCGGCCAGGAAGAGCCGCTCGTTGATCGGGTTCTTCCGCTTCACGCAGAGCGTGCCGGTGCGGTGGAAGCCGAGCCGCTCGTAGAGCCGGATCGCCCCCGAGTTCTCCGCGAGCACCGAGAGGTCCACGAAGGCCCGCCCCCGCTCGTCGAGCCGGTCGGCCAGTTCCGACAGCAGCGCCTGGCCGGTGCCGGGCGGCGCGTGGTTGAAGTCCACCGTCAGGCACCAGAGGCTGGCGCCGTTCTCCGGGTCGGCGAAGACTGCCACGTGGTCGACACCGGTGATGGTGCCGACGAGCTCACCGGTGGGCGCCTCGGCGACCAGGTGCAGGAAGCGATCGGTGCCGGCGTTGTCGACCAGCACCTCGACCGGCGCGGTCACCATGCCGTTGCGCGCGTAGATCCGGTTGACCGCGTCGGCGTCCGCGGCGTCGCGCAGCGGACGGATCACCAGGCCGGGGATCTCCGCGCCGGAGTCGGTGGCGGCCGGCCGGCGGTCGCCCAGTGGCAGCCGGTAGGTCAGCGACGGGTCGATGAACAGCTCGTCCGGCAGCCGGGACACCAGCACGTGCGGGTCGCGCAGGTAGATGCAGATGTCCCGGGCGCCGGCCGCCTCGGAGCGCAGCACGTCGGCGACGGCGGACTGGTCGGTGAAGGTCTGGCCGAAGACCAGGCGGCCCCAGCCGCAGTCCAGCACCACGCCGGCCGGGTCGGTGGGGCGCCGCGCGGGCTCGGGCGCGCCCGGGGCGACCGGGTCGCCGCCCGGACCGGTCCGCTCCCGGCGGCGGCCGAGCACCCGTTCCCGTTCGATACGCGCCGTGCCGGTGGCGAGGGTGTCGGTCACGGTCAGTCGATTCCGTGGCTCTGGAGCCACATTTCCAGGAGTCCCAGTTGCCACAGCTTGTTTCCGTTCAACGGGGTCAGTTCGGCGTTCGGGTCGGCGAGAAGCGCGTCGACGTAGTCGGCGCGGAACAGGCCGCGGCGGCGGGCCTCGGGCGCGGAGAGCGCGTCGCGTACCCGCTCGAGGAGCTTGCCCTCCAGGTGGGTGAGGCCCGGCACCGGGAAGTAGCCCTTGGGCCGGTCGATCACCTCGTGCGGGAGGACCCGGCGGCCGATCTCCTTGAGCACGCCCTTGCCGCCCTGGGCCAGCTTCAGCTCGGGTGGGCAGCCCGCCGCCAGTTCCACGAACTCGTGGTCGAGGAACGGCACCCGGGCCTCCAGCCCGTGCGCCATGGTCATGTTGTCGACCCGCTTCACCGGGTCGTCGGTCAGCATGACCTGGGTGTCGATCCGCAGGCCGGCGTCGACCGCGGTCTGCGCGCCCGGCCGGCAGAGGTGCCCGGCCACGAAGGCCCGCGCCGGGTCGCCCTCGGCGAGCCACGCCGGGTTGAGCACCCGGGCCAGGCCGCCCGCGTCCCGGTCGAAGAACGCCTTCGTGTACGTCTCGAGCGCCTGTTCCCGGTCGACGCCGGCCAGCGGCGGGTACCAGTGGTAGCCGCCCAGGATCTCGTCCGCGCCCTGGCCGGACTGGACCACCTTGACGTGCCGGGCGACCTCCTGGCTGAGCAGGTAGAACGCCACGCAGTCGTGGCTGACCATCGGTTCGCTCATGGCCGCGACGGCGGCCTCCAGCGGCGGCAGCAGGTCGCCGGTGGGCACCTTGATCTGGTGGTGGTCGGTGTCGAAGGTCTTCGCCACCAGGTCGGAGTAGACGAACTCGTCGCCCTCCCGGCCACCGACCGCCTCGAAGCCGATGGAGAAGGTGGCGAGCCCGGACTGGCCCTCCCCGGCGAGCAGCGCGACGACCAGGCTGGAGTCGAGGCCGCCGGAGAGCAGCACGCCGACCGGCACGTCGGCCACCATCCGGCGGCGTACCGCGGTGGTCAGCGACTCCAGCAGCGCGTCCTGCCAGTCCCGCTCGGACCAGTCGGCGCGCTCGGCGGCCCGGGTGAACGCGGGGTCCCAGTAGACCCGCTCGCGGGTGGAGCCGTCCGGCTCGTAGACCCGGACGGTGGCCGGGGGCAGCTTGGTGACGCCGCGCAGGATGGTCCGCGGCGGCGGCACGATGCTGTGGAAGCTGAGGTAGTGGGCGAGCGCCACCGGGTCGATCGAGGTGTCGATCCCGCCGCCGGCCAGCAGCGCCGGCAGGGTGCTGGCGAAGCGCACCACGCCGGGCGTCTCGGCCAGGTAGAGCGGCTTGATGCCGAGCCGGTCCCGGGCCAGCACCAGGCGGCCGGTGTCCCGTTCGCTGATCGCCACGGCGAACATGCCGATCAGGTGGTCGACGAAGTCGAGCCCCCACTCGGCGTACGCCTTGACCGCCACCTCGCTGTCGCCGGAGGAGAAGAAGCGGTGCCCCTTGGCCTGCAACTCCTGGCGCAGTTCCCGGTAGTTGTAGATGCAGCCGTTGAAGACGCCGGTCAGACCCGAGGCGGCGTCGACCAGCGGCTGTCCGCTCGCCGCGGACAGGTCGATGATCTTCAGGCGGCGGTGCCCGAGGGCCGTCGGGCCCTGGGACCAGACCCCGCTGTCGTCCGGTCCCCGGTCACTCATCGTGGCCGCCATCCGCTCCACCGCCGCGACGTCGGCGCGCGAGCCGTCCCGACGGAACTCCCCAGCCAGTCCGCACATGCCGCGCAATGCTGCCAGAGGTGGCCACAGTTCGCCTGTTGAGCTGATGCTACGGCGTTACGTGTTTGCTAAGATGCGCGGCTCTCGATTCCTGGGCGCTGCCAGCGCCGACGTTCCTGCCGACGGCCCGCGCGGTGCCCGAATCGCACCGGGCCCACGGTGTGACAAACACCGCAGGCCCGGGAAACGGACATCAGGTCGGTCAGCCGGCGGTACGCGCCACGCCCACCGGGCAGCTCAGCCCGTTGGGGCCGTGGTTGCAGTACCCGTTCGGGTTCTTGGTGGGGGCCAGGTACTGCTGGTGGTAGTCCTCGGCGAAGTAGTAGTGGCCGAGCGGGGCGATCTCCGTGGTGATCTCACCCTTGCCGGCCCGCGCCACGATCGGCGCGAACGCGTCCCGGGAGGCCTGCGCGGTGGCGAGCTGGTCCTCGGTGGTGGTGTAGATCGCCGACCGGTACTGCGTACCGACGTCGTTGCCCTGGCGCATGCCCTGGGTCGGGTCGTGGTTCTCCCAGAAGACCTTGAGCAGGTCCTCGTAGCTGATCCTCGCGGGGTCGTAGACCACCTGGACCACCTCGGCGTGCCCGGTCATGCCCGAGCAGACCTCCTCGTAGGTCGGGTTCGGGGTGACGCCACCCGCGTAGCCGGCCGACGTGGTGATCACACCGGGCAGGGTCCAGAACAGCCGCTCGGCGCCCCAGAAGCAGCCCATTCCGAAGACGGCGACCTGCGAGCCCTCGGGGAAGGGGCCCTTCAGCGAGGACGGGAGCACCTCGTGCCGGTCACCGATCGGCATCGCGATCGGGCGGCCCGGCAGGGCCTGGTCGGGGGTGGGCAGCTCGGCCTTCATGCGGCGAAGGAACACGGTGGGACTCCTTTCCTACCTCTCCCAGCCTGCAACACCGCCGGGCCCCGCTTCCTTACCCGGCCGACTCCCGGTCAGGCCGGCACGGCCGAGGCCACCCGCCGGGCGAACCCCTCGGCTTCGGCGTCGTCGGTGTACCGGGTCCGGGGCCAGAAGAAACCGCGCAGGCCGTCCCCCTTGGTCCGGGGCACCACGTGGGTGTGCAGGTGCGGCACCGACTGGGACACCTTGTTGTTGATCGCCACGAACGTCCCACCGGCCCCCAGACCGGTCTCCACCGCCAGGGCCAACCGCTGCACGAGACCGAAGTACCCGGCCAGCGCCTCCGCCGGCAGGTCGCTCAGGGTGACCAGGTGGGTCCGCGGCACCACCAGGACGTGACCCTTGAACACCGGCCGGGTGTCCAGGAAGGCCACCCCGTCCGGCTCGTCGGCGACGGTGAACGCGGGCACCTCACCCGCCACGATCCCGCAGAACACGCACCCGCTCATCGGGCCAGGTTAGGCGCTCGACGGGTCCGCCGCCGTGCGGCGTAGTCCCAGCCGCCCCGGCATCACCGGTGTTGTGACCCGCGTCCGGGTTCCAGCCGGTGGGACGGGCGGGAGGACTAACGTCTGCGGAATGAGTCACGGCTTCGAGACGCTCGCTATCCACGCCGGCCAGGACCCGGAGGCCCGCACCGGCGCGGTGATCCCACCGATCTACCAGACCAGCACCTACGCGCAGGACGCCGTCGGGACGCCCCGCGAGGGCTACGAATACAGCCGTTCCGGCAACCCGACCCGGGACGCGCTCCAGGAGTGCCTGGCCGCGCTGGAGGGTGGGCCCGTCGGGCTCGCCTTCGCCAGCGGCCTGGCCGCCGAGGACACCCTGCTGCGCACCATCTGCAAGCCGGGCGACCACGTGGTGATCCCGGACGACGCGTACGGCGGCACGTACCGGCTCTTCGCCAAGGTCGCGGAGCGCTGGGGGCTCGACTTCACCCCGGCCCGGGTCTCCGACCCGGACGCGGTGCGGGCCGCGATCCGCGCCACCACGAAGATCGTCTGGGTGGAGACGCCGACCAACCCGCTGCTCGGCATCGCCGACATCGCCGCCCTGGCCGCCGTCACGCACGACGCCAACGCGCTCCTGGTGGTCGACAACACCTTCGCCTCGCCGTACCTCCAGCAGCCGATCATGCTCGGCGCGGACGTGGTGGTCCACTCGACCACGAAGTACATCGGCGGCCACTCCGATGTGGTCGGTGGCGCGCTGATCGCCGCCGACGCCGGGCTCGGCGAGGGGCTGCGCTACCACCAGAACGCGATGGGCGCGGTCAACGGCCCGTTCGACGCCTGGCTCACCCTGCGCGGCATCAAGACCCTCGGCGTACGGATGGACCGACACTGCGACAACGCCGAGCGGATCGCCGCGTACCTGGACGGGCACGCCAAGGTCGGCCAGGTCAGCTACCCGGGCCTGCCGTCGCACCCGGGCCACGAGGTGGCCGCAAAGCAGATGCGCCGGTTCGGCGGCATGATCTCGTTCCGCGCCGCGGGCGGCGAGGAGCACGCGGTGGAGATCTGCAACCGGACGAAGCTCTTCGTGCTCGCCGAGTCGCTCGGCGGCGTGGAGTCCCTGATCGAGCACCCGGGCCGGATGACACACGCAAGTGCTGCCGGCTCGCCGCTTGAAGTTCCCGGCGATCTCGTGCGACTGTCTGTCGGCATCGAGACGGTCGACGACCTGCTCGCCGATCTGGAGCAGGCGCTGGGCTGACCGCTGGGGAGGGTGGCCGTGCAGGACATCATGCCGACCTGGGTGGGGGCGACCGCCAAGCAGATCGCCCGGGGCGTACGCCGGGGTGACGTCTCCGCCACCCAGGTCGTCGCCGACCACCTGGACCACATCGCCCGGGCCGACGCCGACCTCGCCGCGTTCCGCGCGGTACGCGGCGGGGAGGCGATCACCGAGGCGGAGAAGGTCGACGAGCAGGAGGACCTGGCCAACCTCCCGCTGGCCGGGGTGCCGGTCGCGGTCAAGGAGAACACCCCGGTCGCCGGCCTGCCCACCTGGAACGGGTCGGCGGCCGTGCGTACCGCCGTGGCGGAGGCCGACCACGAGGTGGTCCGGCGGCTGCGCGGCGCGGGCGCGGTGATCCTCGGGGTGACCCGGATGCCGGAACTCGGCCTCTGGGCGCTCACCGACGACGAGACCGGGGTGACCTGCAACCCGTGGGACCGGCGGCGCACCCCGGGCGGTTCGTCCGGGGGCGCGGCCGCCGCGGTGGCCGCCGGGCTGGTGCCGATCGCGCACGGCAACGACGGCCTCGGCTCGATCCGCATCCCGGCCGCCTGCTGCGGCCTGGTCGGGCTCAAGCCCGGCCGGGGCGTCGTCCCCTGCCAGCTCGGCGCGGAGGACTGGTTCGGCCTCACCGAGCACGGCATGCTGACCACCACGGTCGCCGACGCGGCCGTCGGCTTCCAGGTGCTCGCCGGCCGCCGTCAGGAGAAGCTGGTCCCGCCGTCGCGGCTGCGGGTCGGCGTCTCGCTGCGCTCCCCGGTGCGCGGCGTCGCGCCGGACGCGCCCAACCGCGACGCGGTGGCCGCGGCCGGCCGGCTGCTCGCCGCGGCCGGGCACGACACCGTCCCCGCCGACCCGGTCTACCCGACCCGGCTGGGCCTGCAGGGCATCGCCACCTGGTTCGCGGCGGCCGCCGCCGACGTGCAGGCCGCCGGGCTGGAGCGGCGGGTCCTGCAGCGGCGCAGCCGCCGGCACGTCGCGCTCGGCGAGTGGGCGCAGCGGCGCGGGTACGTCCGGGAGGCCGACCGGGCCGCCTGGCGTGAGCGTTCGGTGAACTTCTTCGGCGACCACTCGGTCGACCTGCTGCTCACCCCGGCGCTGGCCGGCCCGCCGCCGGAGGCCGCCGGCTGGTCGGGCCGCTCCTGGGTGGCGAACATGACGGCCAACATCCGGTACGCCCCGTACGCCGCCCCGTGGAACATCGCCGGCCTGCCCGCCATCGTGGTGCCGGTCGGCCGGCGTCCGGACGGGCTGCCCGTCGCCGTGCAGCTGGTCGGGCCACCCGGTTCGGAGCTGCTGCTGCTCGGCGTCGCCGGCCAGTTCGAGATGCAGGCCCCGTGGCAGCGGCACGCCCCGGGCTACCCGCGAGTGGGCACGGGGTCGCCGGCCGCGGCATGATCGACTAGCGTGTGCGCGACTTCACACGTACACGGGGGACACGATGCGGTGCCAGACCTGCGGGGACGAGACGTCCCCGGCCTTCGCCGACTGCCAGCGGTGCGGTACGCCGCTGGACGGCCGCCCGACCCTGTCGCCGGGGATCGCCACCTACTCCGTACGCGGCATCGGGCTGGCCGCGGCGATCGGCCTGGGCCTGACGACGCTGCTGTACGTACTGCTGGCGGCCTTCCCGGCCGTCGAGGCGGTGCTGGCCCGGCGCGCCGCGACGGCCGACGACGCGGACGCGTTGCGCAGCGCCGCCGTGGCCGAGGGTCTCCTCAACGTGCCCTACCTGCTGCTCTACCTGACCACCGCGGTGCTGGTGATGATCTGGATGTTCCGGGCCCGGAAGAACACCGACGCGTTCCCGGGGGTCCGGCCACACCTCAACGCCCACTGGGCGATCACCGGCTGGTGGGTGCCCCTGGCCAGCCTCGTCGTGCCCGCCAAGATGATGGCCGACATCGTCCGGGACAGCCGGGGCCGCGGCCGGGGGCTGGTGGCCCTCTGGTGGCTGGGCTGGCTGGTCTTCGGCGTCGCGGACCTGTTCACCAGTCTCCGCGCCGCGCGCGGTCAACTGCTGCTGCCCGATCCGCGCACGCCGGCGGACTTCCAGCGCTACGCCGACCACTACCAGGAGGTCGCGCTGGGCAACCTGGTACCCGCGGTGGCCTGCCTGGTCGCCGGTGTGTCGCTGATCGTGCTGGTGCTGCGGGTCTCCGCCGCCCAGCAGGCGCGGATCGCCCGGGGCAGCGCGGTCTGGCCCGGCGCCCCGGCCTGGGTGGCCGCCCCGGCCGCGTCCGCCCCGGCTCCCGCGCCGGTCACCGAGCCGTCGCCGTACGCGCCGACCGACGTGACCGAGGCACCCGCGCACCCATCGACCGACGCGCCGGTGGCGTCGCCGCCGGCCGTCGGCGCGGCGGGTGGCACGATCGGGGCATGACGGAACTGGTCGGTCTCGCCGACGTACAGGCCGCGCGGGAGCTGCTCGCCGGCGTCACCCGTACCACCCCGCTGGAACCCTCCCGGCCGCTCAGTGCCACCCTGGGCGGCCCGGCCTGGTTGAAGTGCGAGAACGTGCAGCGCGCCGGGTCGTACAAGGTGCGCGGCGCGTACGTGCGGATCTCCCGGCTCTCCGCCGAGGAGCGGGAACGCGGCGTGGTCGCCGCCAGCGCCGGCAACCACGCGCAGGGGGTGGCGCTCGCCGCCGGCCTGGTCGGCACCCACGCCACCGTCTTCATGCCGGTGAACGCGCCGCTGCCGAAGGTGGCCGCCACCAAGGGGTACGGCGCGCAGATCGAGCTGGTCGGCAACACGGTGGACGAGTCGCTGGTCGCGGCGGAGACCTTCGCCGAGCGGACCGGGGCGGTGCTGATCCACCCGTTCGACCACCCGGACGTGATCGCCGGGCAGGGCACGGTGGCGCTGGAGATCCTCGAACAGTGCCCTGACGTGAAGACCATCGTCACCGGGGTCGGCGGTGGCGGGCTGATCTCCGGCATCGCGGTGGC
Organism: Micromonospora sp. GCM10011541; assembly: GCF_042650725.1. NCBI lineage: Bacteria > Bacillati > Actinomycetota > Actinomycetes > Micromonosporales > Micromonosporaceae > Micromonospora > Micromonospora sp. GCM10011541. The sequence continues at coordinate 37,145 of NZ_JBHSBP010000062.1, forward strand.
CGCCAAGGCGCTGCGTCCGGACGTACGGGTGATCGGGGTGCAGGCCGCGACCGCCGCCGCCTTCCCGCCCTCGCTGAGGGCCGGCGAGCCGGTACGGCTGCCGTCGTTCTCGACGATCGCCGACGGGATCGCGGTCGGCCGGCCCGGCGACCTCACCTTCACCCATGTCCGCAAGCTGGTCGACGAGATGGTCACCGTCTCCGAGGAGGACATCTCCCGGGCGCTGCTGATGCTGCTGGAGCGCGGCAAGCAGGTGGTGGAGCCGGCCGGCGCGGTCGGCGTGGCCGCGTTGCTGGCCGGCGTGGTCGAGGTGGAGCCGCCGGTGGTGGCGGTGCTCTCCGGCGGCAACATCGACCCGCTGCTGCTGCTGCGGGTGATCGAGCACGGTCTCGCGGCGGCCGGCCGGTATCTGCGGGTCACCGTGCGCTGCTCGGACCGGCCGGGCCAGCTCGCCTCGCTGCTCAGTGAGATCGCCGAGCACCGGGCCAACGTGGTCGACGTGGAGCACCAGCGGGCCAACCCGCGCCTGCGCCTGGGCGAGGTGGAGGTGGCGCTGTCGGTGGAGACCCGGGGTGTGGAGCACTCGGACACGCTGATCAGCGCGCTGCGGGCCAGCGGCTACCAGGTGGTCTTCGCCGCCGAGGCGTGACGCCGCCCGTAGCCGGAAAATGCGACCGCCCCGGCCGTGGCACGGCCGGGGCGGTGCGGCAGTCGGCGGCCTGTCAGCCCCGGTCGGGATCGGGCCCGGGCCTGCCGGCGCGGGTCCGGGTGTGGGGCTCAGCCGGAGAAGGGCTCGAACTTGACCACGGTCACCTTGATGTCGGCGCCGCTGGGCGCCGTGTAGGTGCAGGTCTGGCCCTCGCGGCCGCCCAGGATGGCCTTGCCCAGCGCGGATTCCGGGCTGTAGACGGTCAGGTCGGTGGTGGACGCGATCTCCCGTGAGCCGAGCAGGAACGTCTCGGTGTCCTCGGGGTCGTCGTCGAAGTAGATCGTCACCACCATGCCGGGCGACACCACGTCGGCGGTCGGCGCCTCGCCCACCTTGGCGGTGCGCAGCAGCTCCTGGAGGTAGCGGATGCGCCCCTCGGCCTTGCCCTGCTCCTCGCGGGCGGCATGGTAGCCGCCGTTCTCCCGGAGGTCGCCCTCCTCGCGCCGCGCGTTGATCTCGGCGGCGATCACCGGCCGGTTCGCGATGTGCTCGTCGAGCTCGGCCTGGAGGCGGTCGTACGCGTCCTGGGACAGCCAGGTGGCGGGCGCCTCGTTGCCATTCGTGGACACAGGCGGTCCTCCTCGGTTGGTGCGGACTGGCTGACAGGTGAACTACCAAGTTACCAGTGCGGGACACCTCGGGGTGTCGCCGATCACGTGGGGTGCCGGCGATGGGACCGGTGGTCGGCGCGGGCCGGTGGTCGCGGGCCGACGCCCAGGCCGGCGACGGCGGGCTCGGGCCGCCGCGTCCGGGTCAGCCGGCCGGGCGGCAGCGCACCACCTCGCCGATGAACGGCCGGGCGCTGGTGGCCAGCCGGTGCCGGGCGTCGATCCGGCGTTCCCCCGGCCGCGCGGTCACCGTGACCTCCTCGTGCCCCACCTCGGCGCCGTCGGAGGCCCGGGCCCGGAGCACGCAGGTCGTCGAGCCGCCCGCCGGCACGGTGACCCGGAAGTCGATCACCACCTGGGAGTCGGTGATCTCCGTGTAGGTGATCACCTGGGCGTCGTACCTGGGATCGCCGTACTGCTGGTAGAGCTTGGCCGCGATCAGGCCGAGGGTCGCCAGCAGGACGGCCGCCAGCAGCGCCGCCAGCCGGGGTCGGCGGCGGTCCGGTTCGCGGCGGCGACCGTACCGGCCGGGCGGGAAGACCGGCGCGCCCGGCGTGATTGTGGCGTGCGTCTCGGTCACCGGCGGGTATCTCCTGGCGTTGTTGTCGGCGGCATCGGCAAGAATGGCAGAGTCCATCTTCCCAGCCCGGCGCTGACCCAAGGATGGCAGGTCGGCGGTGACGCGGACAGGTCGGCACGGGTGATTTTCCGGGCGCGGGGGAGATTCCGGCAGGTCAGCCGGGTTACCCGGGGTCGGGTCGCCCGACGGGCACAGACGAGGAGTGCCGAAGGTGGCAGAGCAGTTGCGTCTCATGGCCGTGCACGCCCATCCCGACGACGAGTCGAGCAAGGGCGCCGCGACCACGGCGAAATACGTCGCCGAAGGGGTCGATGTCCTGGTCGTGACCTGCACGGGCGGTGAGCGCGGCAGCGTGCTCAACCCGAAGATGGACCGACCGGACGTCTGGGCCAACATCGGCGAGATCCGGCGCGCCGAGATGGACGCCGCCCGCGCCATCCTCGGCATCGAGCAGGCCTGGCTCGGGTTCGTCGACTCCGGGCTGCCCGAGGGGGACCCGCTGCCGCCGCTGCCCGAGGCGTGCTTCGCCCTGCAGGACGTGGAGGTCGCGGCGGCGCCGCTGGTGCGCCTGATGCGGCAGTTCCGACCGCACGTCGTCACCACGTACGACGAGGAGGGTGGCTACCCCCACCCGGACCACATCATGACCCACAAGGTGACGGTCGCCGCCTTCGAGGCCGCCGGCGACCCGGAGCGCTACCCGGAGCTGGGCGAGCCCTGGCAGCCGCTGAAGCTCTACTACGACATCGGGTTCTCCAAGGGCAAGATCATGGCGCTGCACGAGGGCATGCTCGCCGCGGGCCTGGAGTCGCCGTACGAGGAGTGGCTCAAGCGCTGGGAGGATCGCCCCGACAAGGGCCCCCGGATCACCACCCGGGTCGAGTGCGCCGAATACTTCCCCGTCCGCGACGACGCCCTGCGGGCCCACGCCACCCAGATCGACCCGGACGGCTTCTGGTTCCACGTCCCGATGGACCTCCAGCGGCGCGCCTGGCCGACCGAGGACTACCAGCTCGCCCGCTCGCTGGTGGACAGCCCGCTGCCCGAGTCGGACCTGTTCGCCGGCGTCCGCGAGACGTGCCATGCCCGCTGATCCGGCGGAGGGCTACGCTGGACGGGAGCCGCACATCGGAGGAACACCATGCTGACCACTGCCCAGGTGCTCGCGGAGAACAACTTCGGTGACACCCGCACGGGTGGTCTGGCCGGGCCGATGGGCCTCTTCCTCATCGTGCTGCTGGCCACCGCCACCGTCCTGCTGATCCGCAACATGAACGCCCGACTGCGTCGCCTGCCCGACCGCTTCCCGCAGCAGGCCGGTCCGGCGGACCCCGAACGCACCGACGGGACAGTCGTCGATCCGACAGACGGGACCGTCGCGCAGGAATCACCGACGAACGCTCCCAACGGCTCCCAGCAGCGCCGGAACGGGTAGTCCAGGCGTGATTCACGTCGAAGCCGGTCGTCGCCCTCTGTTGCGACCACCGGCTTTGGCTTAGCCTTCCGCCGGGGGGACCAAAAGTCCCCGAGCCGTGCGCGGAAGGGGGGCGCCGATGACCGTCGAAGCAGCGGCCACCCGCCGCACCCCCGGCGTGCCGGCGGACGGGGTGGGTCCGTGACCTCCGGCCGGGACGGCCAACCCCCCGATCGGCTGGGCCTGCGCGGCACGCCGACCGGGGTGCTCCTGCTGACCGCCGCGGTCGGGATCACCGCCCTGGTCGCCGCCGTCGTCGGCCTGACCGTCCCGGCGGCCCTCCCGCCGGACGACGCGCTGCCCGGCCCGGCCCGCTTCGGCATCGCCGTCGCCGTGTTCGCCGTGGCTCAGCTCGCCCGGCTCCAGTTCCGGACCGCCTCGGGGATGGTGAGCATCACCTGGGGCGAAGCGGCCCTCATCGTGTGCCTCTACCTCGTACCGGCCGGCTGGCTGCCGGCGGCGGCGCTGCTCGGCACCGGGACGGCCTGGACGGCCATGTCCCTGCTCACCGACCGCCGGCCGGCGCTGGAACTCGTCCGGATCACCGGGTCGCTGACCGCCGCCACCGCGCTCGCCGTCGCGGTGACCAGCGCGCTGGGCCGACCCCTGCTCGCCGCGCCGACCCCGGCGCTCGCCCTCGCGCTCACCGCCGGCTCGGTGACCTACCTGCTCACCACCGGCTGGCTCGGCGGGGCGACCCTGGCGCTGCGGCACGGCGTCCCGGTCGGACCGCCGCTGCTCGCCGCGCTCCGCGGCAAACTGCTGATGTTCGTCGGCAACGTGGCCGTCGGCCTGGTGATCGTCACCCTGCTGGAGCTCGACGCCCGCTGGTTGCTGCTGCTCCCGCCGCCGCTCTGGCTGCTCCAGCAGACGTACCGCCACCGGCTCCGGGCCGACCAGGAGCGGCGTACCTGGCGGGCGTTCGCGGAGGCCACCGCCGCCCTCAACCAGCTCGACGAGCGGGGCGTGGCGACCGCCGCGGTGTCCGGCGCGCTCACCCTGTTCGGGGCGGAACTCGTCGACGTGGACGTGGCCCGGGGCGACGGCCGGTGGTGGCGGTACCGGGCGGACCTCGGCGGCCAGCTGCGCGACCGTGAGGTGGACGCGCCGGTGCGTACCGAGCCGGCCGAGCACGAGCTGGTCCGACCGCTGACCGTGGGCAGCGTCGGGGTGGGTGAGCTGCGGGTCCACTTCGCTCGGTCGGCCCCGCCCAGCGCTCGGGAACGGGACGCCGTCGCGGCCTTCGGCGACGCCCTGGCCGCCGCCCTGCACGACGCGGCCACCCACCGGGAGCTGCGGCTGGTCACCGCGCGCTCCTCGTACGAGGCGGTGCACGACCAGCTCACCGGGCTGGTCAACCGGGCCGCCATGCTCGACCAGGGCGACCAGGCGTTGCGCAAGCTCGCCCACGATCACCCGGTGGCGTTGCTGCTGCTCGACATCAACCAGTTCAAAGAGGTCAACGACACGCTCGGGCACGCGGCCGGGGACCAACTGCTGCGGCTGACCGCGAGCCGGCTGACGGCCCTCGCCCGCCCCGGTGACCTGCTGGGCCGGCTCGGCGGAGACGAGTTCGCCCTGCTGCTGACCGCGGTTCCGGTGGTCGGTGACCGCCCCGCGCCGATGGCGTACGCGCTGCGGCAGGCCCGGGAGATCGCCGAGCGGCTCGCCGCGCCGACCGAGGTGGCGGGCGTACGGATGTCCGTCGAGGTCTCGGTGGGCGTGGTGGTCGCCGACGCGGGAGCTGCCGATCTGACCGAGCTGCTGCGCCGGGCCGACATCGCGATGTACCAGGCGAAGGAGGGCGGCGGCAGCGTCGCCGCGTACGACAGCTCCCGGGACGCCGCGAGCACCGACCATCTGGCGCTGCTCGCGGAGCTGCGGGAGGCGCTGGCGGCCGACGACCAGCTGGTGCTGGCGTTGCAGCCGGCGGTGGACCTGGCCACCGGCGCCCCGACCGGCGTGGAGGCGCTGATCCGCTGGCGGCACCCGCGCCGCGGCTGGCTCGGCCCGGCCGACTTCATCCGCCCGGTGGAGAACAGCGAACAGCTCGGCGCCTTCACCCGGTACGTGCTGGACAAGGCCCTCGCGGTCGCCGCCGACTGGGCCCGCCTGGGGCTGGACGTGCCGATCTCGGTGAACCTGTCGGCGCGCAGCCTGCTCGACCCCCGGCTGCCGGCGGAGATCGGCGAGGCGCTGCGCCGGCACCAGGTGCCGCCGCGCCGCCTGGTCCTGGAGATCACCGAGACGGTGGTGATGAGCGAGCTGGAGATCATCGACGAGGTGCTCGCCACGCTGCGCGCGATGGGGGTGCAGCTCGCCGTCGACGACTTCGGCACCGGCTTCTCGTCGTTGACCTTCCTCACCCGGATCGCCGTCGACGAGCTGAAGGTCGACCGCTCGTTCGTGATCCGGATGGCCGACTCGCCGGAGGCGGCGGCGATCGTCCGGACCACCGTGGGGCTCGCCCACGAGCTGGGGCTGCGGGTGGTCGCCGAGGGGGTGGAGACCGCCGAGCAGCGGAACGCCCTGGCCGAGCTGGGTTGCACCGCCGCCCAGGGCTACCACTTCTTCAAGCCGATGCCGGCCGACAAGATCGGCGCGGTCCTCGGGTCGCTGCTCGACGCCGCCCCCGGCAACGTCTTCCCGCTCCGCGCCGACGGCGCCTCCTGAGTCCCCGGGCACCGTCCCGCGGCGGCCGGACGTCCGGCCGCCGCGCCGTCCCGCGCCGCCGGAGTGGACCGGCGGCGCGGAACCCGGCGGCTCAGCCGCGCGGCAGCACGTCGTCGACCACGCCCGGCAGCGTCGACCAGTCGGCGGAGGCGACGCTGGCGTGGGCCCGAGCCAGCTCGGCCACCCGGGCCGCCGCCGCGTCCGGGTCGGCGCCGACCGCCGGCGGCACGTCCTGCGCGTCGGTCATCACCAGCAGGTAGTGGTTGGTGTCGTACCAGGCGGTGTCGATCCCGCCGCTGACGTACGCCGTCGCGTCCCCGTCGAAGAGCACGAACCAGGGGCGCAGGGCGGTCTCGGCGTACCGGATGCGCGGGTCGCCGGTCTGCGCGTTGTGCACGGCGGGGAACGCCTGCGCCCTGGGCAGGGTGCCGGCCGCCGACAGGCCGGCCAGGTACCGGGCGTACTCGACGTCGGTCCGGAGCGTGTCGGTCGGATTGTCCTCCTCGACGGTGCCCGGGATCAGCTCCACGATCACCCGGCCGGCGAGCTGTCCCCGGGTCGGCCAGGCGTCGGCGCGGGCGGCGGCGTCGAGGGAGGCGTGGCCGGCGAGCAGCTCGGCCGGGCGGAACACCGCGGCGCCCAACCGGGCCGCGAGCACCGCGTCGAGCTGGGCGGGCCCCTGACCGGTGCGGCCGCTGAAGCCCGTCTTCAGCTCCAGCTTGAGGATCAGCGGACCGGCCCCCGGGTGCGCGGCCAGCCAGAGCCGGATGTCGTCGAGGCAGTGCTCCAGATTCCTGTTCCGGATGCCGGTGTAGAGCTGGGCGGCGCTGGTGGCGGCGACGCAGTTGTTGTCGTTGCCGAGCGGGTTGGAGTGGCTGACCCGCCACTGCCGGGCGATGACGTCCGGCCAGACGTCCAGCTCGATCAGCCCGGGCCGGGCGTCGAGGGCCTGGGCCAGGTAGGTGTAGGTGCCGCGCTCGTACGCGTTGTGCGTCCCGACGGTGGTGGCCGCCGAGACCCGGGTGTCCACGGGGACCGCGGCGGACGCGGGCGTGGGGGCGAGGGTGGCGGTGACCAGGGCGGCGAGGCCGAGCAGGGCGGGGAGTCTGCGCATGACGTCTCCTTCTCCGGGGACCGGCGGTGGTGGCCGGCCGGCATGCGCCTGATTCAAATCAATGAATGTGAATATTGGAAGGCCGCTCGGTATCCGGCCGGCCGGCCTGGCGGAACGGGGCGCCCCATCGCGGCGACGATCGCGGGCGACCTCCGACAGGTCGGCCCGGCGCTGGATATGGTCGTCGGGTGAACCGACTCGCGAACGCCACCTCGCCCTACCTGCTCCAGCACGCCGACAACCCGGTCGACTGGTGGCCGTGGTGCGACGAGGCGTTCGCCGAGGCGAAGCGGCGCGACGTGCCGGTGCTCATCTCGGTCGGCTACGCCGCCTGCCACTGGTGCCACGTGATGGCGCACGAGTCGTTCGAGAACGAGGCCGTCGGCCGGCTGGTCAACGACGGCTTCGTCGCCATCAAGGTGGACCGCGAGGAACGGCCGGACGTCGACGCCGTCTACATGACCGCCACCCAGGCGATGACCGGCCAGGGCGGCTGGCCGATGACCGTCGTCGCCACCCCGGACGGCACCCCGTTCTTCTGCGGCACCTACTTTCCGCGGGCGAACTTCATCCGGCTGCTGGAGTCGGTGGGCACGGCGTGGCGCGACCAGCGGGAGGCGGTGCTCCGGCAGGGCGCCGCCGTGGTCGAGGCGATCGGCGGGGCCCAGGCCGTCGGCGGGACGTCCGCGCCGCTCACCGCCGACCTGCTCGACGCCGCCGCCGCGCAGCTCGCCACGGAGTACGACCGGACGAACGGCGGCTTCGGCGCGGCGCCGAAGTTCCCGCCGCACATGAACCTGCTCTTCCTGCTCCGCCACCACCAGCGCACCGGTTCCGCGCAGAGCCTGGAGATCGTCCGGCACACCTGCGAGGCGATGGCCCGCGGCGGCATCAACGACCAGCTGGCCGGCGGCTTCGCCCGCTACTCAGTGGACGCGCACTGGACCGTGCCGCACTTCGAGAAGATGCTCTACGACAACGCGCTGCTGCTGCGGGTCTACACCCAGCTCTGGCGGCTCACCGGCGACCGGCTGGCCCGGCGGGTGGCCCGGGACACCGCCCGGTTCCTCGCCGACGAGCTGCACAAGCCGGGGGAGGGCTTCGCCTCCGCCCTGGACGCGGACACCGAGGGCGTCGAAGGGCTCACCTACGCCTGGACGCCGGCACAGCTCGTCGAGGTGCTCGGCGAGGCGGACGGCCGGTGGGCCGCCGACCTCTTCGCGGTCACCGAGGAGGGCACCTTTGAGCACGGGATGAGCGTGCTGCGGCTGGCCCGGGACGTCGACGACGCCGACCCGGCGGTGCGCGCGCGCTGGCAGGCGGTGGTCGGGCGGCTGCTGGCCGCCCGGGACGCCCGCCCGCAGCCCGCCCGCGACGACAAGGTGGTGGCCGCCTGGAACGGCCTGGCGATCACCGCGATCGCCGAGTTCCTTCAGGTCGCCGCCGTCTACGCGTCCCCCGACGACGAGGACGCGAACCTGATGGACGGGGTCGCCATCGTCGCCGACGGCGCGCTGCGGGACACCGCCGAGCACCTGGCGAAGGTGCACCTCGTGGACGGGCGGCTGCGCCGGGTCTCCCGGGACGGGGTGGTCGGCGAGCCGGCCGGCGTGCTGGAGGACTACGGCTGTGTGGCCGAGGCGTTCTGCGCCATGCACCAGCTCAGCGGTGAGGGGCGCTGGCTGGAGTTCGCCGGTCAACTTCTCGACGTCGCGCTGGCCCGGTTCGCCGCGCCCGACGGCGGGTTCTTCGACACCGCCGACGACGCCGAGCGGCTGGTCACCCGGCCGGCGGACCCGACCGACAACGCCACCCCGTCCGGGCGGTCGGCGATCGTCGCGGCGCTGGTGGCGTACGCGGCGCTGAGCGGGGAGGTGCGGTACCGGGAGGCCGCCGAAACCGCCCTGTCGACCGTCGCGCCGCTCGTCGGCCGGCACGCGCGGTTCACCGGGTACGCCGCCACCGTCGGCGAGGCGCTGCTCTCCGGGCCGTACGAGATCGCGGTGGTCACGGACGATCCGGCCGAGGACCCGCTGGTCCGCGCGGCGCACCGGTACGCCCCGCCCGGCGCGGTGACCGTGGCGGGCCGTACCGACCAGCCCGGCGTGCCGCTGCTCGCCGACCGGCCGGCGCTGGACGGCCGTTCCACCGCGTACGTCTGCCGGGGTTTCGTCTGCGACCGGCCGGTCACCTCGGTCGACGACCTGGTCGCCCAGTTGGGCTGACCCGGCGGCCGGTCACGGCCAGAGCAGCTCGCGGTCCCACCCGCGCTCGGTGCGGCGGTAGCGCAGGCGGACGTGCCGGCGTTCCCGGTCGGCCTGCCAGAACTCCACCCTCGTCGGCGCGACGGCGTAGACGGTGTGCGTCTCGGCGACCAAATCGGGGTCGGCGGCCAGCCGGGCGCGGACGTCGGCCAGCTCCCGGTCCAGCTCGGCCCGGTCGGCGAGGACGGCGCTCTGCCGGCCGGCCAGGGTGGCGATCCGGGAGCCCTCCGGTCGGGCCAGGAAGTCACCCCGGGAGACCGTCGCGTCGGCGGCCCGGGCGGCGCCGCGGACCCGGACCTGGCGGCCCTGCTCCCGCCAGTGGAAGGTGAGCGCGACCCGGGGGTCGCCGGCGAGCTGGCGACCCTTGGCGCTGATCGCGCTGGTGGCGAAGTGCCAGCCGGTCGTGTCGAGGTCCTTGAGGATCAGCACCCGAGCGTCCGGCGCGCCGTCGGCGTCGACGGTCGACAGGGTCATCGCGTGCGGCTCGTCCACACCGGCGGCGACGGCCTCGGTGAGCCAGTCGGCGAAGAGCGTCATCGGCTCCGCCGGCGCGCCGGCCGGGTCGAAGGACGGCATCTGGTGGGCCAGCACCGGCAGCGCGCGCAGTGTCTCGCGGGTCGTCATGAGCTGATCATCCCAGCCCGGCGTCTCCGTCAGTCCTCCGCGTCGCCGGTCGGGCGGCCTCCCGTGCCGGGCGTGCTCCCCGCCCCGGCTGCGGGGTCGCGCAGCGCGGGCGGCAGCCCGTCGAACCAGTCGAGCACCGCCCGCTCGTACGCCAGACCGAAGCGCAGGGTGGCCACCGAGTACGGGTCGATGGCGTCCGCCTCCTCGGGGAGCGCGGCGGCCACCTGCTCGTAGCCGGCCAGCCGTTCGGCGTGCGCGGCCCGGTGCTGCGCCAGGAACGCCGCCATCCGGTCCGCCGGCAGGTGCCGCCCGAAGAGCACGGTGAGCAGCAGGGGGAACCGGATGCTCTCCTCGGCCGGCGGCCGGGCGGCCCACTCGGCGAAGGCGGCGCGGCCGGCCTCGGTGATCTCGTACGGCTGCCGGTCGCGGCGGCCGCGCTCGCCGGCCCGGACCAGTCCCGCGGCGGCCATCGCGCTCAGCTCCCGGTAGACCTGGCTCTGGGTGAGTGACCAGAACGCGCCGATCCGCTGCTCGGCGACCGTCACCAGGTCCCAGCCGGTCATCGGGCCGTCGTGCAGGAAGCCCAGCAGGGAGGCGGCGGTGGCGTTCAACGGCCGGTCTGGCATGGGCTGGCGCTCCTTCGCGTTTTCGCTTGACATCCCATTGTGTCAGGTCGCAGGATCAAGGCATCGACCTCCCACAGTGGGAGGTCACGGGGAGGCGTCATGCACACCGTTCTCGTCCTCATCCACGCGGCCAGCGGCACCACCGGCCTGCTGCTCGCGCTGCCGATTCTTCTCGCCCCCAAGCGCCGCGGCCGGCACACCCTGCTCGGCCGGATCTACGCGGTGGCCGCCGTCGGGCTCAGCCTGAGCGCGCTGGGGCTCTTCGCCCTGGACCCCGCCCGTCTCTGGGGGCTGGCGATCCTCGGCGTGCTGACGCTGGGCTGGCTGCTCGGCGGGCTCTGGTTCGCCCGCCGCCGACCCGGGGGCCTCGGCGGCCGGGGCTGGCGGGTGTGGCACCTGAACCTGATGGGCAGCACCGTGATCGCCTTCGTGACCGGCTTCGCCGTACAGCTGACCGACGGCAACCTGGTCGCCTGGACCGCGCCCACGGCGGTCGGCTCGGTGCTGATCGCCCGGCGCAGCGCCCGGGAGCTGGCCCGTACCCCGCGCCGCGTCGTGGTGAGCGCGGCGGGCTGATCCCGCCCTCCGGGCCGGGACCGGCGCCCGCCCCGATAGGCTGGCGGCGCTATGGATTCCCGTACCGGACTGCCTGTTGTCGGCATGGTGGGCGGCGGCCAGCTGGCCCGGATGACCCACCAGGCCGCGATCGCCCTCGGCCAGTCGCTGCGCGTGTTGGCGCTCGCCCCCGACGACGGCGCCGCGCTGGTCGCGGCCGACGTCCAGTACGGCGACCATACCGACCTGACCGCGTTGCGCACCTTCGCCAAGGGCTGCGACGTGGTCACCTTCGACCACGAGCACGTGCCGACCGAGCACATCCGGGCCCTCGCCGACGAGGGGGTGAAGCTCTTCCCCCCGGCCGACGCGCTGCTGCACGCGCAGGACAAGCGGGTGATGCGCGAGCGCCTCGGTGAGCTGGGCGCGCCGAACCCGGCCTGGCGACCGGTCGCCGAGCCGGCCGACCTGGCCGCGTTCGGTGACGAGTTCGGCTGGCCGGTGGTGCTGAAGTCGGCCCGGGGCGGCTACGACGGGCGTGGCGTCTGGCTGGTGGACGACGCGGCGCAGGCCGCCGATCTGGGCTCGACCCTGCTGGCCGGGGGCACCTCGCTGATCGTCGAGGAGCGGGTGGCCCTGCGCCGGGAGTTGGCGGTGCAGGTCGCGCGCTCACCGTTCGGCCAGGTGGCCGCGTACCCGGTGGTGGAGACCGTGCAGCGGGACGGGATCTGCGTGGAGGTGCTGGCGCCCGCGCCGGACCTGGCCGAGGAGTTGGCCGTCGCCGCCCAGCAGCTCGCCATCGACCTGGCCACCGCGCTCGGCGTGGTCGGCCTGCTCGCGGTGGAGCTCTTCGAGACCCCCACCGGGCTGGTGGTCAACGAGCTGGCGATGCGTCCGCACAACTCGGGGCACTGGACCATCGAGGGCGCCCGGACCTCTCAGTTCGAACAGCATCTGCGGGCGGTGCTCGACTACCCGATGGGGGACACCTCGCTGACCGCGCCGGTGGTGGTGATGGCGAACGTGCTCGGCGGCGAGCCGGGCGGCATGTCCCTCGACGAGCGGCTGCACCACCTGTTCGCCGCCGAGCCGGGCGCGAAGGTGCACCTGTACGGCAAGCAGGTGCGCCCCGGCCGCAAGATCGGGCACGTCACGGTGCTCGGGGACGACCTGGACGACGTACGGGCGCGGGCCGCGCGGGCCGCCCGCTGGCTGCGGGAGGGGCACGAGTGAGCACCGTCGGCCTGATCATGGGCAGCGACTCCGACTGGCCGACCATGAAGGCCGCCGCCGAGGCGCTGGACGAGTTCGAGGTGCCGTACGAGGTCGCCGTGATCTCGGCCCACCGCACCCCGGTCAAGATGATCGAGTACGGCCGGGACGCCGCGGACCGCGGCCTCAAGGTGATCATCGCGGGTGCCGGCGGCGCCGCCGCCCTGCCCGGGATGGTCGCCTCGGTCACCCCGCTGCCGGTGATCGGTGTGCCGGTGCCGCTGAAGCACCTCGACGGGATGGACTCACTGCTGTCCATCGTGCAGATGCCGGCCGGCGTGCCCGTGGCCACCGTGTCGATCGGCAACGCCCGTAACGCCGGCCTGCTGGCCGTGCGCATCCTCGCCGCCGCCGACCCGGCGCTGCTGAAGCGGATGGCCGCGTACCAGACGGGCCTGGAGGAACTGGTCGCCGAGAAGGACGCGGCCCTCCGCGCCTCGCTCGGCTGATCCAACTTGCCGGTCCGCCGGCTGCCGGACTGCCGGACTGCCGCCATGCTGACGGCGTTCGCCGCCATTGCGCACCGGGCTCGCGGCCATGTACCGAGCGTCACCATCCGCCAGCCGTCGTGTGGTCACTCCGCGTGATCCGTGGGTCGGGAGGCGATTGTCCTCACGCCGCCTTTGCTCTGCTTCACTCCACGCAACACCGGCGCTGAGCTGGCATTTCTCTTTCGCTCATGCGGTAGGCCGTGGTCGCGGCTGTCACCGTCCGTTGCTGTTGCGTTGGCTGCAGCAGAGCAAAGGCGATACGACGACACTCTGCGTCCGGCGGGCTCGACGCGGACAGTGAGGAAGGCCCGATCAACCCAGGTCGGTTCGTCCGCCGAATCGGACCGGATCCGCCGCCCCCGCACAGACGAGCTTCATCGCATGCCGCGCAACGCGGTCTGCAGGCGTTCCTGTGCGCGGCGGCGGCGCTCGTTGCTCGCCCCGAGCACCAGCAGCACGAAGCCGACCGGAATCAGCACCAGCCACGGCCCGAGGCTGAACAACGCGTGCACCGCCGCGATCGCGGTGACCGTGGCACCCACGATCACCGGCGCCTGCTGCCGGCTGGTCGAGCCGAAGATCAGCACCGCGACCGCGCCGAGCAGCAGCAGCACCTGCCGCAGCATGCTGGAATCGGTGGCCAGCACGATGGCCAGGGTCGGCACGAACGCGGTCACCAGCGCCGGCCCGTACGCGAGCCAGCTCGACAGGTCCGGCCGGTGGCGCAGCTCCAGCACCCCCACCAGCAGGGCGAGCGCGGCGAACGGCAGCGTGTACGCCTCGGGCAGCGCCACGTCGGCCACCCGCATCAGGATCCACCAGGCGCTGATCTCGCAGGCCACCACCGCCCAGAACAGGATCCGCCGCTCCACCGGCCGCCGGCCCTGCCGGCTCGCGGCCACCCCGAGGACGGCGCCCCAGGCGACCAGCAGCGCGGCGATGTGCCGGGGGGAGTCGAAGGCCAGCGCCAGCGCGATAAGGGCGGCCGCGTACCCGCTCCACTCCACGGTGGCCGCCTCCCGGTACGCCTCCGGGCGGCGCAGCCGGGGCAGGGTGGCGGCGAAGACCTGCAGCGCCGCCCCCACCGCCAGCACCCCGAACGCGGACCAGACGGCGGCCAGCCCCACCACCAGGCCGAGGGTGAGCACGAACAACTCCGCCATCAGCGAGGCGAACAGCCAGCCGAGGATGCGCGCCCGCTGCGTGGTGCCGAAGAGCGCGGCGACCACGCCGACGCCGACCGCCCCGCCCAGGGTGAAGAGGGTCAGCTCCCGGGTGGCGAGGCTGCCGGCCAGCCCGGCGCCCCCGGCGGCCAGCCCGATCGCGAAGACCAGCACCCGGGCCACCCGAAGCGACCGGGCCGGCTCGGCCAGCGGCGGCGGCGGGGTCAGGGCCAGCCCGAGCATCGAGATGGTGAAGACCACCAGCCCGGCGAGCGAGCTCTCCGGCCAGCCGTGGCCGAGCGCCACCGGGGTGATCAGCAGGGTGACCGCGGCGCCGGGCAGCACCACCGGCACGGCCCGGGAACGCCGGCCGCCGCTGAACCCGGTGGCGGCCAACGCGGCGGTCACCGTGAGCAGCAGCGCGGTCAGCACGTGCGTCGGGTCGACCGCGTCGGGCGGCGGGGTGAGCAGTTCCGGCGGCGGTCCCTGCCAGATCCGGGACAGCGACCGGAGCGGCTCGACCAGCGCGACCAGCAGCGGCGGCGCGAGCGTGACCAGCGCCAGCGTGGTGGGCAGCACCGCCGCCGCGAGCGCCCCGGCGGCCGGGCTGACCCGCCAGCGCAGCTCCGTCCGGTCGTCCGGCAGCCGGCGCAGCGCCCCGTCCAGCAGCACCGACCAGCGGCGTACCGGCCGGGCCGAGCCGGTCGGCGGGGTGGTGGCCGCCCGGACCAGCTCGGCGAGCACGCCGAGCAGCGCCGCAGCGGCCGCGTACACCCCGGAGGGCAGGCGGGTGACGATCGCGGCCAGGGCGCTGACGGTCGCGCCGCCGACCACCGCCACGCTCGCGTAGGGCAGGTACTGCGGGACCTGCCGGCGGACCACCGCCACCGCCGCCAGGCCGAGGCTGGACGCGGCCAGCGCGGCGGTCACCACCACCTGCGGGGAGTGCTCGAACTCGGCGGCCAGGGCCGCCACCGCGCCGGGGAGCGCGAGCAGGGCGGCACCGGCCGCCGCGCCGCCCACCTGTACCAGGTGCGGCGGCATCCCGTCGGTCTCGATGTTCTCCACCAGCGGCGGCGCGAGGCTCCGGGCCAGGGCGGCCACCACCACGCCGATCAGCGCGATGCTGCCGAGCGCCAGCGCGGTGGTCCACGGCCGGACCAGCCCGGCGCCGGCCGCGTGCAGGGCGACCACTCCGGCCACCGTGGCCCGGGACAGCGCCGCGCGGGGGTCGATCGCCGCGACCGCCGCCATGCCGAAGACCGTGGCGACCGCGGCGCCCACCAGGACCGGCGACCACCAGGGCAGGTCGAAGGCGGCCGGGGTGCCGATGGTCGCCAGCACGACGGCCACCCCCGCCACGTCGTACTTCCACGGCGGCGGCAACAGGATGCCGGCGGCGACGGCCAGCATCGCCAGCGCGACGGGAGCCTGCCAGGTCGACCCGCCGGTCGGCGCGGCCGGCCAGCCGGTCAGGTCGCCGGCCCAGATCGGGCCCGGGGTGGCCAGCACGCCGACCCCACCGCGCAACGCGGTCCAGGCGGCGATCAGGCCGATCAGGGCGCCGCCGACCGTGATGCCGAGGATCGGTCCCCGGCGCCACTCCTCCGGCATCGCCCGCGCTGCCACCGCGACCACCAGGACGAGCGCGGCCGCCACCACGAGCTGCCCGCCGGGCGCGAGCACGGCGGCGATCCGGGCCAGAGTGGCGATCAGGGCCACGGTGGTCCCGGCGGCGGCCAGGTCGGACCCGTCCAACGAGAGGTCGGAGCGGCGCCCCCGGTCGATGGACGGGGCGAGGAAGAGCAGCACCGCGGCGACGATCAGCAGCGCGCCCACCCAGGCGTCGGCGCTGGTCGTGCCGGGTGCCCCGAACGCGGCCGCGGCGACCGCCAGCGCACCGAGGCCGGTACCCACGGCGTGCGGCAGGCTGAGGTGCCGCTGCGCGACCTGGCGGATCGAGGCGTAGCCGAGGGTGACGCAGACGCCGAGGAAGCTCGCCGCGAGCACCGGGACGGTGACCTCGCGCAGGCTCGCGGGGGTGGGGGTCGGGTCGGTGGGCACCGTGGCGGCGACGAACGCGGCCACCGCCCCCGGCAGTGCGAACGCCGCCCCGCCGGCGGCCCAGCCGGAGACCGTGTCCGCCGCGGCCGGGGCGATCCTGATCCGGGGCGCGAGCGAGACCAGCGCGCCGGCCAGGAACAGGGTGGTCAGCGCGGCGGCGGTCAGCGCCGGGCGGGAGAGCGCCGCGCCGGCACCGGCCAGGCCCAACCCGGTCGCGGCGACCGAGTGCACCACGGCGGAACGTCTGCCGTCCGCCGACAGCCCCAGCACACCGACGCCCACCGCGGTGAGCAGCATCGGCCAGGGGGCGATTGTCCAGCCCAGCCCGAGGGAGGCCGGCACGGCGAGCGCGGTCAGCGCGGCCCCGAGCACGGCGAACTCGCGCCGGATCTCCGGGGGCAGGGCGACCATCGCGGCGATCGTCAGCAGGAAGGCGCTCGCGGCGAGCTGCCACCCGGTCGGGCCGACCGCCGCCGCCAGCGTGGCGTGCCACCGGTCCAGGTCCGCCGCCCAGGCGGGCAACGCCGCCCGGACCGGCGCCAGCCCGGCCCGCAGCGCGCCGCCGGCCACCACCAGCCCGCTGACCGTCAGGGCCACGGCCGAGGCCAGCTGCGGCCCGCGCCGGGCCGCCTCCGGTACGGCCCGTACGGCCAGCCCGGTGACCGTGATCACCGCGGCGATGAGCAGCAGCGACCGACCGGGGAAGGCGACCGAGGCGATCCGGCCCAGCGCGCCGATCACGGCGAGGGTGACGATGCCGGCGCCGACGTCGGGCAGCGGCGCTCGACGCAGCACCAGCGTGCCGGCCAGCCCCACCAGCGCGGCGAGCAGCAGCACCGCGCCCGCGCCGGTGGCGACCGGCACCGTGTCGGCGCGCAGCAGCGCGGTGACCGCGTACGCCAGGGCGACCGCGACCGCCGCGCCGTGCAGCACCCAGGTCAGCTCGCCCAGCCAGGGCACCGGCCGGGCCGGGCCGGTCGGCGGGGCGGCAGCCTCCGCGCCGAGCACCTCGGCGGACTCCTCCGGGTCCGTCTCCGGGCGCCCCTCGGCGGCCCGCGGCGGGGGTGGCGGCGGGGTGGGCAGGTCACGCCGGACCGGTCGCTCGAGGATCACCGCCGAGCGGGCCAGCGCGAGGTCGACCACCGCGACCACGGTCAGCACCAGCGCCCAGCCGGCCGGCCCGGTGATCCGGTCGTACGCCAGCAGCGGCAGCACCGGCTGGGCGGCGAGCACGGTGGCGAAGCGCGGCGCGCGCAGCCCGGTCCACTGGGCGTACCCGAAGGCCACCAGGGTGGTCATCAGGAAGATCGACCCGGCGAAGACCGCGCCCGAGGCGCCGCCGCCGATCCGGTCGACCGCCCAGAGGGCGTACCCGGCCAGCGGCACCAGCAGCAGGCCGACCGCGGCGATCGTCTCGGCGGTGGAGGTGAGCCCGCGGCGGGCCAGCACCGGCGGGGCGAGGAGCATCAGCACTGTCGCGACCACCAGCACGCCCAGCCGGGCCAACGCGTCCATCGAGCTGGTGGCGACCGCGGCGAAGACCACCGCGGCCACGCCGAGCAGCAGCGCGCCGAGCCCGAGCGGGATGTTCTGCACCTCCCGGGAGGAGGCCTCCGGCGGATGCTCCGGGTCGTCCACGTCCAGCCACTGCGGGGTGGACAGGGGCGGCGACGGCGGCAGGTCGTCCGGGCCGGGTGGCGGGGTGCCCTGCCGGGGCACCCGGGGCGGCGCGCCGGTGGTGGCCGTCGGCGGCCGGCGACCCGGCCGGCGGCGCAGCACCCGGCGGGGCCGGGTCGCCTGCTTGATCCGTTCCTCACCGGCGTGCGCGAGGATGTCCCGCTGGAAGAGGGCGGCCTGCATCTTGGCGGCGATCTGCCGTTGTTCACGGGCGATCTCGGCGTCGCGCGCCTTCATCTCCGCGATCGAGCGCTCGATCTCCGCCAGGTGCTCGGCCCACTGTGGCTGGTCGGCGCCGCAGTGCGGACAGATGATGGCCGGCTTGATCTCCCGCCCGCACGAGGCGCATCTGAAGGTCTGCACGACACCCCTCCGTCCGGCCGGCCCGCGGTGTGGACCTCCACTGTCGCAGCATGCCCTGACCGGGCGCGGATTTCGACCGTTGGCGGCGCGTTCGGGGCAACAAATGCGTTCGGGGCAACAAAAGGAACGGCCGGCCGTGGAGCAGTTCCACGGCCGGCCGTACGCGTCGGGTGAGGGTCAGGGGCGGCCCATGCCGCGGTACTCCCAACCCGCCTGGGTCCACAGTGTGGAGTCGAGGCAGTTGCGCCCGTCGACCACCCGCCGGCCCCGCACCAGTTCGCCCAGGGCGACCGGGTCAGCGTTGCGGAACTCGGCCCACTCGGTGAGCACGCAGACCAGGTCCGCGCCGCTGACGGCGTCGGTCATGGTCTCCTCGTACGTCAGCTCGGGCACCGCCCGGCGGGCGTTCTCGGTGCCCTGCGGGTCGAAGACGTGCACGTCGGCCCCGGCCTTGCCGAGCAGCGAGGCGACCGCGAGCGCCGGGGCGTCCCGGACGTCGTCGGTGTTCGGCTTGAAGGTGGCGCCGAGCACGGCGATCCGGGTGCCGGAGAGGTCCGGACCGGCCGGGCCGGAGCGGCGGCCGAGCAGCTCGGCGGCGAGCTGGACCACGCGGGTCCGGCGGCGCAGGTTGATCAGGTCGACCTCGTGCAGGAATCGCAGCGCCTCGCCGGCGCCGAGCTCCTGGGCGCGGGCCTGGAAGGCGCGGATGTCCTTGGGCAGGCAGGCCCCGCCGAAGCCGAGACCGGCCTGGAGGAAGCGGTTGCCGATCCGGGGGTCGTACCCGATCGAGCGGGCCAGCTGGGTGACGTCGCCGCCGGCGGCCTCGCAGACCTCGGCCATCGCGTTGATGAACGAGATCTTGGTGGCCAGGAAGGCGTTCGCGGCGACCTTGACCAGCTCGGCGGTGGCGAAGTCGGTGACCACCAGGGGGACCTCCCGGTCCTCGGTGGCGGCCAGGTCGAAGACGCCCTTGTGGGCGGCGTAGAGCATGCCGTTGGCCCACTCGCTCTTGACGCCGACCACGATCCGGTTGGGGCGCAGCACGTCGTCGACGGCGAAGCCCTCCTGGAGGAACTCGGGGCTCCACGCCACCTCGACGCCGAGGTCGGCGGGGGTGTGCTTGCCGACCAGCTGCTCGACCCACTCGGCGGTGCCGACCGGGACGGTGGACTTGCCGACGATGAGCGCCTTGCGGGTCAGGTGCTGGGCCAGGCTGGTCACCGACGCCTCGACGTAGGACAGGTCGGCGCCCATGCCGTCGGCGCGCTGCGGGGTGCCCACGCAGATGAAGTGCACGTCGCCGAACTCGGCGGTCTCGGCGATGTCGGTGCTGAACCGCAGCCGGCCGGCGGCCAGGTTGCGCCGCAGCAGCTCGTCCAGGCCAGGCTCGTGGATCGGCACCTCGCCGGCGTTCAGCTTGGCGATCTTGTCGGCGTCGACGTCGAAGCCGAGCACCTCGTAGCCGAGCTCCGCGTAGCAGATGGCGTACGTCGCGCCGAGGTAACCGGTGCCGAGGAAGGTCACCCGGGGCCGGGCCGCGCCGGAGGGCGGGGTCACTGCGGCGATGGCCGGCACCGGCTGGGTGTTCGGGTACGGGATCGTCACGCCTGTCTTCTCCGCTCGCACTGGCGGCGCTTCCTTGCGTCGCGTTCGGCTGCGGCGCCTGGCCGGGCACCGGTTGGGGGACGTTCTGTGGTCGCCGGTCGACGTCGACGCCTGTCACGCAAGAGCCTACGCGGCGGCAAGGAGCACCAGAACGCCGGTCGCTATCCTTCACTCTGCGCGGTCGGCGGTTCTCAGGCGCTACAGACTGGGCATGATAGCGGTGAAGGGGAGGGGCCAACATGGCCGCAGAGCAGTCGTTCGACGTCTACCGGTTGCCGGAGGAGCACGAGGCGATCCGGGAGGCGGTCCGTGAGGTCTGTGCGGCCAAGGTGGCCCCGCATGCGGCTGAAGCGGACGAGACCGGCGAGTTCCCGAAGGCGTCGTACGACGCCCTGCGGGCCGCCGACTTCCACGCCCCGCACATCCCCGTGGAGTACGGCGGCGCCGGCGCGGACGCGCTGGCCACGGCCATCGTGATCGAGGAGGTGGCGCGGGCCTGCGCCTCGTCCTCACTGATCCCCGCGGTCAACAAGCTGGGCACCATGCCGCTGATCCTGGCCGGCTCGGAGGAGCTCAAGCGGAAGTACCTGACCCCGGTCGCCGCCGGGGACGCGATGTTCTCGTACTGCCTCTCGGAGCCGGAGGCGGGCAGCGACGCCGCCTCCATGACGACCCGGGCCGTGCGGGACGGCGATCACTGGGTGCTCAACGGCGTGAAGCGGTGGATCACCAACGCCGGCGTCTCCGAGTACTACACCGTGTTCGCTGTGACCGATCCCACAGCCCGCTCGCGGGGCATCTCCGCCTTCGTGGTGGAGAAGTCCGACGCCGGGGTCAGTTTCGGCGCGCCGGAGAAGAAGCTGGGCATCAAGGACTCCCCGACCCGCGAGGTCTACCTCGACAACGTCCGGATCCCGGCGGACCGGATGATCGGCGCCGAGGGCACCGGCTTCGCCACCGCGATGAAGACCCTGGACCACACCCGGGTCACCATCGCCGCCCAGGCGGTCGGCATCGCCCAGGGCGCGCTGGACTACGCCAAGGGGTACGTGAGCGAGCGCAAGCAGTTCGGCAAGGCGGTCGCCGAGTTCCAGGGCATCCAGTTCATGCTCGCCGACATGGGCATGAAGCTGGAGGCGGCCCGGCAGCTCACCTACACCGCGGCCGGCAAGTCCGAGCGTGGCGACGCGGACCTGACCTACTTCGGCGCGGCCGCGAAGTGCTTCGCCTCGGACGCCGCCATGGAGATCACCACCGACGCGGTGCAGCTGCTCGGCGGGTACGGCTACACCCGCGACTACCCGGTCGAGCGGATGATGCGGGACGCCAAGATCACCCAGATCTACGAGGGCACCAACCAGGTCCAGCGCATCGTCATGGCCCGCCAGCTGCTCAAGGGCTGACCGGGCGGACCGTTCGGGCGGGCGGGCCGGGTTCTCCGGCCCGCCCGCAACGGTCATCGGGTCTCGGTGGTGCCCTCCGGTCGCGTGGCGGCGCGCGGCGGCGCGGACCACGGCGACTCGCCGGTGTTCCGGCGGGGCAGCGGGTCGGTGGGGGTCGGGTCGGGATAGCCGAGGGTGAGCGGGGTGGTGTCCTGCTCGTTCCGGGCGCCGGACGGCGGCCAGTCGCTGAGCGCGGAGGTGTTCTCGGCCGGCTTGTCGGCCGAGGTCAGCTCCGCCTCGGCCGGCGACGCCGGCCACCGCCGCCAACGCTGCGCGCTGAAGGCCGCCATCAACAGCAGCACGCCGATCAGGAACAGCGTGCCGTTCTCCACCGGCTGGCGCAGCGGCAGCGGGTCCCCGAGCGCCTTCCAGCCGTCGGGGATCCAGTCCCGGACCGTGAACGGCGCGATGAACATCCCGACGTACGGGGTGATCAGCAGCAGCCCGGCGACGAGCGCACCCAGCGGCGAGAAGCGCAGCGTGCCGAGCAGGCCGAGCAGGATGCCGGCCACACCGAGGTAGACGGCCGGCTCGATCAGATTGGCCGTGGAGGAGGCCTTGATCTCCACCCAACGGTCGATGGTGCTGCCCGATCCGTCCTGTCCGAGGGTGATCAGCACCCAGGTGACGGGCGCCACCACCAACCCGGCGAGGAAGCTCCAGAGATGTCGCATCCGCGCACCGTACCGTTTTCGGCATGACAGATCACCCCTCCACCGGGCCGGCCGGCAAGCCGACGTCGTACTCCCGGGTCACGCTCAGCCGGATCATGACCGCGGTCGATGTCAACCTGTACGGGACCGTGCACGGTGGGGTACTGATGAAGTTCGTCGACGACGTGGCCGGGGCGGCCGCGGCGCGGCACAGCGGCGGCACCGCGGTCACCGCCTCGATCGACGAGATCGTCTTCTCCGAGCCGGTCCGGGTGGGCGACCTCGTGCACGCCCACGCCCAGGTGAACTGGACCGGCAACACCTCGATGGAGGTGGGCGTGCGGGTGGTCGCCGAGCGGTGGGACTCGGCCGAGGACGAGCCCGTCCGGGTGGCCACCGCGTACCTGGTCTTCGTGGGAGTGGACGTGGGCGGCGCGCCGCGGCCGGTCCGGCCGGTCCTGCCGGAGACCCCGGAGGACGAGCGGCGGTTCCGGGAGGCGGAGATCCGCCGGGCGCACCGGCTGGCCAGGCGCCGGGCGATCCAGGCCCACCGCGCCGGCTGACGCCCGGTCCACATACCCGCCGGGCGGGGCGTGTGGGCCGGCCACGCCCCCTGGGCGGCACCCGGTGCGGAGAATGACGCTGCGAGGTAGGGCAAGATGGCGGCACGGCCCATGTCACAGAGTCGTGCGGGCCGCAGGGAGGGTGGAGCAGTGGGTGACGTGCTGTGGACGCCGCCGGCCGACGTGCGCGAGCGGTCCCGGATCGGTGACTACCTGCGCTGGCTGGCCGAGCACCGGGGGCTGGAGTTCGCCGGCTACGACGCGCTCTGGCAGTGGTCGGTCACCGACCTCGACGCGTTCTGGCGGTCGATCTGGGACTACTTCGACGTGGTCGCGCACACCCCGCCGACCGCGACGCTGACCGACCCGGCGATGCCCGGCGCCCGCTGGTTCCCCGGGGCCGCGCTCAACTACGCCGAGAACGTGCTGCGGATGCCCGGCCGGGGCGACGACGACCCGGTGGTGATCGCGCACGGGCAGACCCGGCCGCCGGTCACCCTCACCGCCGCGGAGCTGCGCGAGCAGGTCCGCCGGGTGGCCGCCGGGCTGCGCCGGCTCGGCGTCGGCCCCGGCGACCGGGTCGCGGCGTACGCGCCGAACATCCCCGAGACGTACGTGCTGCTGCTGGCCACGGCCAGCCTCGGCGCGATCTTCTCGTCCTGCGCGCCGGAGTTCGGCACCCGCAGCGTCACCGACCGCTGGCAGCAGATCGAGCCCAAGGTGCTGGTCGCGGTCGACGGCTACCGGTACGGCGACAAGCCGGTGGACCGGCGCGGTGAGGTGGCCGCGATCCGGGCCGCGCTGCCGTCGCTCCGGCACACCGTGGGCATCGCGTACCTCGACCCGGCCGGCGCGCCGCCGGAGGGCGCGCTCTCCTGGGCCGAACTGGCCGCGCCGACCGACCAGCCGCTGGCCTTCGCCCCGGTGCCGTTCGACCACCCGCTGTACGTGCTCTACTCCTCCGGCACCACGGGGCTGCCCAAGCCGATCGTGCACGGCCACGGGGGCATCCTGCTGGAGCACCTGAAGATGCTCGCCCTGCACCACGACCTGGGCCCGGCGGACCGGTTCTTCTGGTTCACCACCACCGGCTGGATGATGTGGAACTTCCTGGTCTCCGGGCCGGCGGTGGGTGCCACCATCGTGCTCTTCGACGGCAATCCGGGCCACCCGGACCTGGGCGCGCTGTGGCGGCTGGCCGCGGAGACCGGCACCACGTACTTCGGCACCTCCGCGCCGTTCCTGCTGGCCTGCCGCAAGGCCAACCTGGTGCCGAAGGAGATCGCCGACCTCTCCGCGCTGCGCGGCGTCGGCTCGACCGGGGCGCCGCTGCCCGCCGAGGGCTTCACCTGGGTGTACGAGAACGTCGGTGACCGCCTGCAGTTGCAGTCCCTCTCCGGCGGCACGGACGTCTGCACCGGCTTCGTCGGCGGCGTGCCGCTGCTGCCGGTGCACGCCGGGGAGATCACCTGCCGGGCGTTGGGCGCGAAGGTGGAGGCCCGTTCGGCCGACGGCACCCCGGTCATCGGGGAGCTGGGCGAGCTGGTGATCACCGCGCCGATGCCGAGCATGCCGGTGGGCTTCTGGAACGACCCGGACGGCGTCCGCTACCGCGAGGCGTACTTCGAGGTCTACCCCGGGGTGTGGCGGCACGGGGACTGGATCACGATCAACGAGCGTGGCGGCTGCGTCATCACCGGCCGCTCCGACGCCACCCTGAACCGGGGCGGCGTCCGGCTGGGCACCGCCGAGTTCTACTCCGTGGTGGAGGGGCTGGACGAGGTCGTCGACTCGGTGGTGGTGCACCTGGAGGACGACCAGGGCGGCGCGGGGGAGCTGCTGCTCTTCGTGGTGCTCGCCGAGGGCCTGGAACTGGACGACGAGCTGCGGAAGAAGATCTGCCGCGAGCTGCGTACCGCCCTGTCGCCCCGGCACATCCCCGACGAGATCCACCAGGTCCGCGCCGTCCCGCGCACCCTCTCGGCGAAGAAGCTGGAGGTCCCGGTCAAGAAGATCCTCACCGGCACCCCGGTCGACTCCGCGGCCGCCAAGGGCGCCCTGGCCAACCCGGAATCCCTGACGGCCTTCGCCGCCTTCGCCCAACGCCGCACCCCCACCGACAACCCCACCCGCGCCTGACCCCCACCCCCACCCGCGTCGATCTTGGCACTTGTCGCCCCGGCGAATGGGGCACAACGCCCATCGTGGGGGCCCGAACTGCAAGATCGGCGCGCTGGGGGTGGGGGAGGGTGGTCAGGTCAGGGTGTGGGTGACCCTTTCGGTGGTCGCGCGGGAGTCGGTGCGGGTGGCGTCGAGGTTGCCGCAGAGGACGATGCTGGCGCGGGCCGTGAGCGGGGCGAGGAGCCAGTCGACCGGGTCGGGGTGGACGGCCGCGTCGATCAGCAGGCGGTCGCCGGGGGCGATGCCCAGGTCCGCGGCGCGGGCCTCCGCGCGGGCCAGCAGGTCCGCCTCGCCGGCACCGGGGTACGGGGTGAAGTGGTCGCCGTGGCCGCGTACCGCCACGACGTAGTCGGCGAAGCCGGGCGGCACCTGACGCAGCGGGGCGGCGAACGGGGCGAGCGCGAGGGCGTACCGCTCGCCCGCTGACCAGGCCGCCGCCTCCTCGGCCCGGTCCGCCGCCGCGAAGAGCACGTCCACGTCGCCCGGCTTGTCGACCACCGTCAACGTCGCCGACCAGCAGCCGAGCAGCACCGCGGCGGTCTGCCAGTGCGGCGGCAGCAGCACCCCGGCCGTGTCGCCGGGGGCGACGGCCGCCTCGTCGACGAGCAGGTTGGCCGTCTTGGCCACCCAGTTCGCGAGCGTCGCGCCGGAAAGCTCGGTCCGCTCACCGGTCGCGTCGTCGTACCAGGTCAGCAGGGGGCGGGTCGGGTCGGTCGCGATCGCGACGGCGAAGACCCGGGCAATGTTGTCGGACATCGGCGCGAACGATACGCGGTCCGCGCCCGTATTCGATGACGATGACAAGTCGGCGTACCGTCGGGTCGCAGTCAGCGTCGGGGCCCCGCCCCGGCGTAGGCTTGCCGACAGTGCTGTTCACCACAGACCCGCCAGCCTGAGGAGTCGCCCCGTGACCGCCGGTCGCCCGCCCCGCGTGCTCATCGACGCCACGAGTGTCCCCGCCGACCGTGGCGGCGTCGGTAGATACGTCGATGGCCTGCTCGGCGCCCTCGGCAAGGTCTGCGGCTCCGGCGTGGACCTTGCCGTGGTGAGCCTCCGCACCGACCTGGAGCGCTACACCCGGATGCTGCCCGGGGCGGAGGTCATCCCCGCCCCGGCGGCGGTCGCGCACCGTCCCGCCCGGCTCGCCTGGGAGCAGACCGGCCTGCCGCTGCTCGCCCAGCAGGTGGGCGCGGAGGTGCTCCACTCGCCCTTCTACACCTGCCCGCTGCGGGCCGGCTGCCCGGTGACGGTCACCGTGCACGACGCGACGTTCTTCACCGAGCCGGAGCATTACGACAAGTCCCGCCGGACGTTCTTCCGCAGCGCGATCAAGACGTCGCTGCGCCGGGCCGACCGGGTGATCGTGCCGAGCAAGGCCACCCGGGACGAGCTGATCCGGCTGCTCGACGCCGACCCGACCCGGATCGACGTGGCGTACCACGGTGTCGACCAGGCGGCCTTCCACGCCCCGAGCGAGGAGGAGAAGGCCCGGGTCCGGGCGCGGCTGGGGCTGGGCAGCAGCAGCTACATCGCGTTCCTCGGGGCCAAGGAGCCGCGGAAGAACGTACCCAACCTGATCCGCGGCTGGGCCCGCGCGGTGGCCGACCGGACCGACCCGCCGGCCCTGGTCATCGCCGGCGGCCAGGGGCACGACGACGACATCGACCGCGCGGTGGCCGAGGTCCCGTCGCACCTGCGGCTGCTCCGCCCGGGCTACCTGCGCTACGCCGACCTGCCCGGCTTCCTCGGTGGCGCACTGGTCGCCGCCTACCCGTCGTACGGCGAGGGCTTCGGCCTGCCGATCCTGGAGGCGATGGCCTGCGCCGCGCCGGTGCTGACCACGCCCCGGCTCTCCCTGCCCGAGGTGGGCGGCGACGCGGTGGCCTACACCAGCGAGGACTCGGCCCAGATCGCCACCGACCTGGCCGCCCTGCTGGACGACGAGCACCGCCGGCTCTCCCTGGCCAAGGCCGGTTTCGACCGGGCCAAGGAGTTCACCTGGGAGTCCAGCGCCGAGGTGCACATCGCGGCGTGGAGCCGGGCCCGTTCCTGATTGTCGGCTGCCGGTACGCCCGACGGTGCGTCCGCGGCATGGCGGTTCGGGCATGATGTGCTGATGTTCTACGCCGTCATCCCGGCGGGTGGCAGCGGCACGAGGTTGTGGCCGCTGTCCCGTGCCGGCCACCCCAAGTTCCTCCACCCGCTGACCGGCACCCCGGCCTCGCTGCTCCAGGCCACGGTGGACCGGCTCGCCCCGTTGGCCACACCCGAGCGCACGTTGGTGGTCACCGGTGCCGCGCACGTCGCGGCGGTGGCGCGGCAACTGGCCGGCCTGCCGGAGGAGAACATCCTCGTCGAGCCCTCGCCGCGCGACTCCTGCGCGGCGATCGCGCTGGCCGCCGCGGTGATCGTGCTGCGCGACCCGGAGGCGGTGATGGGCTCGTTCGCCGCCGACCACCTGATCGGCGACCCGGCCCGGTGGGCGGAGACGGTGCGCGAGGCGATCGGCGGCGCCGAGCGGGGGCTGCTGATGACGGTGGGCATCACCCCGACCCGGCCGGAGACCGGCTACGGCTACCTGGAGACGGGCGACCCGACCGGGGACGGTCCACTGCGTCCGGTCGTGGAGTTCAAGGAGAAGCCGGCCGCCGAGGTGGCCGAGGAGTACGTCCGCTCCGGGCGGCACCTCTGGAACGCCAGCATGTTCGTCTGGCGGGTGGACGTCTTCCTGGCCGAGCTGGCCCGGCAGCAGCCGGCGCTGCACGCCGGGATCACCGCGATCGCGGCCGCCTGGGGCACCCCGGAGCAGGACGACATCCTCGGCACCATCTGGCCGACCCTGCCGAAGATCTCCGTGGACTACGCGGTGATGGAGGGCGCGGCGACGGCCGGCCGGGTGGCCACCGTCCCCGGCGACTTCGGCTGGAACGACGTCGGCGACTTCCACACCCTCGGTGAGGTGCTGCCCGCCGACCCGGACGGCAACGTGGTGCTCGGCATCGAGGGCAAGCCGGGCGTGCTGCTGCGGGACAGCCGCGACCTGGTGGTGGTGCCGCAGTCGGGTCGGCTGGTGGCCGCCCTCGGCCTGCACGACCTGATCGTGGTGGACACCCCGGACGCGGTGCTGGTCTGCCCCCGCGACCGGGCCCAGGACGTCAAGAAGCTGGTCGACGAGCTGAAGGAGCGCGGCGAGGAGGGCTACGTCTGATCCGACGGCTCAGCGGTGCGGCGGCGCAGGGCGGCCAGGGCCGGGGCGACGAGCTGGGTGGTGCCGTCGGCCAGCGGCTCGGGGAGCCGGTCCGGCGGGAACCAGCCCAGCGCCTCGGACTCCGCGCTGACCCGCTCGGTGGCGCCCGCCGGGGCGAAGACCGCGAACCGGACGTCGTAGTGCAGCGAGCCGCCCTGGCAGGCCACCGGGTGGATGTCCACGTCGATCGGCACCGGGTCGACCACCAGGCCGGGGATCCCGGACTCCTCGGTCGCCTCGCGCAGCGCGGCCTCCGCGAGGGTCCGGTCGGCCGGCTCGCAGTGCCCACCGAGCTGCACCCACTTGTGGAACTTGCCGTGCAGGCAGAGCAGCACCCGCCCGCCGGTGGGATCGAGCACCAGCGCGCTGGCGGTGACGTGCCCGGCGCGGTGGCTCCGGCTCATCGCCACCGGGCCGGCCGTCAGCAGCCGCAGCGTGCGGTCCCGGGCCTCGGCGGCCGCCGGGCTGGTCGGGGTCCAGCCGGTCAGCACGGCGGTCGCGTCGGCGTGCAGGGCGGTGACGTCGTGGACGCCGGCGGGCGACGGATCCGTCTCGGGAGCGCCGGCCGGCGGGGCGGCGGGGCTGGTGGTCGCGGCGTCGGGCACCCCGACACTCTACGAGCGCGGCCCCCGTACCCTGGCCGGGTGGCCCTGCGACTCGTCGAGTTCGTCGTGGCCGGCAACGAGGCCAGTGACCTGCTGCCGGTCCGCTCACCGGCGGTGCTGCGCGCGCACCACGCGCGGCGCGGCTTCTGGACCGTCCTGGACGAGGGCCCGGTGGAACGCTGCCTGGCCCTGCTGCTCGAACGCGAGGACGGCGAGTGGGTGGCGCAGCACGTCGCCGCCGACGCCGGCGTGGAGAACGGCCGGACCGAGGACGGTGAGGCGCTCGCCCACCACGACGGCGGGGTGTACGTGTTCGGCTCGCACTTCGGCTCGAAGGCCGGCCCGCTGCGGCCTCGGCGGGCGTTCGTGGCCCGGTTCCGGGAGGACGACGCCGCCACCGGGACGCTGCCCGTGCACGTGGTGCGCAACCGGTTCCGGCTGCACCGGGCGGTCAACGACGCGCTCGCCGCGGCTCCGCTGACCCCGCTGCCGCCGGGCGACCGGGTCCGGCACCGGTTCATCGTGGAGACCCTGGCCCGGGGCACCGCCCGGGCGAAGAGCTGGGTGAGCCGGCTCACCGAGGACGACCTGCCGCTCAACGTCGAGGCGGCGGCCTTCACGCCGACCGGCACGGTGCTGCTCGGGCTCCGGTTCCCGGTGACCGCCGAGGGCGAGCCGATCCTGGTCGAGCTGGCCGGGGTGGCGGGGATGTTCGCCGCCGACCCGGCCTGGCCCCAGGCCGTGGGGGCGTACGCGCTGACCGGGGTGACGCCGCCGGGGGCGCTGACCGGTTTCCGGGCGATCGCGCCCACCGCCGACGGCGGATACGCGGCGGTGATCGGGTCGATCGACGCGCTGGGCAAGGGTTCGGTGCTGCTCGACGACCATCCGCAGGGCGGCGCGGTGACCTCGCGGCACGTCCGCTTCCGGCTCGACGTCACGCCGGACGCGCGGGTGGCCGGGAAGGTGGTCGCCGACCTGGCGCCGTTCCACCACGTGGAGGGCTTGGCCGAGCTGGCGGGACGCTGCTGGTACGTCACCGACGAGGACCATCGGGTGGCGCTCTGGAGCGACTGACACCCGGGTCGAGCCTCGGGGACGACCGGGTGACACCTCTGCGGAACGTGGCCCGCAGACCCTCGTGGTGCCGCCCGGTCGCCGCTTTCCCGGCCCCCGGTCGCCCCCGGAGCCGGTGATGTCCCGGTCCTGAGGGGCAAGGGGAAGCATGCCCAACCGGGCCGGGTCACGTCGAGGTTTTTCAGCCCACGCTTAAAGATGGAGATTAGTGCCGGCGGGTACAGTGCACATGGTCGGCGGGCATTCCCCCTGCCCCGCCCCCGGGAGCGCTCCATGCTGAAGATTTTTTTCACGAGCGAGGACATTCTGCGGACGAGGGTGGCCCCCACCGCGGACCCGGTCTGGGAACTGGTCCTCAGCCTGCACCTGTTGCAGGGCCGCAGCCGGGACCCGCTGCTGGCGAACTGGCGGCGCAGCGTGGCCCGGACCCTGCGTACCGACAGCGCCACCGACCGTCTCCGCCTGCTCTTCGCGCTGAACCCGCCCCGCGGCTACTTTCCCGACTTCCTCACCCCGTACGAGAGCCGGGCGGGCTTGGAGGCGGGGCTGGAGGCGGTCCGGGAAACCCCGGTCGACCTGCTGCGCCGGGATTTGACCCTGCTGGCCGGGGAGACCCCGCTGCCCTCCTCGGCGTCCGCGCTGGCCCGGGGCGAGCCCGAGGTGCTGCGCCACCTCACCGACTCGATGGTGCGGTACCAGGAGCTGGCCATCGCGCCGTACTGGTCCCGGATCCGGGCCGCGGTGGAGGCCGACCGGGCGCGGCGGGCCCGGGCCCTGCTCGACGGCGGCGTGGAGGGACTGCTCGCCAGCCTCCGGCCGAGCATGCGCTGGGAGGCGGGAATGCTCGAGGTGCTCGACTACCCGGACACCCGGGAGCTGCACCTGAACGGCCGCGGGCTGCTGCTGGTCCCGTCCTTCTTCTGTGCCCGGACCCCGGTCGCGCTGCTCGACCCGACCCTGCCGCCGGTGCTGGTCTACCCGGTCGACCGGCTCGGCGGGCTCGCCCCGGAGCCCGGCCGGGGCGCCGGTCCGGCACCGGAGGAGGGGAGCCGCCAGGCCCTGGCGGCCCTGCTCGGGCGGACCCGCGCCGCCGTGCTGGAGGCGACCGACGGCGGCTGCACCACCGGTGAGGTGGCCCGCCGGCTGCACATCTCCCCGGCCGCGGCCAGCCAGCACACCGCCGTGCTGCGCAACGCCGGGCTGCTGGTCAGCCACCGGGACCGCAACACCGTGCTGCACACGCTGACCCCGCTCGGCCGGGCGATGCTCGACGCCTGAGCCACGTCCCGGCGTCGCCCGGGGCCGGCGGTCAGAGCGCCAGGGCGCCGCCGGCGGTGCTGCCGTCGGGCGGCGGCAGCAGCGCGGAGGGGATCCCCTCCGCGGCCAGCGCGGTCCGCAGCCGTTGCAGGTCGGCGCCGAAACGCACCAGGTCCGGCTGGTCGACCGGGGTCGGCGGCGCCCCGAGGACCAGCCCGCTGGCCTGCGCCGGCCAGCCCGGCACGGTGGCCACCAGACCGGCGCGTACCTCCGCGTTGGTGACGTGGGTGAAGACCGTGCCGGGCGCGACCACGTCGGCGACCGCGGCGACGGCCCGGTCGACCGCGGCCGGGTCGGCCGGCGCCGACCCGGGCCCGTCGGCCAGGGTGGCGGCGGCGCGCAGCCCGGCGGCCGTCGCCTCGGCGGTGCCCAGCGAGAACAGGTCGAGTTCGGCGTCCCGGACCAGCGCCCGCGCGCCGTCGCCGTCGTCGGCGCGGGCCACGCCCGGGTAGCCCCGGACCACCGCGACCGGCACCTGGTCGCACTTGCCCTTGATCAGCTCACCGGCGCCGGCCAGCTCGTCCACCACGGCGATCTCGGTCAGTTGCAGCTCGTTGCCGTACGGGTCGATCTCGCCCCGGTGGTCGCGGATGGCCGGCATCCCGGCCACCCCCAGCGCCACGTCGGTGAGCCCGTTGCGCCACGGCCGGCCCATCGTGTCGCTGATGATCACCGCGACGTCGAGGTCGTAGCGGTCCCGCAGCGCCGCGCGCAGCGTCCGGGCCGAGGCGTCCGGATCCTCCGGGAGCAGCACCAGCCGGGTCTTGTCGACGTTCGAGGCGTCGATTCCGGCGGAGGCCATCACGAAGCCGTGGTGGGTCTGCACGATCCGGGTCGCCCCCCGGCTGGCGACCACCCGGGCCGTCTCGGCTTCGAGCACCTCGTCCCGGGCGGCGAGCCGCTCCGGGCCGTCCGCCGGCACGTCGACCAGCCGGCCCTCCGCCTTCGACACGATCTTGCTGGTCACCACCAGCACGTCGCCGTCGCGCAGCCACGGCGCCGCGGTGGCGATCAGCGCCGCCAGGTCGTCGCCCTCGGTCACGTCGCCGATGCCCGGCACCGGCAGGATCTCCAGCTTCACACCAGCTCCAATGCGGCGCGGACCATCGCCACGGTCGCCGCCTCGTCGGTCATCCGCAGCGGCGCCGTCCGGACGGTCACCCCCGGCACCAGCGCGCCCTCATCCTCCGGTGCGACCAGCCAACCGTCGAGCAGGCCGCCCGCCGACCGTCCGCCGTAGAGGCCGCCCACGCCGGCCGCGCTGCACTCCACCCCGAGCACCGCCAGGCAGCGGTCGGCCATGCCACGTACCGGCGCCCCGCCGATGACCGGCGACACGCCCACCACCGGCGCCGGCCCGTCGGTGACCGCTTCCCGCAGCCCCGGCACGGCCAGGATCGGCGCGATGCTCACCACCGGGTTGCTCGGCGCGATCAGCACCACGTCGGCCGAGCCGATCGCCTCCAGCACCCCCGGAGCCGGCTTCGCCGTCTCCGCGCCGACGAAGACGAACCGGTGCGTCGGGAGGTCCGCCCGGTACCGCACCCACCACTCCTGGAAGTGGATCGCCCGCTGCCCCTGGTCGCCGTCGCCGTCCGGCCCGCTCACGACGACGTGGGTCTCCAGGCGGTCATCGGTGGCCGGCAGCATGGTCAGGCCCGGTTCCCACCGGGTGGCCAACGCCTGGGTCACCGCGGAGAGCGGGTACCCGGCGTTGAGCATCGTCGTCCGCACCAGGTGCGTCGCGATGTCCTTGTCGCCGAGGCCGAACCAGGTCGGCTCGGCGCCGTACGCGGCCAGCTCCGACTTGACCGTCCAGGTCTCGCCCACCCGACCCCAGCCGCGCTCCGGGTCGGCGCCGCCGCCCAGCGTGTACATCACGCTGTCCAGGTCGGGGCAGACCTTCAACCCGTGCAGCAGCAGATCGTCGCCGACGTTGACCACGGCGGTCACCTCGGCCGCCACCTCCCGGGCGTACGCCCGGACGCCGAGCAGGAACCGGGCGCCGCCGATCCCGCCGGTCAGAACCACGATGCGCATGGCGTCCATCCTTGCGTACGCGCCGCCGTCGGTCGGCCGGTGCCCGGAGCAGACTAGGCTCACAGCGGCAACTGTCCGTTTTCGTCCCCAGGGGGAGTTCGTGACCAGCCCCGCCGAGCCCGCGTCCACCGACGCGCCGCAGGCCAGCCAGCTGACCAAGCCACTGCGCGAACTGGCCGCGCTCGTCCTGCTCGGCGCGAACGCCGTGCTCCTCGTCGTCGGCCTCTTCCGGCTGCTGGTGCCGATGGACGACTACAGCACCTTCAGCGGCCGGGCGGGGAGCACCTTCTTCGTCTTCGTCGGCGTCGAGTCGACCGTGCTGCCGGTGCTGGCCGTGCTGCTCGCCACCCACGTCCGGCCGGTGCTGCCCAAGGCCAAGCTGATCACCCAGGTCGCCCTCGGCGAGTACGCGCTCGGCGCGCTCTTCGGCGCGCTGACCTTCCTGATCTGGCTCGTCGGCCGGCTCGCCGAGGCGGAGGTGCTCGACGCCCTGCTCGGGCTGCTGACCCGGGCCGCCTGGCTGGCGATCTTCGCCGTCGCCGGGTACGTCGTCTTCAAGGTCTGGCGCACCCTGTACTACACGCCCCGGCCCAAGCCGCAGCCCGGCGTCTACGGTCAGCCGCAGCCCGGTTGGCCGCAGCCGGGCGCCCATCCCGGCCAGCCCGGCGGCTACCCGGCCCCCGGCCAGGGGGGCTACCCGCCGGCCGGCGGCTACCCGGCCCCGAATCAGCCCGGCTACCCGGCCGCGAACCAGCCCGGCTACCCGGCCGCGAACCAGCCCGGCGGCTACCCGCCGCCCGGCCAGTTCGGGCAGCCGAACCCGTCGGCGCCGCCGTTCAACACGGCCCCGCCGTACGGCAACGCCCCGCACCCGGCCCCGCCGGCCGGCGTCCCGCACTCCGCGCCGCCGTTCGGCCAGCCGCCGTCGGCCGACCCGACGCAGGCCATCCCGCGGCAGTCCGCGGAGTTCGGCCAGCCGACCTGGCCCGACGGCGACCACACCCAGCGTTTCCACGGGGACGACCCCAACCAGCCGCGCTGACCCACCGCCGGCGCCTGGCGGCCGCGCCCGCGTACCACCGCCGAGAAGAGTGGCCTGTCCCGCCGGGAGGCCGCTCTTCTCGTTGCGGCGGGCCCCGGCGCGGCCGTTCGGCGGGCGGGTCCCGGCGTCCGGTCGGGACGGTCGGGGTCAGCGCATAGGCTGGGCGGATGGTTGATCGCACCGACTCTGCCCCGACCGCGGCGAGCGTGCAGCGGGCGCTGCGCCGGGCCGCGACCGGGCGGGCGCTGGACCTCGACGAGGCGACGGCGCTGCTGACCGCCCGGGGCGCCGCGCTGGACGAGCTGCTCCGGATCGCCGGCGACATCCGCGACGCCGGGCTGCGCGAGGCCGGCCGTCCCGGTGTGGTCACCTTCTCCAAGAAGGTCTTCGTCCCACTGACCCGGCTGTGCCGGGACCGCTGCCACTACTGCACCTTCGCCACCGTGCCGCACCGGCTGCCGGCCGCCTTCCTCGACCGCGACGAGGTGCTGGCGATCGCCCGCGAGGGCGCGGCGCAGGGCTGCAAGGAGGCGCTCTTCACCCTCGGCGACCGCCCGGAGGAACGCTGGCCGGCGGCGCGGCAGTGGCTGGACGAGCGCGGCTACGACTCCACCCTGGACTACCTGCGGGCCTGTGCGGTGGCGGTGCTGGAGGAGACCGGGCTGCTGCCCCACCTGAACCCGGGCGTCCTGTCCTGGTCGGAGCTGCAACGGCTCAAGCCGGTCGCGCCGAGCATGGGGATGATGCTGGAGACCACGGCCACCCGGCTCTGGTCGGAGCCGGGCGGCCCGCACTTCGGCTCGCCCGACAAGGAGCCGGCGGTCCGGCTCCGGGTGCTCGACGACGCCGGCCGGGTGGGGGTGCCGTTCACCACCGGCATCCTCATCGGTATCGGGGAGACCCTCGCCGAGCGGGTCGACGCGCTCTTCGCGATCCGCCGCGCGCAGCGGGAGTACGGACACCTCCAGGAGGTGATCGTGCAGAACTTCCGCGCCAAGCCGGACACCGCGATGCGCGGCATGCCCGACGCCGAGCTGCACGACCTGGCCGCCACGGTCGCAGTGGCCCGGGTGCTGCTCGGCCCGCGGGCCCGGATCCAGGCCCCACCGAACCTGATCGAGGGCGAGTACGACCTCCTCCTGCGCGCCGGCATCGACGACTGGGGCGGGGTGTCCCCGGTGACCCCGGACCACGTCAACCCGGAGCGCCCGTGGCCGCAGCTCGACGAGCTGGCCCGGCACACCGCCACGGCCGGCTTCGCCCTGCGGGAACGGCTCACCATCTACCCCGAGTACGTCCGGGCCGGCGACCCCTGGCTGGATCCACGCCTGCTGCCGCACGTGACCGCGCTGGCGGATCCGGCGACCGGCCTCGCGGTCGAGTCGGCCGGCCCGGTCGGCCGTCCGTGGCAGGAGCCGGAGGAGGTGTTCGGCGGCCGGACCGACCTGCACGTGACCATCGACACCGCCGGGCGCACCGACGACCGGCGCGGCGACTTCGACAGCGTCTACGGTGACTGGTCGGAGGTGGCCGGCAAGGCCGACGCCAGCCTGGCCGGCGCCGTCCGGGCCGCCACCGGGAGCGGGGTCGGGACGACCAGCGGCGCGGACGACCACGCCCTGCGTACCGGGCTCCGGTTGGCCGCGGACGACCCGGCGGCGCTGCTGGAGCCGCGGCACGCGGACGCGGCGCTGGCGCTCTTCGCCGCCGCCGGCCCAGCGCTGGACGAGCTCTGCCGGCGCGCCGACGAGGTGCGCCGGGACGTGGTCGGCGACGACGTCACCTACGTGGTGAACCGCAACATCAACTTCAGCAACGTCTGCTACGTCGGTTGCCGGTTCTGCGCCTTCGCCCAGCGGGAGAGCGACGCGGACGCGTTCCGGCTGTCCCTGGAGCAGGTCGCCGACCGGGCCGAGGAGGCGTGGGCCGCCGGCGCCAGCGAGGTCTGCCTGCAGGGTGGGATCGACCCGAAGCTGCCGGTCACCGGCTACGCCGACCTGGTCCGGGCGATCAAGGCGCGGGTGCCGGGGATGCACGTGCACGCCTTTTCCCCGATGGAGATCGTCACCGCCGCGGCGAAGGCCGGCGTGCCGGTGAAGGAGTGGCTGGTCCAGCTCCGCGAGGCCGGGCTGGACACCATCCCGGGCACCGCCGCGGAGATCCTCGACGACGAGGTGCGCTGGGTCCTCACCAAGGGCAAGCTGCCGGCCGCCGCCTGGGTCGAGGTGGTGAGCACGGCCCACGAGCTGGGCATCCGGTCCAGCTCCACGATGATGTACGGCCACGTCGACCACCCGGGCCAGTGGCTGGCCCACTTCCGGGTGCTGGCCGGGGTGCAGGACCGCACCGGGGGCTTCACTGAGTTCGTCGCCTTGCCGTTCGTGCACACCAACGCGCCGATCTACCTGGCCGGCATCGCCCGGCCCGGCCCGACCTGGCGGGAGAACCGCGTGGTGCACGCGATGGCCCGGCTGCTGCTGCACGGCCGGATCGGCAACATCCAGTGCTCCTGGGTGAAGCTGGGCGACTCCGGCACGGTGGCGATGCTCCAGGGCGGCTGCAACGACCTGGGCGGCACGCTGATGGAGGAGACCATCTCCCGGATGGCGGGCTCGGGCAACGGATCGGCGCGTACCGAGGAGGAGTTGCGGGCGATCGCGGCGGCGGCGGGACGACCGGCCCGCAAGCGGACGACCGCGTACGGTCACGTCCGCGCTTAGCGTCGAACCTTTCCCCGTCGCCGGCCGTACCACTGGCTGCCGGCGGCGGTTTCGGCGAGGACCGTCGCCGGCAGCCCCTACCGGGGGTGCCCGGCGGCGTCCGCCTCGGCGGAGCGTCCGGGGCTCCCGGCCACCGCGGGCGCTGACGCGCCGGCCCGGAAAGGTTGCCCATGACCAGTGATCAGCGGAAGCGGCCCTGGCCGCGACTGACCCGCCGGCAGACGTTGACCGCCGCGGCGAGCGCCACCCTGGGCGCCGCCGCCCTCACCGTGCCGGGCCTGTCGGCCGCACAGAACACCCCGTCCGCAGGGCGCCGGGACGACGCGATCGTGGTCCACCTCCGCGACGCCGCCTCCGGGACCATGGACGTCTTCGTCGGCACGACCCGGATCGAGGTACGCGACCGCGCCCTGGCGGACCGGTTGCGGCGCGCTGCCCGACGCTGACCCGCCCCGCGCCGCCCGGCGGCGTGACCTCTCCCGGCGCAGGCTCTCGGCGCCGGTGATCCCACTCGACTACCGCTTCCCAGACGCAAAGGTGTGGTCCGCCATGTCCTCCCACCGTGAAGCCCCGGAGATAGCCAAGGATCCGGTCGCCGACAGCTCCGACCTGTACGCGTTCGTCAGTCCCGATCATCCGGACACGGTCACGTTGATCGCCAACTACGTGCCGTTGCAGCTCCCCTCCGGCGGTCCGAACTTCTTCGAGTTCGGTGACGACGTGCGGTACGAGATTCATATCGACAACGATGGCGACGGCTATCCCGATGTGACGTACCGGTTCGAATTCCGCACCGAGATCACCAATCCGAACAGTTTCCTCTACAACACCGGGCCGATCGAGTCGCTGGACAGCAAGAACTGGAACCGGCGGCAGTTCTACCGGCTGACCCGGGTGGCCGACGGCAAGGAGCACGTGCTCGCGCACAAGTTGCCCTGCCCGCCGTGCAACGTCGGTCCGCTCTCCACCCCGAAATACCAGGACCTGGTCCGGCAGGCCACGTTCCGCCTGTCCACGGGGGAGAAGGTCTTCGCGGGGCAGCGCGCGGACGGCTTCTTCGTCGACCTCGGCGCGATCTTCGACCTCGGTACGCTGCGGCCGTTCCAGCAGTTGCACGTGGCCGGCAAGAAGCTCTTCAAGACCGAGGGGGAGCCGGTCAACGCGGTGGACCGGATGAACGTGCACAGCATCGCCGTGCAGGTGCCGCTGAGCCGGGTCCGCCGCAAGGCCGCCCGGTACGGCGCCGCCGACCGGGCCTCGACGATCGGGGTGTGGACGTCCGCCGCCCGGCAGCAGGTGCGGGTGCTCGGCGACCGGGTGGCCGCGGACACCGCCGCCGGCCCGTTCACCCAGGTCTCCCGCCTCGGCAATCCACTGTTCAACGAGGTCATCGTGCCGATGTCCAAGAAGGACCTGTGGAACACCTTGCCGCCCGCGGAGGACAAGCGGTTCGCCCGGTTCGTCGAACAGCCGGAGCTGGCCGCGCTGCTGCCCGCGCTCTACCCGGGCGTCTTCCCCAGCCTCGACGCGCTGAACAAGTCGAAGAAGCCGCGGGCGGACCTGGTGGCGATCCTGTTGACCGGCGTCCCGGCCGGGCTGATCGACGGCTTCACCAACGTGGCCGGCGACGTCCAGGCCGACATGCTGCGGCTGAACACGGCGATCAAGCCGAACCGCAAGCCGGACCGGTTCGGTGTGCTCGGCGGCGACCTGGCCGGCTTCCCGAACGGCCGCCGGGTCGGTGACGACGTGGTGAGCATCGCGCTGCGGGCGATCGCCGGCGTCACAGTGCCGCTGGTGGACAAGGCGTTCAAGCCGGACGCCGCGGCGGCGGCGGTCACCCCGGGGCTGAGCGCCGCCGACGTGACGGCCCCGTTCCTGGGCGACTTCCCGTTCCTGGGCACCCCGTACGACGGGTTCAACAACCCGCCGGCGGCGAAGTCCTGAGGAGCGGGTCGTGCACGAGCACCAACACAGCTACGGTCCGACGGGCAGCGGCAGCGTGATGCTGAATCTCGGCGGGAACTGCGGTGCCCTGATCATCTACACCGGACGGGACCTGCACGGCCGGGAGATCGAGATCAGCCGGGACGACGAGGAGCGGCGGACGCACTCCGCGGTGCGGGAGCGGCAGGTCCGCGACGGGGTGTTCCACAGTGCCGTCTACCCGGATCTCGAGGCCGGCCTGTATACCGTCTGGTGGGACGACCGGACACCGGCCGGAGCGATCTCCGTCACCGGTGGGTCGATCGCCGAATTCGTCTGGCCGACCAGCTCTCCGCCGGGGGCGGGCTGATCCTCCGACGCCCTCCGGCCGCCGCGCCCCGTCCCATCACGTGGACGGGGCGCTGCCGGTGCTGTCCCGCTCGACGGGCGGTCGGCGCGGACTCGGGTTAACCTTTGCCCCACCACAATGCTGATCTTGGACGCTGCCGCGCCGGCCGCCCGGGTACGGCCCGCCGGAACCTCCACCGGGGGTCTCCGGCGTCGTCGTCGCCGGGCACGCCACGGCAGAAAAGCCGGGCAACTCGCCGGTGAGGGCGTTACTCGTCCGGGGTCTGAATCGATAGGGCAGGTTGCGAGGCTCGGGCGGCTCGGTCGGTCGTCCGGGACGTGTCGGGAGGGCGACTCCATTATCAAGTTCGGCTTGACGGCGCACGCATTACACGCGTGTAATTTGAATGGGGTTGTTCGCGCGGAACACAACAAAATGTGACCGGACGGACAAGCACGCCTTTCGCGTGGGGGGTTGCAGCGGCGATGACGCCGGTGCGCGACAAGGAGGCATCTGATGGACGGCCAGCTCGAGGTGGCCGACCTGCTCGGAAACGCGCCGGAGTGGCAGGAGCGGGCGCTGTGCTCGCAGACCGACCCGGAGGCGTTCTTTCCTGAGAAGGGCGGCTCGACCCGCGAGGCGAAGCGCATCTGCTCGCGGTGCGAAGTGAAGACGGAGTGCCTGGAATACGCTCTCGGCCACGACGAGCGGTTCGGGATCTGGGGTGGGCTCTCCGAGCGGGAGCGGCGCAAGCTCAAGCGGCGGGTCGCCGCCTGAGACGGTGCCGGGCCAGGGCGGTGGGGGCCGCCCGGCTCGGGACGACCGCGCGACCGGCGGGCGCCGGTCGGGTGTCGGTGACGGGCGCCGGCGACGCGACGGGGGTCGCGGAGGCCGGCGGACCCGGCGCCACGCGTGGGGGGATGCGCCCCTCAGGCCAGCTCGTCGGGGTCGACCCCGAGCAGGTTCGCCACCTGCTCGATGATCACGTCGTGCACCAGGTCGGCGAGGTCCTCGCGGTCCATCGCCCGGAACTCCAGCGGCCGCCGGTAGAGGACGATCCGCGGCGGCACCTCCTGCCGGCCGGGTCGGCCCGGCAACAGCCGGGCGAGCGGCACCTCGCCGTCCTCCAGCACGTCGGAGTCGTAGACGTTCAGGTCCGGCGGGACGTCCTCGACCGCGAACTCGACGCCGGCCAGCTCCTTGGCGAAGCGGCGTTCCAGCGTCTCCACCGTGTCCAGCACCAGGTCGTCGAATACCTCCGCCTTCGTCCGGGCCAGCGGCACGGTGGCCGGCACCAGCCGCCCGC
Organism: Micromonospora sp. GCM10011541; assembly: GCF_042650725.1. Classification (NCBI taxonomy): domain Bacteria; kingdom Bacillati; phylum Actinomycetota; class Actinomycetes; order Micromonosporales; family Micromonosporaceae; genus Micromonospora; species Micromonospora sp. GCM10011541. The sequence continues at coordinate 77,475 of NZ_JBHSBP010000062.1, forward strand.
GCAGCCCTCGACCGTGGCGGTCGCGGTGGGTGCGCCGGCCGGAGCCGGGGCGGCGGTGTTCCGGGCTCGTCATGAGGAAGAGGGTAGCCCCCGCCACCGGCCCGCCCGCCGCTGCGCCGCTGGTGCGGCGTGCCGGTGATCCGATCGGAGGAATTGTGATCACCGTGACGGGCGTGTCGCAACGCGAAGCGGTGCGCCGGACCCGGTAATGGGGATACCCTGCCGCCGTGAGGTCACCACGGCGCTGCTCCCGTAACGGCTGCCCCCGGCAAGCGGTCGCCACATTGACCTATGTCTACAACGAGTCGACAGCCGTGGTGGGCCCGCTGGCGGCCTTCGCCGAGCCGCACACGTACGACCTCTGTGAGCCGCACGCCCGCAGCCTGACCGCCCCGCGCGGCTGGGACGTGGTCCGGCACGAGGGCGAGTTCGAGCCCCCGCCGCCCACCACCGACGACCTGGTCGCCCTGGCCGAGGCCGTCCGCGAGGCCGCCCGCCCCGCGCCACCCCGTCCCCCCGAGGACGACCACGACCTCCACCAGGCCCAGCAAACCGGCCGCCGCGGCCACCTCCGCGTAATCCCCCCCACCCACTGACCCCCCCCGCGCGCCCGCCGGCGTCGCGCCCCCGCTCTCCTCGTCGATCATGAGGTTGGCGGGTCAGTTGATCTCCGATTCACCCGCCAACCTCATGATCGGCGGGCTGGCAGCGGGGAGCGCTGGGAGCGCTGGGGGGAGTGGGTCAGTGGCCGAGGAGGCGGGAGAAGGCGGCGGCGCGGCGGGCGGGCCGGTTGGTGCGCTGTTCGGCCTCGTCGGCGGAGAACATCAGCCGGAGGCCGGCGTTGACGGCCAGCCAGCGCAGGGGCTCGGGTTCCCACCTCGGGGAGCGGTGGTTGACCCACGGCAGGGCCGTGAGCTCGGTCCGCTGCCCCCGGATCAGGTCAGCCAGGGTGCGACCCGCGAGGTTGCTGGTGCCGACACCGTCGCCGACGTACCCGCCGGCCCAGGCCAGCCCGGACGCCCGGTCCAGGCCCACCGAGGCGGCCCAGTCCCGGGCCACGCCGAGCGGCCCGCCCCAGGTGTGCGTCACCGGGACCTCCGGCCCGAGCACGGGGAAGAGTTCGCCGAGCACCCGACGCAGGGCGGCGAAGACCCGCGGCTCCCGGTCGTAACCGGGCGCCGTCCGCGACCCGAAGTGGTACGGGGCGCCCCGCCCGCCGAAGGCCAGTCGACCGTCGGCGGTGCGCTGGCCGTAGATGATGACGTGCCGGTAGTCGGAGAAGGTCTCCCGGTCGGCCAGCCCGATTTCCGCCCACGTCGAAGCCGGCAGCGGCTCGGTGGCGACCATCAGCGAGTAGACCGGCGCGACGGTCCGGCGCTGCCTCGGCAGGCCGGGCGTGAAGCCCTCGGTGGCGCGGACCACCACCGGCGCCCGGACCACCCCGGCGGGGGTCACCGCCGCCCCGGGCCGGATCGCCGTCACCGGCGTCCGCTCGTAGATGGTCACCCCGCGGCGTTCGACCGCCCGGGCCAGCCCCCGGACCAGCCGGGCCGGATGCACGGCGGCGCAGTGCGGGGTGTACGTCCCACCGAGCACCCCGTCGGCGGCGCAGCGCGCGGCGGCCTGGTCGGCGTCGAGGAGCACCAGGTCCTCGTCGGAGAGGCCGTACTCCCGGGCCTCCTCCACCGCGGCCCGGGCGCGGCCGAGTTGGGCGCCGGAGCGGGCCAGCACCACCGTCCCGGCGGGCCGCCAGTCGCAGTCGATGCCCTCGGCGGCGACCACCCGGCCGACCTCGCGGACGCTCTCCTGCATGGCCCGCTGCATGGCCAGAGCCCGGTCCCGCCCGTGCCGCCGGGCCAGCGCGGGCAGCGAGGTGGGGAAGAGCGCGGAGCACCAGCCGCCGTTGCGTCCGGAGGCGCCGTACCCGGCGATCTCGGACTCCAGCACGGTGACCCGCAGCGTCGGGTCGGTCGCCGCCAGGTAGTACGCCGTCCACAGCCCGGTGTAGCCGGCTCCGACGATCACCACGTCCGCGTCGGCGTCGCCGGGCAGCGCGGGGCGCGGGGTCAGCGGCCCGTCCACGCTGGACAGCCAGTACGACAGCTCCTGGTAGCGCATCACCACTCCGGTGGGGGCAGGTCGTGGCGCAGCCGCGGATCGGGCTGCGGAATGCCGTACGCCTCGACGACCGGCACCACGCCGGCCCAGACCGGGCGGTCGAGGTCGTCCTCGAGGTCGTCGGGCGGGCCCGCGCTGACCTTCACCGAGCACTCGTCCAGCGGCAACGCGAGCACCAGGGTGGCGGCCAGTTCCTTCGCCGAGGGTGGCCGGATCACCGCCCACCGGCCGGGCAGCAGGTGCGCGGAGAGACGTTCCAGCGCGGCCAGCTTCTCCACGCCGTCCAGCGCGGTCAGCGCGCCGAGCACCATCGCGCAGCGGTAGTTCATCGAGGACTCGAAGGCGCTGCGGGCCAGCACCAGGCCGTCGAGCAGGGTGACGGTCAGGCAGGCCGGGGCCCCGGCGGCCAGGTGCCGGAAGAGCCGGCTGCCGGTGGAGCCGTGCACCAGCACCCGGTCACCGTCGCGGGCGTACGCCACCGGCAGCGCGTACGGCTGGTCGCCGTCGACGATGGCCAGGTGGCCGACCCGGCCGGCGTCGAGCACGGCGTGCAGCACGGCGCGGTCGTGGACCGCGAGGTCGGGCAACCGCCGGACCCGGGTGCGGGGTGTGCCACCGACGCCCCCGGGGCCGTCGGCCCGCTCTTCGACCGGGTGCGCGACGGTGCGGGGCCGGTCCCCGGTGTCCCGGGAGCCGACCCCGCCCGAGCCTGGTCCGCCGGTCAGAGCCGGGCCCATGCCTCGGTCAGCACGGCCCGCAGGATCTGCTCGATCTCGTCGAACTGCTGCTGCTCGGCGATCAGCGGCGGGGCGAGCTGCACCACCGGGTCGCCCCGGTCGTCGGCGCGGCAGTAGAGGCCGGCCTGGAACAGCGCGGTGGAGAGGAAGCCGCGCAGCAGCCGCTCCGACTCGGCCTCGTCGAAGGTCGCCCTGGTCGCCTTGTCCTTCACCAGTTCGATGCCGTAGAAGTAGCCGTCGCCCCGGACGTCGCCGACGATCGGCAGGTCGTTCAGCTTCTCCAGGGTGGACCGGAAGGCGTCCTCGTTGGCCCGGACGTGCCCGACCAGGTCCTCGCGGGCGAAGACCTCCAAGTTGGCCAGGGCCACCGCGCAGGAGACCGGGTGGCCGCCGAAGGTCACCCCGTGGGCGAACATGCCGGTCTCGGTGAGGAACGGCTCCATCAGCCGCTCGCTGGCGATCATCGCGCCGAGCGGGGCGTAGCCGGAGGTGAGGCCCTTGGCGGTGGTGATGATGTCCGGCTGGTAGCCGTACCGGGTGGCGCCGAAGTACTCACCCAGCCGGCCCCAGGAGCAGATCACCTCGTCACTCACGAGCAGCACGTCGTACGCGTCGCAGATCTCGCGGACCCGCTCGAAGTAGCCGGGCGGGGGCGGGAAGCAGCCGCCGGAGTTCTGCACCGGCTCCAGGAAGACCGCGGCGACGGTGTCCGGCCCCTCCCGCTCGATGGCCCGGCCGATCTCCTCGGCGGCCCAGCGGCCGAACGCCTCGGGGGAGTCGCCGTGCTCGGGGGCGCGGTAGAAGTTGGTGTTCGGCACCTTGATGCCGCCGGGCACCAGCGGCTCGAAGTCGCTCTTGATGCCGGGCAGGCCGGTGATCGACAGCGCGCCCATCGAGGTGCCGTGGTACGCGATGTAGCGGCTGACCACCTTGTGCTTGTTCGGCTGGCCGGTGCGCTTGAAGTAGGCCCGGGCCAGCTTCCAGGCCGCCTCGACGGCCTCCGAGCCGCCGGTGGTGAAGAAGATCCGGTTCAGGTCGCCGGGGGCGAGCGAGGCGATCTTCTCGGCCAGTTCGATGGCCTTCGGGTGGGCGTACGACCAGAGCGGGAAGTAGGCCAGCTCGCCGGCCTGCTTGGCGGCCGCCTCGGCCAGTTCGGTGCGGCCGTGGCCGGCGTTGACGACGAAGAGACCGGCGAGTCCGTCCAGGTAGCGACGGCCTCGGGAGTCCCAGACGTAGGCGCCCTCGCCGCGCACGATGGTCGGCACCTCGCCGTCGGAGTAGCTGGCCATCCGGGTGAAGTGCATCCAGAGGTGGTCGGTGGCGTTGGCCATGTCAGCCCCATCGGGTCTCGGGCCGGTCAGGGGTGACACCGGCCGCTCTGCCCACGGTTATCGCACAACGGGTGCTGATAACGCAAGTGCCAGCGGCTTGACGCAACGGATTCAGTGAGAAGCGTTGAGGAGGACAACGGAATCCGTATCAGGCCGTGCCCCAGCTGTAGGTCTGCTTGCGCAGCTTGAGGTAGACGAACGCCTCGGTCGCCAGCACGCCCTCGACGGCGCGCAGCTTCTGCAGGATCTCCAGCAGGTGGGCGTCGTTGCGGCAGACCACCTCGGCCAGCAGGTCGAACGACCCGGCCGTGATGACCACGTAGTCGATCTCCTCGAACCCGGCGAGCCGGTCGGCGACGGCCTCCAGGTCGCCGTCGGTGCGCAACCCGATCATCGCCTGCCGGGGAAAGCCGAGCTGGAGCGGATCGGTCACCGCGACGATCTGCATGACGCCGGCGTCGAGCAGTCGCTGCACCCGCTGGCGGACCGCCGCCTCGGACAGGCCGACCGCCTTGCCGATGGTCGCGTACGGGCGGCGGCCGTCCTCCTGGAGCTGCTCGATGATCTGCTTCGCCACATCGTCCAGCAGAGCGTGACTGGCGCCGTCGCGTACGGTGACGCGACGCGAGCCGTTGCCAGTCTCCAGGTGCCGGTTGTTCATCGCCGCTCCCATGTCCGATTGCTTGGGGCTGAGCGTAGTGCCCCCGCCGCAGTCTGGCGTATTTCGTCGCCCATTGCTATTCCCGCAACGGAATCCCTTGTAAGGAAGGTCACTGCATGTCAGGATCAGTCGTCCATCGCCACTGACCCTCCCGCCGGCGCGCCACCCCCCGTCCCGCCGCCGACGATGACCCCCCTAGGAGTCGTCACATGCGTAGTCCCCTCCGGCCCCTTACCCGGCGTGGTCTGCTCACCGGCACCCTCGGCTCGGCGGCGCTGCTGGCCACCGCCGGCGCGTTGACCGGCTGCGGCACGAAGGGTGCCCAGCAGACCGAGGCCGGTTGCAAGAGCGATGACCTCTCCGCTACGGAGAAGAAGCTGGCCTTCTCGAACTGGCCGCAGTACATGGACGTCGACGAGAAGGACGAGTCGAAGCGGCCCACGCTCGACGCCTTCATCGCCAAGTCCGGCATCCAGGTGACCTACACCGAGGACGTCAACGACAACAACGAGTTCTTCGGCAAGGTGCAGAACCAGCTCGCCGGCTGCCAGACCACCGGACGGGACATCATGGTCCTCACCGACTGGATGGCAGCCCGGATGATCCGACTCGGCTGGATCCAGAAGCTGGACAAGGCCAAGATGCCCAACGTCGAGGCCAACCTGCTGCCCTCGCTGCGCAACCGCTCCTTCGACCCCGACAGCGAGCTCGCCATCCCGTGGCAGTCCGGCCTCGCCGGTCTCGCCTACAACGCCAAGGTGGCGAAGGAGATCCGCACCGTTGACGAGCTGCTCACCCGCCCCGACCTCAAGGGCAAGGTGACCGCGCTCTCCGAGATGCGGGACACCATGGGCCTGCTGCTCCAGTCCAACGGTCACGACCCGGCGAACTTCACCGCCGCGCAGTTCGACGACGCGCTGAACAAGCTCAAGAAGGCCGTGGAGTCCAAGCAGATCCGCAAGTTCACCGGCAACGACTACGCCCCGGACCTGGCCAAGGGCGACATCGCCGCCTGCATCGGCTGGTCCGGCGACGTGATCCAGCTCGGCTTCGAGGACGAGAAGATCAAGTTCGTGGTGCCCGACTCCGGCGTGATGCTCTGGTCGGACAACATGCTCGTGCCGAACAAGGCCACCCACCGGGCCAACGCCGAAGAGCTGATGAACTACTACTACGACCCGGCGGTGGCCGCGAAGCTGGCCGCGTACGTGAACTACATCTGCCCGGTCAAGGGCGCGCAGGCCGAGATGGAGAAGATCGACCCGGACCTGGCCGCCAACCCGCTGATCTTCCCGGATGAGGCGATGCTGTCGAAGTCCAAGGTCTTCATGGCCCTGGACGAGAAGCAGGAGAAGGAGTACGAGGCCAAGTTCCAGCAGGTCATCGGGGCGTGAGGACGATGGGACACGAGGCACCGGCCGGCGACCTGCGGCTGGCCAACCTGACCAAGCGGTTCGGCATCTTCACCGCGGTCGACGACCTCAGCCTGACCATCCCGCAGGGCTCGTTCTTCGCCCTGCTCGGCGCGTCCGGCTGCGGCAAGACCACCACGCTGCGGATGATCGCCGGGCTGGAGGAGCCGACCAGCGGGCAGGTGCTGCTCGGCGACCGGGACATCGCCCGGCTGCGGCCGTACAAGCGACCGGTGAACACCGTGTTCCAGAGCTACGCCCTCTTCCCGCACCTGGACATCAACGAGAACGTGGCCTTCGGGCTGCGCCGGCGGGGCATCCGCAAGGTCGCCGACCAGGTCGACCGGATGCTCGCGCTGGTGCAGCTCGAGGGGTACGGCCGCCGCCGCCCCGCCCAGCTCTCCGGCGGGCAGCAGCAGCGGGTCGCGCTGGCCCGCGCCCTCATCAACCACCCGCAGGTGCTGCTGCTGGACGAGCCGCTCGGCGCGCTGGACCTCAAGCTGCGCCGGCAGATGCAGATCGAGCTGAAGCGGATCCAGACCGAGGTCGGCATCACCTTCGTGCACGTCACCCACGACCAGGAGGAGGCCATGACCATGGCCGACACCGTCGCGGTGATGAACGCCGGAAAGATCGAGCAGCTCGGCGCCCCCGCCGACATCTACGAGTTCCCGGCGACCGCGTTCGTGGCGAACTTCCTCGGCCAGTCCAACCTGCTCGCCGGCGAGGCGGGCGGGACGAGCGGCGACCACGTGCTGGTCTCCGCGCACGGCGGGCGCTTCTCGGTGCCCGCCGCGCGGGCCCGCCTCGACCGGGGACCGGTCTTCCTCGGGGTACGCCCCGAGAAGCTGCACCTGGTCGGGACCGCCGCCGAGGTGCCGGCCGGCCACCAGCACGTCGGCGGCGTGGTGACCGACGCCTCCTACGTCGGCGTCAGCACCCAGTACCTGGTGAAGACCGCCTGGGGCAGCGAGCTGTCGGCGTTCTCCGCGAACAGCGGCCTCGGCGGGCAGCTCCCGGTCGGCGCCCCCGTGGTGGCGCACTGGGACCCGCGGCACGCCTTCCTGCTCCGCCGGGAGCCGGGCGAGGAAGACCGCACCACCCCGCTGCTCGACGAGCCGCCGGTGAGCGTGCTGTCATGACCGCGCTCGCCCACGTACCCACCTCGTCGGGGCAGCCGGCGGCGCCGCCGGCCCGGCGCGGGCGGTACCGGCTGCTGCCGTACCTGCTGCTGCTGCCGGGGGCGGCCTGGCTGCTGATCTTCTTCGCCCTGCCGCTGTTCCAGCTCGCGGCGGCCAGCCTGTACGACCGGAGCGACTCGCTCGCCACCGGGTACTCGCCGGCCCTCGAGCTCGGCAACTACCCGGAGGCATTTGAGGCGTACTGGCCGCAGTTCACCCGATCGTTCGCCTACTCGGCGATCGCGCTGGTGCTGGCCCTGCTGATGGGCTACCCGCTGGCGTACGCCATCGCGCAGAAGGCCGGCCGGTGGAAGAACCTGCTGCTGGTCGCCGTGGTCGCGCCGATGTTCACCAGCTTCCTGGTCCGCACCCTGGCCTGGAAGACCATCCTGTCGGACAACGGCTGGGTGGTCGGGCTGCTGCGGGACGTGCACCTGCTCGGGCCGGACGGCCGGCTGCTGGCCACCCCGATCGCGGTGGTGCTCGGCCTGACCTACAACTTCCTGCCGTTCCTGGTGCTGCCGCTGTACGCGAGCCTGGAGCGGCTGGACTACCGGCTGCTGGAGGCGGCGAGCGACCTGTACGCCAACCCGCTGCGGGCGTTCCGGAAGGTCACCCTGCCGCTGTCGATGCCCGGGCTGATCGCCGGAACGCTGCTCTTCTTCATCCCGGCGACCGGTGACTACATCAACGCCGAGCTGCTCGGCACCCCGAACGAGTACATGATCGGCAACGTCATCGACTCGGCGTTCCTGGTCCGGCTGGACTACCCGCAGGGCGCGGCCCTGTCGTTCCTCCTGATGGCGGCGATCCTCGCGGTGGTCTTCGTCTACCTGCTCAAGGCCGGCACGGAGGAGGTGCTCTGATGAGAATCTCGCGTTGGTTGGCCGACCGGTGGGTGATGGGCGTCGCCCTGCTGGTCCTCGGCTACCTGTCGCTGCCGATCCTCGTGGTGGCCGGCCTCTCTTTCAACCGCCCCTCCAGCCGGCTCTCCTACGACTTCCACGAGTTCACCCTCGACAACTGGACGCACCCCTGCGCCACGTCGGACATGTGCGACGCCGTGGTGCGCAGTGTGCAGATCGGCTTCATCGCCACCGTGGTCTCCACGGGGCTCGGCACGCTGATGGCCTTCGCCCTGGTCCGGCACCGGTTCACCGGCCGGTCCGGGATCAACCTGCTGATCTTCCTGCCGATGGCCACCCCTGAACTGGTGATGGGCACCTCGCTGCTCGCCCTCTTCGTCTGGTCGGACGGCCAGCTCCGGGCCACCTTCGGCTTCGGCATCCCGCAGGGCTTCTGGACCATCGTCATCGCGCACGTGATGTTCTGCGTGTCGTTCGTGGTGGTGACCGTGAAGGCGCGGCTGGCCGGCATGGACAGCCGGCTGGAGGAGGCCGCCATGGACCTCTACGCCAGCGAGTGGCAGACCTTCCGGCGGATCACCCTGCCGCTGGTGCTCCCCGGCATCGTGGCCGCCGCGCTGCTCGCCTTCTCGCTCAGCTTCGACGACTTCATCATCACGAACTTCAACGCGGGCACCACCGTCACCTTCCCGATGTACGTCTGGGGTGCCTCACAGCGCGGCATCCCGCCGCAGGTGAACGTCATCGGCACAGCGATGTTCGTGATCGCGCTGCTGCTGGTCGGACTCAGCTCGCTGCGCGGCCGGCGGGCGAAGCGCCGGTCATGAACCTCCCGCATACCGGCCGGGCGTTGGCCGACGCGGCGCCCGTGCCGTACTGGCTCGACCGTCCGGAACGCCCCGACCCGCTGCCGCCGCTCACCGGTACGCACACCGCCGACCTGCTGGTCGTCGGCGGCGGGTACGCCGGGCTCTGGACCGCCCTGCTCGCCAAGCGGGCCGACCCGGACCGCGACGTGCTCCTGGTCGATGCCGGAACCTGCGGCTGGGCGGCGTCCGGGCGCAACGGCGGATTCTGCGCCGCCTCGCTCACCCACGGGCTGGCCAACGGCGTCGACCGCTTCCCCGGCGAGATCGACGAGCTGGAACGGCTCGGCCGGGAGAACCTGGACGGCATCGCTGCCGCGGTCGCCGAGCACGGCATCGACTGCGACTTCGAACGCACCGGTGAGCTGGCGGTGGCCGTCGAGCCGTACCAGCTCGCCGGGCTCGCCTCCGACGCCGAGCTGGCCCGCCGGTACGGCCACGACGTCCGCCTGCTCGACCGCGACGAGGTACGCGCCGAGGTGGACTCGCCGACGTACCTCGGTGGGATGTGGGACCGGGACCGGGTGGCCATGCTCGACCCGGCGAAGCTGGCCTGGGGGCTGCGCCGGGCCTGCCTCGACCTCGGCGTGCGGATCCACGAGCACACCCGGGTCACCGGCCTGCGCCGCGACGGCGGGGCGCTGTGGCTCGCGACCGCCGGCGGTGCCGACGCCGCCCCGGGCAGCGTCCGCGCCCGGCAGGTCGCGCTCGCCACCAACGCGTTCCCGCCGCTGCTGCGCCGGCTGCGGGCCTGGCTGGTCCCGGTGTACGACTACGCGCTGATGACCGAGCCGCTCACGCCCGGGCAGCGGAAGGCGATCGGCTGGACCAACCGGCAGGGGCTCGCCGACACCGGCAACCAGTTCCACTACTACCGGATCACCGCCGACGGCCGGATTCTCTTCGGCGGGTACGACGCGGTCTACCACTACGGCAACCGGATCGCGCCCGAGTTGGAACAGCGGACGGTCACCTTCACCGCCCTCGCCGAGCACTTCTTCACCACCTTCCCGCAGCTCTCCGACGTGCGGTTCAGCCACCGCTGGGGTGGGGTCATCGACACCTGCACCCGGTTCTGCCCGTTCTTCGGCACCGCGTACCAGGGCCGGCTGGCGTACACCGCCGGGTTCACCGGGCTCGGCGTCGGGGCGACCCGGTTCGGCGCCCGGGTGATGCTCGACCTGCTCGGCGGCGAGGAGACCCCGCTGACCCGGCTCGACCTGGTGCGCAGCAAACCACTGCCGTTCCCGCCGGAGCCGTTCCGGGCCACCGGCATCAATCTCACCCGCTGGTCGCTGGCCCGCGCCGACGCGCGCGAGGGGCGGCGCAACCTCTGGCTCCGTACGCTCGATCGTCTTGGTTTGGGGTTCGATTCCTGATGCGCATCCTGCTCGTCGGCGCGGGCGGCGTCGGCTCCGCCGCCGTCGCCATCGCCGCCCGCCGCACCTTCTTCGAGACCATGGTGGTCGCCGACTACGACCTGGGCCGTGCGTCCCGGGCGATCGCCGAGCACGACGGCCGCTTCGTCGCCGCCCACGTCGACGCCGCCTCGGCGGACGCGGTCGCCGCGCTCTGCCGGGAGCACCGGATCACCCACGTGCTCAACGCGGTCGACCCGCGCTTCGTCATGCCGATCTTCGACGGCGCGTTCGCCGCCGGCGCCGACTACCTCGACATGGCGATGTCCCTGTCCCACCCGCACCCGACCCGCCCCCACGCCGAGACCGGGGTGAAGCTCGGCGACGAGCAGTTCGCTCGTTCGGAGCAGTGGTCCGCTGCCGGGCGGCTCGCGCTCTGCGGCATCGGCATCGAGCCCGGCCTGTCGGACGTCTTCGCCCGCTACGCCGCCGACGAGCTGTTCAGCGAGATCGACGAGATCGGGGTCCGCGACGGCGCCAACCTCACCGTCGACGGGTACGACTTCGCGCCGTCGTTCTCCATCTGGACCACCATCGAGGAGTGCCTCAACCCGCCAGTCATCTGGGAGGCCGACCGGGGCTGGTACACCACCCCGCCGTTCAGCGAGCCGGAGGTCTTCGACTTCCCGGCGGGGATCGGCCCCGTCGAGTGCGTCAACGTGGAACACGAGGAGGTGCTGCTCGTCCCGCGGTGGGTCAAGGCGAAGCGGGTCACCTTCAAGTACGGCCTCGGCGACGAGTTCATCGAGGTGCTGAAGACCCTGCACAAGCTGGGCCTGGACTCGACCCGCCCGGTGTCGGTGCGGGGCGCCCAGGTCTCCCCGCGGGACGTCGTCGCCGCCTGCCTGCCCGACCCCGCCACCCTCGGCGACCGGATGCGCGGCAAGACCTGCGCCGGGACGTACGTCACCGGCGCCGGGGTCGACGGCCGGCCCCGGAAGGTCTACCTCTACCACGTCGTCGACAACGGGTGGTCGATGAAGGAGTACGGCCACCAGGCGGTGGTCTGGCAGACCGCCGTCAACCCGGTCGTCGCCCTGGAACTGCTCGCCACCGGCGCCTGGTCCGGCGCCGGCGTGCTCGGCCCGGAGGCGCTGCCGCCGGTACCCTTCCTGGACCTGCTGACCGGCTACGGTTCGCCGTGGGGGATGGAGGAGCGGTGACCCGCTACGGCCCGATGTTCGGCCCCGACATCACCTTCCTCGGCGTGCCGCCCTGCACTCTTTCCGAGCCTGTCACCTATGTGGACGCGGACATCGTCATCGTCGGCGCACCCTTCGACGGGGGCACCTCGCACCGGCCCGGCACCCGGTTCGGCCCGTCCGCCATCCGCCAGGCCTGCTACCTGCCGCACGACGGCTCCCGCCCGTCCCTGGCGTTCCGCGTCGACGCCCTGAAGGACCTCCGGGTGTACGACGCCGGTGACGTCGAGATGTTCTCCGGCGACATCGAGCGGTCCCTGTCGGCCCTGGAAGAGGCCGTCCATGCGGTGGCCCGGGCCGGTGCCATCCCGATCGTGCTCGGCGGCGACCACTCCATCGCCCTGCCCGACGCCACCGGGGTGGCCCGGCAGCACGGGCTCGGCCGGGTGTCGCTGGTCCACTTCGACGCGCACGCCGACACCGGGGACATCGAGTTCGGCTCGCTGCACGGGCACGGCCAGCCGATGCGCCGGCTCATCGAGTCCGGCGCGGTACGCGGCGACCGCTTCCTCCAGATCGGGCTGCGCGGCTACTGGCCCGGCCCGGAGACGCTGTCCTGGATGGCGGAGCAGCGAATGCGGTCGTACGAGATGACCGAGGTGGTCGCCCGCGGACTGGACGCCTGTCTGTCCGAGGCCTTCGAGATCGCGGTGGACGAGTGCGAGGGCGTCTTCCTCTCCGTCGACGTGGACGTGGTCGACCCCGGCATGGCTCCCGGCACCGGCACCCCCGAGCCCGGCGGCCTGACCTCCCGCCAACTCCTCGACGCGGTCCGCCGCGTCTGCTACGAGCTGCCGGTGATCGGCGTCGACGTGGTCGAGGTGGCCCCGCCCTACGACCACGCCGACATCACCGCCTACCTCGGCAACCGCGTGGTCCTGGAGGCCCTGTCGGCGATCGCCCGCCGCCGCCGCGACGCCGCCGGCGGCCCACCCTGGAACCCCACCCAACCCCTCCTAGACGCCCGCTGACCCCCCGCCCCAACCCCCACCCCACCCCTTCTCCCGCGATCTTGCACTTTGTGTCGCCGCATTCCGGCCAATAGCACCTAAATCGGGGTCAGCAACTGCAAGATCGCGGGCGATAGGGATGGGGGTAACACGGGGGGCGGGGTGGGGGCTGGTTGTCCACAGGGGGGTGGGTTGTCCACAGGCGGTTTGGTCGGGGGCGGGGTGGTGGGGGTGGTTGGCGGATTCTGCGGACATGCCGACCGAGCTGTTGACTACCAGGGCGCTGATGCGGGCGCTCACCATCAGGCGGATCAGGACCCGCATCAGCAGAGAAGAACTGCTGCGGGTGCGGCGGGGTGTCTACACCCGGCAGGTGTGCGATGACGAGGACGAACTGCGGGCCCTGATGCTGCGCCTTCCCGTGGAGGCCATGCTGACCATGCAGAGCGCCGCCCGCCGCCACGGGTTCGGCGTGCTGCCCGAGGGAGCCGTGCACGTGCAGTTGCCGCCGCGGCTGGCCAGGCCGCGGCTGCCCGGCCTGATCGTCCACCACTCGGTACTTCCGGTGCGTCCGGTGATCGTCGGTGGGCTGCCCTGCGTCCCGGCCGCCCAATGTGCGGTCGACCTGGCGCGCACCGCTCGACGCATGGACGCGCTGCCCGTGCTCGACTCCGCTCTTCGTTCCGGAGCGGTGGGCGCGGACGATCTCCTCACCGAGCTGCCGTTGCACAGGACGCTGCGCGGTATTCGTCAAGCGCGACAGCTGGTGCCGTTGGCGGACGGCCGCGCGGAATGCCGGCAGGAGAGCCAGCTGAGGCTGCTCCTCATCGACGCCGGGCTGCCCGTCCCCGAGCCGCAGATCTGGGTGCACGACGAGTACGGCATCTCACGCTTCCGGATCGATCTCGGATATCGCGAACGTCGGGTTGGCGTCGAGTACGACGGGCTCTCTCACCTGGACCGGGAGCGGCTGCGCCACGATCGCGACAGAGTCAACTGGCTGGACGCGAGCGGCTGGAGAATGCGCTACTTCACCGACCGGGACCTCTACCGCCGCCCGGCCCACATCATCGCCACCGTCCGCGCCGCCCTGGCCTGACTGTGAGCATGGCGGGGTCGGTTCAGCAGTGGTGAGCTGACAGTTGGCAGCGGT
>NZ_JBHSBP010000063.1:0-8764 GCF_042650725.1 Micromonospora sp. GCM10011541
ACTTCGACCACAACCGCACAACCTGATCACCCAACGCCACGACCCGTTACGCGGAAAGGCTCAGTGCCGGCCCGCAAGCCGGCACGAATCAGGAGGGCCGGACGCAGCAGCCCTGGCAGATCTTCGGCCGGGGCAGCGTGAAGGCCAGGCAGCAGGTCCGCCGCTGGACGGTCGGCTCGCCGGCCGGGCCCGGCACCAGCTCCACCAGGTCGGCCAGGTCGAGCGCGTCGAGCAGCGTCTCGATGCTCCGGGTCGACGACCCGGGCAGCGCGTCGGCGGCCCGCAGGATGCCGTGCGCGATGCCGGAGGCGACCGAGCCGAGCAGCGTACGGGTCCCGATCCGGACCTCGGCCTGGATGGCCGCGATCATCGGGGCGAGGTGCGCGTCGAGCAGCGACGCGCGCAACGCGTCGAGCAGCTCCGCCTCGCCGGCGACCACCCGGACGTCCGGCGCGCCGGTCAGCGCCAGCGGGTCGCCCGGCAGCACCGCGACCGCGGTCGAGCGGCGCAGGCCCAGGGTGAGCAGCGGGCGATGGTCCTCGAAGTGGATCAGGACGTCGGCCGGGTCGAGCAGCGGCACCCGCCGGGCCGACGCCCAGCCGAGCACCGCCGGCAGCGCCAGCCAGTAGCTGTACGACTTCCAGGCCAGCGCGGCGCAGGCGTGCGGGGTGCCGCCCCAGCGCACCGTCGCGGCGCGCAGGAACTCGGGCAGCAGCGTCCCGTCGACCAGCCGGGTCGCCGGGGCCCAGCGCGCCTCGTCGGAGGTGACCAGCAGGCCGGGCGCGAGCCCGGGCAGCTCGTCCGTACCGAACATGGCGCGCAGGGTCGCGGTCACCGGGGCGAGTGGCGCGGCGATCTCCCGCCTCGGCATCACCGCTGTCACCTGATCGTCCCCTGTCTGGTCGCCCCGCCGGTCGGTATCAGCAGGCCCATTTGAGCTAAGGCTAGCCTAACCACAGGCTCCGGGTCGGGGGAAGCGGCACCGAGGGGCTGATGGAGAGGTCCCGGTCACTCCGCCGACCGGTCGCCGCGTGCCGGCGTACTACCCGGCAGGCGGGGGCGGAAACGCCGCCCGACCGGGCGAGAGGCGGCGCGAGCATCGACGTACGTGGCTGAATTGTCAAGGCGAGTGTCGAATACGAGCCAGTTTCTGTGCACGTTCGGCCACCCAACGTGAAACTGGTACTCCCGGCCACGAGGAAGCCGAATGACGACCTCACCCATCGAACGGGCCGCCGACTCGTTCGCCGCCGAACTCGCCCGGCACCGCACCGGCCGGGGGCTGTCCAAGAAGCAGCTCGCCACCCTGATGGGCTTCGACCCGTCCTACGTCAGCCACGTCGAGGGCCGCCGGCACCGCCCGACCGAGGACTTCGCCCGCCGGGCCGAGGCCGTCCTGGAGGCCAGCGGCGCGATCTGGCAGCGCTTCCGGGAGTACGACGAGCTGCGGCACGCCCGTAACGGCGGCGCGCACCGCGAGCCGGCCGTCCCCGGCCAGTGGCTGCCCCCCGGCACCGGCCTGGTGGTCGAGCGGGAGCTGGCCGCGCTGACCCACGCCGACGACGGCTACCACTGCGTGATCCGGCGGGAGCTCTACAACGCCGGGACCGAGCCGGTCAGCCGCTACCTGGTCCGGGTCGCCGTCGACCGCTACCCCAACGACCCGGGCCGCTCCAACCGGCACCACCGGGAGCACCCGCTCACCTTCGCCGAACTGCAACTGCGGGCGTACCGGGACGACGGCGGCGAGCGCGAGCCGATGCACTGGCGGGCCAAGCACGACCGGGACGCGTTCAAGGAGATCTGGCTGCTCTTCGAGAACGCCGAGGGGCGCTTCCCGCTCTACCCCGGCGACCGGGTCACCATCGAGTACGCGTACCGGGTGGGGCGGGACAAGTGGGGGCCCTGGTTCCAGCGGGCGGTCCGCCTGCCCACCCGCCACCTGGCCGTCCGGCTGGACCTCCCGGTGGAGCTGGACCCGCAGGTCTGGGGGGTGGAGACCTCCCTCTCCTCGGAGGAGGGCCCGCTGCGTACCCAGATCCAGCGGCACGACCGGGACGGCCGGGCGCTCTTCGACTGGTCCACCGACGACCCGCCCCTCAACGCCCGCTACCGGCTGCAGTGGCGCTTCCGCAACCAGCCCCCGGACGCCGAGCCGGACAGTCCGGCGAGCTGCCTGCGGGTCCGGGCCAGCGACCGGATGCGCGGCATCGGCATCGTGCAGCGCGGCGACGACCTGCTCCGCCAGCCCGCCCACCAGTTCGACCTGTCCCGCCAGGAACGCACCGCCCGGGACGTGGTCGACCGGCTCTGCGCCATCCTGGTCCGCCTCGACGAGCTGCACCCGTTCAGCAAGGGGGTCGGCATCGCGGCCCCGCAGCTCGGGCTCGGCTGGGCCGCCGCCGTGGTCCGCCCGGCCGACCGGGCGGCCGAGCCGGTCGTCCTGCTCAACCCCCGGATCGTCGACTCCGCCCCGGACAGCGACGAGCAGTACGAGGGCTGCCTCTCCTTCTTCGACCACCGCGGCCTGGTGCCCCGACCACTGCGGATCGACGTCGAGCACGCCCAGTGGGACGGCAGCCGGATCATCACGTCCTACGAGTACGCGATGGCACGCCTGGTCGCGCACGAGATCGACCACCTGGAGGGGCGGCTCTACGTGGACCGGATGACGCCCGGGGTGCCCCTGGTGCCGGTCGAGGAGTACCGGGAGAGCGGCAACCCCTGGCGCTACTGACCGCTCCGGTGCGCGGGCCGGTTGCCGGCCCGGCCCGCACACCGGCGGACGGGGGGCCGGGTCGCGTGCCCCAGGGGGCAGGGGCACGCGACCCGGCTCGGGGGGAGAAACGCCTACAGGTTGCCGAAGGTGTCGTACCGGATGTGCTCCGGCGACACGTCGTCCGCGGCGAGCGCGCGCAGGGTGGCCCGGACCATCGGGCCCGAGCCCGAGACGTAGCAGTCATGCGTCGTCCACGGCCCGTACCGGGTGACCACGTCGGAGATGTCGCCCAGCTCGCCGTCGAAGTCCGGATCCTCGCTGCACGCCGGCGTCACCGACAGCCACGGGTGCGCGCTCACCAGCTCCGTCAGGCCGGCGAGGCCGTAGAGCTCCTCCGGCCGGCGGGCGCCGTAGAAGACGTGCACCCAGCGGGTCCGGTTGAAGTTGGTCAGCTCCTCCACCAGCGCCTTGATCGGGGCCAGCCCGACCCCGCCGGCGACGCAGAGGATGTCCCGGGCCGACGACTGGTCCAGCGTCATCGACCCCATCGGGGCGGCCACCCGGAGCAGGTCGCCCGGCTTCGTGCGCCGGACCAGCGCCCCGGACAGCCAGCCCGCCGCGCCGGCCGGCGTACGCACGTGGAACTCCAGCACGTTGTCGTCGTTCGGGGCGTTCGCCACCGAGTACGTCCGCCACACCCGCGGGTGGTAGCGGGGCGCCTCGACGCTGACGTACTGGCCGGCCTTCCACGGCAGCGGGTGCTGGAGGGCGCGGACGGTCAGCACGGCGGTGTCCGGGCCGTGCCGCTCGTGGGTGAGCACCTCGGCGTGCCAGAACGGCGGGTTCTCGTCCGCCTCCGCCCCCGCCAGCATCTTCTCGCTGATGCTCGCGTACGCCTCCCGCCAGGCCTGGTCGTACTCGAGGTTCCAGCCGTCGCCGGCGGTGCTGCGCAGCGCGTCCAGCAGGGCGACGCCCATGGTCTCGTAGTGGGTGGCGTCAACGTGGTACTTGCGGTGGTCCCGGCCCAGCGCGCGCAGGTACTCGTCGAAGCTCTCCGGGTCGCCCACGGTCTGGGTGGCGGTGACGATCGCCTCCAGGATCCGGTCGCCCTGCCCGCTCATCTGGACCGGGAAGAGCTTGCGCAGCTCGGGGTCGAGGAGGAAGAGCCGGGCGTAGAAGTGGCCGCTCAGCCGGTTCCGGTCCTCCTCGACCAGGGTCCAGCTCTCCTTCAGCAGCCGCGCGAAGTTCTCCACGGGGGGCACGCTCCTTCTCCTGACGGCGGATCGGGCCCCGATAGAATCTCCACGCAGCGTGCCCAGCGGTCGCACAGAATGTGCGACCGGCTCACCTGGGTCGCGAGGGCGGTGCCGACGGGCCCTCGCGTGCGGCACAGTGGTCCGGTGACGGTTGACGAGCTGACCCGCCCGGTGTCCCGCCGGACCCTGGGCGCCGAGACGCTGCTGGTGCTCGGGCTCTCCCTCGGGCAGTCGGCGGTCTACGCGGTGGTGTCGCTGGCCGCCAAGCTGACCGCCGCGGGCCCGCTGTCGAAGCAGACCGCGTCGCTGAACAACTCCCAGTCGGCCCGGCCCTACCTCGACCTGACGTACCAGCTCGTCGGGATCTTCTTCGCGTTGCTGCCGGTGCTGCTCGCCGTACACCTGCTGGCCCGTGACCCCGGCGACCCGGCGCGGACGCTCGGGGTGGACCTGCGGCGGCCCGGGTCGGACCTGGCCCGGGGCGCCGGCCTGGCGGCGCTCATCGGCCTGCCCGGGCTGGCGCTGTTCTGGGCGGCGGCGCAGCTCGGCGTCAACGCCACGCTGGTGCCGGCCGCGCTGCCGCACCTGTGGTGGGCGGTGCCGGTGCTGATCCTCGCCGCCGTGCAGAACGCCGTGCTGGAGGAGGTGATCGTGGTCGGCTATCTGGTCAACCGGCTCTGGCAGCTCCGGTGGCGGCTCGGCGCGGTCGTCGCGGCGAGCGCGCTGCTGCGCGGCTCGTACCACCTCTACCAGGGCTTCGGCGCGTTCCTCGGCAACGCGGTGATGGGCGTCGTCTTCAGCCTCTTCTTCCTGCGTACCCGGCGGGTGGCGCCGCTGATCGTGGCGCACACCCTGCTCGACCTGGTCGCCTTCGTCGGCTACGCGCTGCTGCCGAAGTCCTGGTTCGGCTGGCTGTGACGGGCGGGGCGGGATAGGCATCCCGCCTTTTCCGGACCGCCTGGATGCCCGACCTGCGGCATCCTGAGTCGATCATGCCGGCTCGTGTCCCGACGCCGGTCTCGTCGGCCCGGTCACCGGCGCCTCCCTGGTCAGTGCCGCCGGGCGGGCCGATCGGTAGGCGGTGATCGCCCGGGCGGCGAGCCGCTCGGCGGCCGCCGCGTCCCCCGCCGCCGCGACGAGCACCGCCGCCCCCGGCAGCAGCCGGGACGCCAGCCGCAGGCCCAGCCAGCCGCCGGCCTGCGCGGCCAGCGGCGTCGCCAGCCGCCAGGCCGCCTCGGCGGCCCGCGGCCAGGGCCGCTCCCCCGGCCCGTCGGCGGCCCGGGCCGCGGCCAGGGCCACCCGGGCCGTCCCGGCGTCCGGGTGGACCTGGGTCAGCACCAGCAGCTCCGCCGCCCGGTCCGGGTGGGTCGGGTCGCGGTCGTACGCCGCCGCCAGGTGCAGCACCAGGTTGGCCTGCGTCCAGAGCACCGCCGCCAGCTCGGCCACCGGCGCGAGGAGCCCGGCTCCCGCCGCGACCGCGCCACCGGCCCCCGCCAGCCGGACGAACCGCCGGGTGGCGAGCCGGGCCAGCCCGTCCGCGTCGGCATCCGGATACGTGCCGCGCAGCCCCGCGACCCACTCCCGCGCGCGCGGCCCGAGCGCCTCCACCGCCGCCAGGGCCAGCAACTCCGGCGCGAAGGCCGGGTGGTCGAGGACGCGCGAGGTGATCGCCGACCATTCCACCCCGGCGGTACGCCCCGACGCCGGCTCCGCCGCGCTGACCGCCCGTACGACGACCGGGGCCGGGCCCGGCTGGGTGGGGATCTGGGCGGTCGGCGCCGCGGTCGTCCGCTTCGCGGGGGCGGCCTTCCTCGGCGTCGCGGCCCGGGTGGCCGCCTTTCGCGGCGGGGTGGGCTGCTTCCCCGCGCCGGCCTCGGTGTGCCCTCCGTTACCAGGGTCGGCGCTGACCTCGGCCGGCGCCGGCTCGGCGCGCTTCCGCGCTCCCGGGGCCGCCTTCTTCGCCGCGCTCGCCTTCTTCGCCGCGCTGGTCTTCGCCACCGGGCTGGTCTTCTTCGCCGGGCTGGCCTGCTTCGCCGGGGCACGGCGCGCCGCGTCGTCGACGGCAGGACTCGGGGTGGCTCGGGTCGCCGCGTCGTCGGCGGAAGTGCTCGGGGTGGCTCGGGCCGCCGTGCCGTCGGCCGTAGGAGACGGGGTGGCCCCGGTTGCGGGACGAGGCGGGGGCGCGGCGGCCCCGGCGGGGGCTTCCGTGCCCGAGGCGTCGCCGGCCGAGCGGCCCGGGGCGCCGGAAACCGCCTGGGCGGGGTCGGGCGGCTGGAAGAGCACGGCCGGCGCGGCCTTGGCCCGCCGCGCCGGGGACTGCGGCGAGTTCTCCGCTCCGGGCTGGCGCGTTGGTGGGGCGGGCGGCTCGGGCGTGGGCGGCGCGGCGAACGTCGGCTTCGGGGAGCGACTCCGCCGGGCACCGGTGGCGGGCTCGCGGCGGGGCGGATCGCTCGGCGGCTGCTCCTGCATATCGATGGAGCGTAGACCCGAGCGTGACCTCGCACACGTCGGAAACGCAGGGGTCCGAGCCCTCCGGGTAGTCGCTTTGCCCCGGGTGGGTACGGACCTGTATCCTCGGGCGCGGTGGTCTCCGGGCCACCAGGGAGACTTCGCCTAGTCTGGTCTATGGCGCCGCACTGCTAATGCGGTTGGGGTCTTAAAGCCCCTCCCGGGTTCGAATCCCGGAGTCTCCGCGCGAAAGCCAGGTGTGTAGACTGGCCGAGCAGCAAGCGCCCGTAGCTCAATGGATAGAGCATCTGACTACGGATCAGAAGGTTAGGGGTTCGAGTCCCTTCGGGCGCACAAGATCAAGAGGCGTCTGGCCTGCCAAGAGGCGGTCAGGCGTCTTTTTTCGTTCCTTGTCGGTGGACGCATTGGTGCTCGAATGGTGCTCGTACGACGAGGCTGTCCTACGTCCCGGCCTGTTCGTCTCCGTCGGTCTAGCCACGGCGGGGCTCGATTGAAGGACTCGATCGTGCGATGTCGGTAGACGAGGGGGAGTCGTCCGCTTGCAGTGGTACGCCATCCTGGTGCACGCCCCCGACCGCCGCGCCCTGGACGCCTACGGGCTCGCGCTGGGTTTAGCGCTTCATGGCTTCGGCGTAAAGCTCACTCAGGCGCCGATGCACGGATCAGGAAACCGATGCTCTATCCCCTGAGCTACGAGGGCGCGAGGACCCAGTCTAGCGACCTGGGGGTTCACCTGGGGTGGCAGGAGGTGGCCCACGTTCACCCGCGTCACCCGAACCCTCGTTCTCCCAGCCCAGGACCATACCCGGAGCACACGAACCCCGGTTTGCGACCGGCGGTCGGCCGCGGTGACCCGCGTTGGCACCGGTTGACCCCCGTTGGCATCCGCTGGAGAGCACACACCGCGCACATCATCGAAGATCAACGACGTTCCGTCCCGCCTACCTATCGTAGGCGCCGCCACCAGAGAACCACGGAGCACTCACCCCGGATCGCTCGGACCCGCCGTGGTGTCGACTATGAAGGTCCCCCACCAAGCGTCCGCTCATATGCCGATGAGTGCGCGCCGTGCCGGTCCGGGGTCAGGTGCGGCAGCGGCATCGTCTAGGTTCAGCCGGGTGATGACGCTGTACACACTGCGGTGCCCGGGCTGCGAGGAGCCATTCAGCGTCCGGCTCGGAATCGGCCCATCAAAGATGACTCGCTTCTATGTGCCGTGCGCGCACTGCAGGTTGCCGATCCGTGGACGATCTCACGGTAAGGATCTCGAATCGCATCGGGTCGAGTTCGAAGCTGAGTCGCTGCCGAGCGAAACCTCGCTCGAAGCAGCGTTCGTCACTGTGGATCCAAACGTCCCGTCCAAGTACAACGCTACGCAGCGAGGTGAGCTCGGTACGTTCCCGACCATGACGTTGATACACCTGGTTGGCGCCGGGCGGGGAGAGGCTCTTTTTGAAGTACTTTCGAGGGGTAGAACGGCGGTCGAGGAACTCTGGCCGCAGGTGCGACGAATCTATGAGTACTACCTCGTCGAGGATTGGAAGCACTTCGACAAGGCGGGCAAAGCTGCATTCAATGACTGGCGGACGGTCTCGACGACTCATGAGCGAGCCACTATGGCGCACCAAGCCGTTGGCATCGCGGCCGCCGCAATAACGGACGACATCGACGATTCTGCTGGCCGGTACCTTCACAGGGTCCTCGCCAAGCACACCAGCGCCCTTAGGTTCTCGACATACATCCATTCCGCTCGAGCGGACGTTGCGTCCGGATTGGTGCCGGGCCTGCAGCGCAGCGTCTTCGACGTGATCGATCGGTTCATTGGTCATTTCGACGCTTGGCAGATGGGTGTGTTGCGGCGGGTGATGCCCCCTGATCGTCTGCCGCTACTTAGGGAACTCACCCTATTCCGTGATGAGTTCGACGTCCTCCGAGACCTCTACCAGCAGGGATTTGAGACGGTCTGCAAGACCCTGAGGTTCGCCGTGGCAGCGCAGAACACAGTGAAGCGCCAAAGCCCAGGCGATTTCGGGATTGATTTGCCGGCCGGGGCAAACCTGAAGGCGAACCCAAAGTCTCTCAACGCCTACGACAAACTGGCCAACGCGGCGCGCCTCGCCTTCGTTCGGCAGGTCCCAGGGTGGGAGGGCTATGGGGCTCTTCTTAACAACCGGACTCGGAACGCGATCGGCCACGCGACCGCACGGCACGACCTTCGGACTGGACGAATATTCAGCGACAAGGAGCCCGACGGGGTCCAATGAGGTGATCTCAGCAAGGTTCGGCGGCCGAGTGGGGATGACACGGGCGTAACGTCCAT
>NZ_JBHSBP010000064.1:0-18835 GCF_042650725.1 Micromonospora sp. GCM10011541
GTGCGGGCATCGCTGGTGTTCCTCCCAGGTTTCGATGTCTCCATCAAACCCGGTGCGGGACAGAGCCCTCACTGGTACCAGCCGTGGCCGCAGGGACCCCATCTCGAAATGCAAGGGTGGGCCTCGTCCTGCTGGTGGTGGTTGTGGGTGGGCTGTTTATGTTCTGCGTAGGTGGAACAAGCCTGGCCACTCTTGGTCTGATCATCGGCGACCCCACGCTCCCTCGCCCTGCTCCGGCCAGCCCTGCTACCGAACCGGCACCCTCACCGAGCGCCCGCACGCCGGAGCCCGCCTCCACCACCACTGTGCGTACCTCACCAACCGCTACGGCTACCACGCCCCCGGCAGCGGCAACTCGCGAAGCGAGGCCTGAACATCCCGCAGCTGCCTACGAAGTCTTTGAACGACGGGACGTCAGCGCCGGCTCCGGAGCTCGTCGTCTCGCCCTCCGGGTGGAACTACGCGTCTATCCCGTTACCGGCCAGCAGGTCACTCACTTGGCGTCGCAGATTGTCGAGAGCCATCGAGGTCAGGGATGGCAGGCGCTGTCGATCGTGGTCACCTATGACCGGCGTGAGGTAGTGCCGAGCTACGCGGTCTACGAATGGGCGCCAGAGGGGCGCTGGTCGGACGCCGCCAAGGGAGACGCCGCGTCCTGGCGAGGCTACCGGCTCAATCAAATTGTCGTCCGGGACAAGCTGACGCAGCCCAACACCTGCAAGGTCCCGACGGAGCAGGCATACGTGCTCAACACTGAGTTCAACCAGGCAACCGAGGACGACGTCGAAATCAGTGAGGAAGCGGTACTGACGGAGATCGCCAAACGGCACAACATCCCGACCACCCGCGCCGAGGAATTAGTTCTGACCGTCGAGGACTGGACGATGTGCTGAGCCACTGGGCGCGACACACAGCAGCGGATGGCGGAACCGCAACATACTTGTCATTATCGTACGATCTTGAGGGGCCCCGTCACGCGTCGTCAACAACGTGAAGCGAACGCGTTCCGGGCCTTCCGGCACATCCACGGCCTGCTGTCATACGGCCCACGATGCCGATGGAGGGAAGCGCGCTGTCCCTCGTTGACGTCCGCGTGGACTTCTCTGCCCTACGGCCCGACGTGCTCAACGCCGCCGTGCCAGCAGACCTGCGGATCACGGTCCCCGAACTCGCGAGCGTCTTCACCGCAGCATGGATGCTGACAACCACGGTCCTGCCGCTCGCCGTAACTGAAGACCCAACCACAGTCGCGCCTACTGGAGCACCCCGGCTAGAGCTGTACGTGGTGAACGAACGCCCAGACACCACCGGCGGCGACCGGATCCTGCGGACGGATCAACTGCTCGACCTCTCCGCCTTCGGCACAACCACGAAGACACACTTGTATGACCTTGCCATCGGAGTCACAACCCCGCTCGACCTCAGACCGGCAGAGATCGAGACGACCGTAAAGTCGGCCATGGTTCGAATGGCTGAAGACTACGGATTTACCGACGCGGACCGTGCCTTTGAGCTTCCCCCGGTTTCCCGGACGGCTTCCGCTTGATGGTCAGCCCACGGCGCTTCCCCAACGCCGCCAAGGTCTTCCGGCTGCGCCGAGACACCTTCGACGTCAGCGGCCAACGCACCAGCAACAGGTCCCTAACGGCGTCATTCCTCTCTGTCGGCGACTGGGGCGTGTCTCGAAGTCGGGTGCGGCGTGTCGGTGGTCGATAGGTGGCGAGGTCTCCGGTAGAGGGTTCATCGACGAAAAGGATCTGAAGGCCGGAGACCTTTGGCCACGATAGCGGTGACGAGGCGGGTTCGACCTGATCGACGCGCAGTGGGCGGTGCCGGCGCCGCTGCCGCCGACGCCGCTGGGTTGATCACGTGGGATGTCAGTGTCGACTCCACCATCGCTCGGGCCCACCAGCACGCCGCCGTCGCACGTCGGTGCCTGCAGCAGGTCGAGCCGCCCGGCGGGGTCGCCGCAAAGCCAGCCGACCACGCGTTGGGGCGTTCGCGCGGCGGGTGGACCACCAAGCTGCATCTGGCCTGCGATCAGGGCGGCAAGCCGCTGTCGTTGCTGCTAAGCCGGCCTGAGAGCGCCGCAGCCGGTGGACGGCACGTAGCCCTGCGAGGACGGGTGCTGCACGTCGTGCCCTGGATTCGCGTGCAACGGCCGAAGCGGTTGTGTCCTCACCCGCTCGATCCCGGCGTTTGAAGACCGGGCATGCTGGATGTGTGGCGGACATCGAACAGGACCTGCTGCGTCCGGACCTCTGGGAGTTGCTCCTGCCGGCTGTCAGGGCGGCCCGCCAAGCTGGTCGGGAGTACGAGGGGCGTGGCAAGTACGTCCCACGGCAGTCGGTGACGAAGTACAGCGAGAACGACGTCGGCTGGCCTCAGACCACCCGAGACACGCTGGGAAGCGGCACCAAGGACGGACCCATCGACTGGCCGGAGATGTTCGGCCTCGACCAAGGGCTCCTTACGCGCATCCTGGTGTCCGAGGTTTCTGAGCTAGCCCGGGCCGTTGGCGAGATCGGTCGCAGGGCGATAAAAGATGACGAGCTGATGCGCGGTGTCAGCAAGCTCGCACCACTGATGGAGCTCGGGGAACGACGGGGGCAGGTCGAGTTCGAGACTGTCCGGAGGCTCATCGGCACGATCCTCAACCGTGCCGATGCCGTCGGCGCCGAGACGGACGACGCGCTCCGGTCCATCTACCAGCAGATCGAGCGAGCCCGGTTCGCCAAGGAGTTGAGCGGCGATGTCATCGTGCCCCTGGTGGCGGTGTCCTTCGACACCACCGAACCCATCCACGTCGAGGGGAACACCTGGATCGAGCGCCTGACCCAGAACGACCATCGCGCCCGAGCGATGCCGTGGCTCCGCCAGGACAACGTCTCACCGTATGTGGCGGCGGCAGCTACCCACGCCGTCGTGCTGCGCGATGTGCGATTTCCCAACCGGGTGCACACCATTAGGACGGGACGGGACCTTCCGCCCGAGGTCTCCGTTGACACCGCGCAGACGGTGGCCGAGGCGGTCCACATTGTCACCGAGAAGACCACCGGCTACGCGCAGGTCCTCGTCCGACCCGACGGTTGGGCTGAATCGTGGGTCCACGACCTGCCGCCGTTGTGGTCTGCCTGGTCAGGCCGCGCCTACCCTGAAGAGCTGAACGACCGCAGGTGGGACAAGAAGATGAGTCCTGTCGCTGCGAGCGAAGCCGAGGAGATCGCGCGGATCACGAGAGCCCTGAAGACTGCGCCCAAGAACGTTCAGATCGCGGCCCGCCGCTGCCGACGAACCACGTTCCGCGACGACGCCGAGGACATGGTGCTTGACGTCGCGATCGGGATCGAGGCGCTCGTCGGCAAGGAACCCGACGCGCTGACTCACCGCATGGCGCAGCGCGCCGCGATCGCGCTGGCGGACGACATCCCTCCGGAGAACACCTACAGCCTGCTGAAGCAGTTCTATAGCATCCGGTCCAAGATCGCCCACGGAGAAACCCCGAAGCGCTGGACGGTCAGGCTCAACGAACAAGAGTGGAGCGCGACCTGGACCGGGCTGTTCCTTCTACGCATGTTGCTGCGCAGCCGGCTACTGGCCGACAAGCCGTGGGACGCCACGTCGCTTGACGAACGGATGTTGGAGAAGTTCCAGCGGCCCGTGGGATACCCCGCCCTCGAATCAACGGAGGAGTGAAGCGGGGCGCTGCCTCGTACCGCCTCCACTACGTTGCCAGGGCCTGTCCGCGACGACCGGGCAACCACACCCACTCGCCGTTACGGATGAAACGTCCGGCACCAGGCCAGCAGCGGATCCTCAATGTCTGGCCACGATCATTGTTTGTCTGTGGCGTCGTACATTGGCGGCAGGGCCGTCAGGCCCGAGCAGCATAGGTTGGATTGGACACCAAGGTGGCCATGTGAGTGCGGACGCTTCTCCGGGCATCGGAGGCCAGGATGTTGATCACCTCCTTCGCGCTCTCATCGGCGGTCCCGGGGGTGTAGTTCTCGCGTAACCTGTGAGCCAGCACCTGTCGCACCCGGTAGTCGTCATCGCTCGCCAGCTGCATCGCCATCCCGGCGGGTAGGACCGCCGAATCCCTAGCCCAACGTACTGCGGCAACTGCCCTTAGCGCTGGACTGGGGTGCGATGCGAGCAGGCCAAGGTAGGGTTCAGGTCGATCGCCCGGAAGCAATGTGAGCGCTCGGCCAATACGCCATTGACCCGACTCATCGGCGGTGCGAAGCAGCGCGTACCCAGTTTGCTCTATCGTCGCGCAATGGTGCTCGTCGGCGGCAATGTGCGCGGCGCATTCTAGAGCGAGGTCCGACAGTGTCGGTGGACCCATGTTGATTCTGACCATGTCGAACGGGCCACCTGCGCGATCGATATCGTCAATCGGGCCACCGTTATGGTCGCCGCGAGCCATTTCCAGCAGGGGTGGCAGGAGGGCCGCTTGGGTCTCGCTGTCAGTGTCGGAGATGATGTTGTTCAGTCCTCTCAGGCTGTCTCGGCGGCTAGGGGTGGCCTCCCTTCGATCCAACGCTCGGTCCAGCATGGTGGAGGCAACCATGTTGCGGGTCTTCGAGTCGAGCACTGACGCGAGGATGGCGATCCTGTTCGCGTCGGCGTAATAAATGACCTGTCCCGGCTCATGTGCACGGGGAATCATGGCCTGTTTGACGCGGTTCCTCGCCAATTCCAACCCAGGTGCAGGGTCGAGGCCGGCAAGGATGAGTGCGAGACATGCATACTCATTGGTGGGAGCTGCACGTGCAAGCATCTCGCCGACAGCGGCCTTGTGCGCCTTGAGGGCGTCTATAGCTCCAGCCAGTATGGTTCCTGCCATGTGCTGGTCTGCGAGCAGCGCCCGGATCAGTAGCGGCACCGCGTCGGGGCGTTTCGCAGAGACCGATATCAGGATCTTCGCGACCGCATCGTCGGTTTCCCTGTAACGATCCTCCGGCCGGTCAATCAGCGGCTCAACGAGCCGCAGCAGCTCGTCGACCTGGTTGTCGGTCAAGCAGCCGCAAAGTGCGGCGAGAGCATCGAGCGCTGACAACCGGGCCGACGGGACTAGCGTCCGCCAGCCCTGACCGACAGCGAGTTCCGCGAGGGCTGCGTCTGCCCAGGCCCTGCCGTTGTCGTCGGCGATCAGGTCGGCGGCAGTGGCGACCGCCGAGTATGCGGCGGCACGGCATACCTGTACGGGCCCGAGCATGCCCGTGTCGAGGTGAGCTGGCACGTCCGGAAGGCGCCGTGCAGCTGTGGCTGCCTCCTTCTGTGCCCCGGCACGGACGAAACACTCGATGGCGGCGCTGATTTCGTCATGTCGCTGGAGTAACTTGCCCAGCGCCCTGACCGCATCAAGCTCCTCGGTCAGCTGGGCACGGACGACGGTTTGCCACCGCCACTGCCGGCCTCGCTGAAGTGCCTCGCCAGGCTTGTCTTCGGCCAGCATCGCGCGCAGCGCATGCTCGGCGCTGTGGGGTGACCCAGGAAGCTGACTGGGCTTGGCGTTGGGTCGCAGGGCCTGAGCCAAGGGGTGTTCGTCATCGCGGCCAACGTTGGTGTACCAGAACCGCACCGTCCGGAGAGCGTAGAGCCAGTCGGCAGCTTCGTCGAACATCTTCGCTATGCAGGCGCGCTCGACGGCCAGCAGATACTGCGTTTGGGCGCCTGCGCCATCACCGGACAGCGCAAGGTGGCGGCCGTAGCGAGCGTGCGCCCACGCCACGATCGGCCTCGGGTACCGACGGTGGATCTCGGGAAGCAGTGGAGCCCATTCGCCGGTGGCATCCGCTATACACATCTGGATGCGTGCGCCGCATCGCTTGGTAGGGCCGTCGCCGCGACCGGCCGCGTCACGTGCAATTGCCTCCAGCAGGTCGCGCCGGTCAAGAACGATGGTCGGCCTGGCGTCGGCGATGGCATGCTCACAGAGGAACGCGGCTGCCCGCTCGCGGTACAGGTCATCTCCCTCGAGCGCGTCGAACGCCTTAACAAGATCATCTAGCGAGGAGCCCTTGGCGACCCAAACCGCGGCTTCCGCCGCGTGGCTGACACGGCTGGCCAACCCGCTGATATCGTCGGCCGCTCCCGGTCGACGTCCGTCGTTGAGGGCAAACCCCGCCTCCCACGGCTGGACTACATCGAGATGATTCCAGGCAAGCCCAACTCTGCTGATGGCGGCTTCGTCTGCTTGGCCAGCGCGCTGACGTGCGCTGGCCTCACGACGCCGCATGACCGCCGCGTGGGGCCAGAACCTGGCCTCCTCAAGGCGGTTGGCGAGGTCGGCAAACAGATCGGCCGCCGATGGATCTTCGGCGGCGAGGAGTTGCTCGGCCCGGTCTAGCGACCCTTCGAGCTCCAAGGCGGCGATGGGATTACGGACAACCGCGTCTGCGTCGACCATCTCCGGGCCAAACGGCTGGCTGTCGTCAGCGATCTTCCGTAAGCCGAGCCCACGGCGTCGGAGCTGGCGGCGAAGACTGTTGGCATCGACCACACCAGCCACTACGCCCCAACCCTGCGCTAGCGCCGCGAGGTGCGTGAACAGGTCGACCGGGTTGACCGCGAACGATTCCGCAGCGGGAGCGAGCCGGTCGAGTGCCGCCAAGTAGTCGGCCCCGTCATCGCCATCCGAAACAGGCCAGACGTGTAGCGCCGACAGAAACGCGTGGGAGGATACTTCTACGCCCCCAAGATCAGGTGCGCCGTCGGCGATGGCAGTCTCGACTGCTCTGCGTACGTGGGTCAGACGGTCCCGTACCGGTCGTCCCACCACACGGGGCGCGAAGACTTGCGCGAACGTCTCCTCCGCAGTGTGACCGCGCGCGAAGCGGGCCAACTCCGCGAGTTGCTCTAGCGGCTCCTGGTCGCCTCTGGCGGCGACGCCAAGATCGAGGTCACCGCGAGCGATGTCGTCGGCCCGGTCTCGCAGCAC
Source organism: Micromonospora sp. GCM10011541 (assembly GCF_042650725.1). Lineage (NCBI taxonomy): Bacteria > Bacillati > Actinomycetota > Actinomycetes > Micromonosporales > Micromonosporaceae > Micromonospora > Micromonospora sp. GCM10011541. Next base: position 6,947 of record NZ_JBHSBP010000064.1, read on the forward strand.
GTGGAGCGCCTGGGTGACCACCGAGACGAACTGTGGATCTTTGGCAGTTACCGTGAGCGTGAGCTTGACCTGATATTCAGTGCTCAGAGGAGTCGGACTAGGTTCGGCTGCCAACACGATGTCGTCGAGCAGATGCCCCTGAACGCGCTGCTGAAGCCCGACGCCGGTAATCGGTACTGTGAGGCCCGGAGGATGCGCACCCGACAGCAGGTAGCTGTATGCGATTGCAGCCACGCGATACTCAAACAGTGTGCCGGCGCCCCCGCTAGCCGCTGGTGATACGGGAGCTTTTTTGGTCATTGGTTGGTCCACCACCGCGACGACCCTGCGGTGTGCTGAGGCCGTCAAGGTCTAGCTTGAGCTGAGTCGAATATGGCTACGGCGCCCATCCCGGCGCCGTACCCATGGGAGTCTAGCGGAGAGTGAAGGCCACCTCTACGACCAGCGTGCGGCGATGCCGCAGGGACAGCGAAGACTCCGCGAACAGCCGCACGTTCTCCTCGTACACGAAGTGCTCGGGAGGAGGAGACAACGCGGCGCGGGCGAGTTCACTCCCCAGCGCTGAGGGACATCCGGATCCGCTGGGGAGATCTCGTTGGCGAGGTGGAAGCCGCTTTCCAACATCCCGCCGGTACGGGCTTTGCCCTGAACGACGATCTGAACCGGCGGCTATCGCTTCATTCGACACGGCGGGGACTGGCTCTCGCACGCGGCCGTCGGAGTAATTGCTGGACTTCCTATCGCCTGACCACCTCAAGCCGCATGAATGCTGCCGTCTCAGCGGCAGCGCCTGCTCAAACCAGCCTCCATGAATGGCGAGCGCGCGAACCGGACGGGGGGCCACGGCACGGCAGCCGGACCCGTTACGTCAGCTTCCATGCGGTCCACGAGATGACCCACGGCCGCTCAGGCGGCACGGCCGGCAGCGGCGAATCCCCGAGCAGGACAGTCGCGACTGCATCGACCGCTGCCGGCATATCCGCCTCCTCGTCACGTAAGGGATCACACACGACCAGCACGAGGTCCCCGTGGACGAGGGTCTGGACCGGGTGGCCCGTCCGTTGCCTGAGCAGCGACCGAATCTCTTTACGAAGAACGGGGATCTGGTCACCGGGCACTGCCCTGACCTCGGCGTATCCGTGCTCGCGCACCACGTCGCAGACCACCTGGGCGACGACCGGCACTCGGCTGTCAACCGCCGGTGCCGGGAACAGGCGGTCCATCAGCGTCAGACACCGTCGGCACGTTGGCGCGTACGCCGGCTCCCGGTACCTGCTCAGCCTCCCGCCATCACCGCCGACCATCAGCGCCCAGAGCCGGCCGCACATCGTCGTGTGCTTCCAGACCGGCTCCCGCAACGCCTGGACGTCATACCGCTGCTGGACAGCTTCTTGCTCGCTGTCCAGCAGCTTGAAGTAGTGGTCGGGTAAGGCGCCGCGGCCCGGCTCCGGCGGCTCGTTTCGCTGCACGAGGTGCACCGCCTCACCGCCGCTGACCGCCGTGAGAAGAAGAAGAGAGTCCCCGGCGGTGATGACGTTCGGTCCGTGCAGGCCGTCACGCATGCCAGCAGTATGCCTGCACCACCCGCTGCATCGGCCACCAGAAACCTCCATGCCCCGGTGCGTCCGGTAGCAGCAGGAGCGGCCGATGGCCCCGTCGTAGGAGGGCGTCTGGGAGATCTCGTATCCGCCGTACCCGGTGAGCAGCGTCGGCCCGGGGTGCGCTGGGGTCGCCGACGACGAAGTACGGCACGCGGGTGCCGTCGGCTGAGGCGGCGAAGAACTGCCGGACGGTCATGCCCTCGGTGTCGAAGCAGCTCGGCTCCCGCTTGAGCGTCTCGATCGCACCGCCGATCTGCCCATGGCTCAGCGATGCGGCCTGAAGGAACCCCTCCGACACGAGCAGGTACGCGTCGCCGTTGTCCGGGTCGGTCGCCACGATCGTGCTGTGGTCGTACTCCGGCACCCCCGGCAGGGGCGCCCGCCGCCGGCGGTCGCCGTCCGGCGTGAGCACCTCCAGCCGAGTGTTGACGTCCGACAGCAGGATCAGGATGAGGTGGTTGCGGGTCCAGGCGTAGTCGTACAGCGCGGTGTGCGCGTCGGGTTGGAAGAGAATGGTCAGGTCACGCTCACCGGCGAGGTACGCGTCGAACCGTGTCACCAACAGCGCCCCGGCCGGGTAGGTCGCACCGTCGATGGTCAAGGGCGAACGCAGTCGGATCAGCAGCCACTCGCGGTGTACGTCCCATGCCGCGTCCTCCGGCACCGGGATCCGGATCAGCTCCCCGGCGCTCGTGCCCAGGTAGCTCTCACGACGAAAGAAGTCCAGGCTGCGGACGACGAAGTCGCGGGCGAAGCCGGCTGTCGGATCGTGCGTCGCGCGGACAGACAAGTCGTCCGCCCGGCCTTCGTACACCGTCTCCGCCTCCGACAGCGGCGTGCCCCGCCGCCATCGCATGACGATGCGGGGATAACCGGAGGTGGTCAGCGAGCCGGCGCCGAAGTCGGTGCCGACATAGATGTGGTCGGCGTCGATCCAGCAGACGCTGCTCTTCGCCTCGGGCAGCGTGAACCCGTCCGCGACGAAACCCCGCCGATCCAGATCGAACTCGCGCACCACCACCGCGTCGGCGCCGCCGCGGGACAGGCTGATCACGCAGCGCTGGTAGCCGGCGCGCAGGACGGTGACGCCGCCCCAGACCCAGTTCTCGCCTTCCTCTGCGGCCAGCGCGTCGACGTCGAGCAGCACGTCCCACTCCGGCTCACGCCTGCGGTACTGGTCGAGGGTCGTCCGCCGCCACAGCCCACGGGGGGTGCGCCGCGTCGGTCCAGAAGTTGTAGTAGTGGCCGTCACCGCGCCAGCCCGGATACGGAATGCGGTCGCCAGCGTCTAACACCTGCCGAATCTCGGACGTGCGACCGGTGAACGTGTCACCGATGGCCACGGTGCCGAACGTCTCTCTGTTGCGGTCCCGTACCCACTCGGCGACGGTCTCCGCGTCGAGGCTCTCCAGCCACCGAAACTCATCGTCAGCGTTGTCGATCACCGTGTCCACCTGCACAACTATTTCCGACGGCGTCCACAAACGGTGGCCGGCAGCCTGGTAGCCGACACCACATCCCGCGCCGGCACCGCCTGCTGAGCAACAGTCAGCCGGCCTTCCGCGCCACGCCGATCGGTTCGGACAGTGTCGACGAACCAGAGGGACTGGCCGGCCGGCGACGTCAACGGCAGTTGTCTGCCGTCCAGCCCCGGCCAGGTCGGGGCGGGGCGGGGCGGGGTCCCCGCCTCGCTGATCAACACCGGACGGTCGGCGGCGGCGAGCGCGCCGGCCGCTGCCGGCACGACATCGTTCGGATCGCTCACCGCGCTGAGGGCACGCCCGGCGCGGGTCATCGGCATCGGGGGAGCCACGCTGGGCGGGCCGCCGCTACCGCGGGATTCTTGAACACCACGCCCCAAGTGCACTGGATAGGTGCGTCCTGCGTGGGTCTGCCGCCCTACCGCTGGGGACCCGGCACCGGCGCCGGCCCCGGCCTTCGACAGTGCCGCTCAGCGGGCCTTCTTCGTCGCCCGCTTGCGGGGCGGCGTCAGCAGGTCGGCGATCGCCGCGATCGCGGACGGCACCAGGCGGTAGTACGCCCAGACGCCGCGCTTCTCGCGCTCGAGCAGGCCGGCCTCGGTGAGGATCCGAAGGTGATGACTCACGGTCGGCTGGGAGAGACCAAGCGGCGCGGTGAGGTCACTCACGGACGCCTCGCCCTCCGGAGCGGACTGGATCAGACTGAGCAGTCGCAGCCGGGCCGGGTCGGCGAATGCCTTGAGCACTCCCGCGAGCCGCTCGGCATCGGCACGCTTAATCGGCTCGCCAGCAAGCGGCGAGATAGCAGGCATAGCAGTTTTCGCAGTTCCCACGTCTTCCATCGTTCCACCAACACCATCGATAGACCGGTGGAACCAGGACCAGTACCCCGATGGCCAGCAGTCCGGGCGGTGTTGGTACACCCGCAGGTCGCGTCCACGCCGGTGTTCAATTGCGGGCGTGAGCTCGTACAGGCAGGCCTGCCACAGAACGGTTCCCCGCCGCCGGGGACGATGTGCCCGTCACCTGGCCCGCCGCGCAGCAGCACGTCCACCCATTCGACGGTACGTGTTCTCCGGGCAGGGGGCGTGCGCTACGAGCACCCTAGGTGCCCAGGCCGGCAAGGGCTACGGACGCACGCCGGGGTCCGCTCGTTAGCTGCGTACGCGTGCAGCCGGTCCCCGCGCCGCTGCTTGACGCGAGGACCGGTGGTCGGTGGCCTGCGGCTGGGGCTGCTCCACCTGCGTGTGGCCGTGGCCAGCAGCCGGGCGGCGGCCGCGCCGACCAGCTCAGCTTCGCCGTCGAGACCTTGGCGCGCCACGGCCGGTTCCCAGGCTGTGGACAACTCGCGTGCCTGTGGATAACGCCCTGATCATGATCGGACGTGGTAGCGACTCGGTGTGAGGAGTCCTTGGAGTTCCGAACCGGCCGCCTCTGACTGGATGCCGGTGTTGGCGGGCGTCAAAACCGGCTGTCAAGCGGTGGTACGTCCCCGATGGCCAGGTCGAGGCGCGGGCGCCGGTAACGGACGAGGTGGCGCCATCGGTGGTGCTCGTATGCGGTGTCGACGTCGATCTCGGCGACGATGGCAGGAACGACCGGGGTGTAGGGCAGGGGCTGGGGCCGGTCGAGCTGTCCGGTCCAGGACGCGGGCAGCGGTTGTGGCCAGGGGTGGGCAGGCCCGCTTGGCGCTGTTGGGTAAGGGGTGAGCAGGTTGGCCAGCTCGCCGCGCTGGGCGGGTCGCAGGCTGTGGGTGCGGCCGGTGTATCGGAGTCGTCCGTGCTCGTCGAGGCGGCCGAGCAGGAGGATCTCGGGATTGCCGAGGTTGGGGTTGACGCCGCCGATGATGGCTTCGGTGGTGTGGTAGGCGCGGTATTTCTGCCAGGTACGCCGGCCGGGCTCGTAGCGTCCCCCGAGCTGTTTGATCATGAGTCCTTCGATGCCGGCGGCGGTCCAGGTGTGCAGCCATTCGGTGGCTTGGCCGACGTCGGTGGTCTGCGGTGACAGGGTGAGCTGTGCGGGTGCGTCGGTGAGCAGCGAGGCAAGCAGGGCGCGTCGCTCGGCGAGGGGCTTGTCCAGCAGGGGAAGGCCGGGTGGGGCGTTGAGGAGGTCGAAGACCACGTAGTGGGCGGGGTGGCGCCTGGCCAGGGCCTCGCGCTGAGCGCCGGCGGTGACCCGCCGCTGCAGTAGGGAGAAGTCGGTCCGGTCGCCCTCCCAGACCACGAGCTCGCCGTCGAGCACAACGCCGGGCGCCACCGCCCGGGCGACGGCGGCGATGACATCGGGGAAGTAGGTGCCGAGGTCACGGCCGGCTCTGGACTGCAGGTACACCCCATCGTCGTGGCGGAACGCGATGGCGCGCCAGCCGTCCCACTTCGGCTCGTAGGCCAGCGCTTGCCCTGCCGGGACGGCCGCCACGGATTTCGCGAGCATCGGGTCCACCGGTGGCCGCAGGATGCCACGGGTGGTGGAAGTGCTGCCGCGCCGGCGGCCAGCGCTCACCGCGGAGCACGCCTTAGGCGAACCCGAATAGTCCTCACCTCCTTCTCAAGGGTTGAGCCGGGCAGAGGAGGGGCGCAGGAATATGTCGAATGCTCAATGGCTGTATGGCATCCCTTTACAGGCATGCCTTTCGATCGACATGATCCTCAGAGACGGTTGCCGTCCACCCCTGACGAGGAGGCCCCCTCATGTGGAGCACCCGATCCTTGCCCCGTTTCCCGCGCGCCAGGCGGCAGGCCGCCGTGGTCGTCGTCGCGGCGCTCGCGGGGGCCTGCCTGGCCGGCGTGAACGCGCAGCCCGCCTCGGCCACGCCTCCCGGCATCCCGTCGAAGGCGACGGCCCAGTCGCAGCTCAACGCCCTGACCGTGGCGGCGCAGGGCTCCACGAGTGGCTATTCGCGGGACCTGTTCCCGCACTGGATCACCATCAGCGGCAGCTGCGACACCCGCGAGACGGTCCTCAAGCGTGACGGCACCTCCGTCGTGGTCAACAGCTCCTGCGCTGCCACGTCCGGGCGTTGGTACAGCCCGTACGACGGGGCGACCTGGTACGCCGCCTCGGACGTTGACATCGACCACGTCGTGCCCCTGGCCGAGGCGTGGCGCTCCGGTGCCAGCTCCTGGACGACCAGCAAGCGGCAGAGCTTCGCCAACGACCTCACCCGTCCGCAGCTGATCGCCGTCACGGACAACGTCAACCAGTCCAAGGGTGACCAGGACCCGTCCACGTGGCAGCCGCCGCTGTCGTCGTATCGGTGCACCTACAGCAAGATGTGGATCACCGTGAAGTACAGCTGGGGCCTGGCCATGCAGTCCTCGGAGAAGTCTGCGCTGCAGAGCATGCTCAACACCTGCACCTCCTGATCCCCGCATACCGCCCGGCCGGCGGCTGCGACCCCGTGCGGCGGGGATCGCCGGCCGGGCGGCGTGCCGTCAGCGAGGCGGGGGTGATGCGGCGTCGCCGGCCTGCTGGCGCCAGGTGCCGCCGGCGTCGGTCGTGAGGAGACGTTCGACCATGGCGCGGGCCTCGGTATCGGTGTCGAACTCCCACCGCAGTACCTGACCGGTCTCGCTGTCCCCGGCGCGGGCGACGACCTTCCACCGGACTTCGCGGGTCAGCCACACGTCGCGGCGGGTCAGGCGTCCCAAGATTCCGTTCCACCACCGTCCGGCCACGTCTTCCACCACGGCATCGTGCAGGTGTTCGATTAGCCGGTGTCGGCGGCTGACCCGACAGCTCCCATCAGGTGAGGCGGTGGTCGAGGGCGGTGTGGCGGCGGCCGGCGCCGACGGTGCGCACGGCGGCGGCGAGGGCGCGGCGGGAGCCGACGAGGACGACGAGCTGTTTGGCGCGGGTGATGGCGGTGTAGAGCAGGTTGCGTTGCAGCATCATCCACGCGCTCGTGGTCAGAGGGATGACGACGGCGGGGTATTCGGAGCCTTGGGAGCGGTGGATGGTCATGGCGTAGGCGTGGGCGAGTTCGTCGAGTTCGTCGAAGTCGTAGTCGATGCTCTCGTCCTCGTCGGTGCGCACCGTGAGGGTCTGTTCCTCGGGGGAGAGGGCGGTGACGATGCCGAGGGTGCCGTTGAAGACGCCGGCTTGGCCCTTGTCGTAGTTGTTGCGGATCTGGGTGACCTTGTCGCCGATGCGGAACACCCGCCCGCCCATGCGCCGCTCCGGCTGGTCCTCCCGGTGCGGGGTGAGTCGCTGCTGGAGCAGGGTGTTGAGGGCGCCGGCGCCGGCGGGGCCGCGGTGCATGGGGGTGAGGACCTGAACGTCCCGGCGCGGGTCGAGCCCGAACTTCGCGGGGATGCGGGTGCAGGCGACGTCGACGGTCAGAGCGGCGGTGGCGTCGGTGTCATCACAGGCGAACAGGAAGAAGTCCGACAGGCCTTCCAGCAGGGGTGGCCGGCCGGCGTTGATGCGGTGGGCGTTGGTGACGACACCGGACTGGGCGGCCTGGCGGAAGATCTGCGTCAACCGCACCCGCGGGATCGCGGGGGCGGCGAGCAGGTCGCGCAGGACCTCTCCGGCGCCGACGGAGGGGAGTTGGTCGACGTCGCCGACCAGCAGCAGGTGCGCGCCGGGCGGAATAGCTTTGACGAGTTTGTTGGCCAGGATCAGGTCGAGCATGGAGGCCTCGTCAACCACGAGCAGGTCCACGTCGAGAGGGTTGTCCCGGTCGTAGGAGGCGTCCCCGCCGGGGCGTAGTTGCAGCAGCCGGTGCACGGTGGCCGCGGGATAACCGGTGAGCTCGGACAGGCGTTTGGCGGCGCGGCCGGTCGGGGCGACGAGAGTGACCTTGGCCTTCTTGGCGGCGGCGAGTTCGACGATCGAGCGGACGGTGAAGCTCTTGCCGCAGCCCGGCCCGCCCGTCAGCACCGCCACCTTCGACGTCAGCGCCAGGCGGACGGCCTGCTCCTGCTCCGGGGCCAGGTCGGCGCCGGTGCGCGCCTTCAACCAGGCCAGGGCCTTGCCCCAGTCGACGCCGGCGAAGTGGGGTAGCCGGTCGGCCCGGTCGTTGAGCAGGCGCAGCAGGGACCCGGCGAGGGACTGCTCGCCGCGGTGGAACGGCACCAGGTACACCGCCTGCACCGGCTCGCCGTCGCCGCTGGGCAGCGTCTCGCGGACGACGCCCTCGTCGGTGGCGAGGTCGTCGAGGCAGCGGGTGACGAGGTCGCCGGGCACGTCGAGGATCTTCGTGGCGTCGGCGACGAGCTGCGTGGCAGGCAGGTAGCAGTGGCCGCTGTCGGTGGCCTCGGACAGGGTGTACTGCAGGCCGGCCATGACCCGCTGCGGGCTGTCGTGGGGGATCCCGACGGCCTGGGCGATGGTGTCGGCGGTCTTGAACCCGATACCCCACACGTCCGCGGCCAGCCGGTACGGCTCCTTCGTGACCACGCCGATGGAGGCGTCGCCGTACTGCTTGAAGATCCGCACCGCCAGCGATGTCGACACCCCGACACCTTGCAGGAAGACCATCACCTCCTTGATAGCCTTCTGCTCCTCCCACGCCGCCGTGATCTTCGCCGTGCGCTTCGGCCCCAGCCCCGGCACCTCCACCAGCCGGGCGGGCTCCTCCTCGATCACCCGCAGGGTGTCCAGGCCGAAATGCGCCACGATCCGCTCGGCGAACACCGGCCCGATGCCTTTGACCAGGCCGGAGCCGAGGTAGCGCTGGATGCCCTGGATCGTGGCCGGCAGGACTGTGGTGTAGGAGTCGACCTCGAACTGCCGCCCGTACTTCGGATGCGACGACCACCACCCCGACAACCGCAGGCTCTCCCCAGGCTGCGCCCCCAACAACGACCCCACCACGGTCAACAGGTCCGCGCTGCGGTCGGTAGCCACCCGGGCGACGGTGTAGCCCGTCTCCTCGTTGACGTAGGTCAACCGCTCGAGCACCGCGTCCAGCGTGGCAAGCGGCACACGGGCGGCGGCGGTCACGGCAACCATCGTGCCGGCTGCCCGATCCGCCCCGCCACCCGCCCCGGCCGGCGGCACCGCCTGCGGCGGTCAGTCCGCTCGCCATACGCGGCGGGCGAGGTACCGCAACAGGTCCAGGATGTGGCGCTTATCCTTCGCAGGCACGGAATCGTTCGCCAGCTCGCCCTGCTGTCGGCCTCGACCTCACCCGCGCCGCGACCGGGCGCCTGGCTTCCGGAAGGTCCCCGGCAAGCGACCCTGCGGCAGTGTGGCTCACGGTAGACGCGACCACTTGGTGATCTACTCTCACATCAGCGATGCCTGCGATCACCGCTGGCACTGGCCTTGACCGCGCGCGACCAGGCCGCGGCGGTCGCCGGACGTTTGGTAATGCCATCCACGCGACTTCACGGCCGGACTACCTCGCAAGCGCATGGGCGCCGGCCTGCTCGGACAGCGGCGGCCGTCAGGAGGTGACCGGCGTCGTCGTACCTGTGGGGCTTGCCGGTGGCGACGCCGGGTCGGTGGACGCGGAGCCGCTGGGCGTCGGGCTGCTCGGCCCCGGCGTGCCGCCCGACGGGGTCGGACCAGGTGTGGACGGGGCCGGGGTGGGGCTGCCGGACGGGCTGGGAGTGGCGGTGGGTGGCGGCAACGAGGGGGCGCCGGTCGATCCGGGCGTCGGATGCACCGTCGGCTTCGGGGCGCCGGTCGCCGAGCGCGGAGTCGCCGGGTCGGCGGTCGGCTGGCGCAGCGACTCGGTCTGGGCCACCGCAACGGTCGGTGGGGCGACGTCGGTGGGAGACGGACCGGAGACGACGTCCGCACTGGGCGTCGCCGGGAGATCCGGCGTGGGGGTGGCCGGTGCCGGCCGGAGGTCCGGCGCGCCGGCGGCCCGCGCCGGCACGGCGCCGCCGGAGTCGGCCTCGGCGTCTCCGATCAGCGCGAAGCTGAGACCCGCTCCGCCGACCAGCAGGGCGGCGAGGGCTCCGGTCGCGACGGGCAGCGCAGCCGAACGGGGTGGGCGGGGACGCCGGTGGGCGGGCAACGAGCGCTCTTGACCTGCTGGGACGACTGAGCTGGCGCGACGACGCCGAGCCCCGACCCTGCCGCCCGGCATGTGCACCGCCAATGGCCGCACGGCGGAGGTGACCGGGATCACCACCAATCAGGCATGCGGCGGCCGAAGCAGCCACCAGACCGACATGTCGGACGAGCGCGCCGACGCGGCGGAGATCAACGCCCTGTTGCCCGGCTCGCCGAGCCGGAAATGCTGACCGGCATGGAGAAGCGCGGGCAGTCGGCGGCGTGGACCTGGCCACCCACCCGCCGGCGTGGCTGACCGGCCCGGCCGGGGACCGGCGCATCGCGCTGGACGCCGGGCAGCCGGGTCGGCCTGGTCGGCCTGGTCGGGCAGGCCTGCTACCCGCTCACCGTCAAGAAGGTGCTCACCGCCGAGGGGAAGCGTCGCCCGCCCGGGTAGGTGAGCAACTTGCTCTTGAGGTGAGCGGTGAGTAGCCGCAGGCCGGGGCTGCCGCAGTCGACGTGGACTTGAACGCGCTGCGGCCCAGGTGGGTGAGGCTGCCGCCGTCGACGTCGGGGACGGCGGGGAGGCCGGCCTGCGGCAGGGCGGTGATCCGCGCTTCCTCGGTGAGGGGATGCCGGGCGACGACGGCGACGCTGATGCCACGGCTGTCGGGGTGCGCGGACACGACCGCCTGCCACGCCTCGCAGAGGGCCGCGCGGAGGTCCTCGGCCGCTGCCGGGGAGCCGATCTCCTGGACGGCGACGACGTCGGCTCCGGTGCCGGATATGAGCCCGGCGATGTAGGTGAGCTTCGCGGCGTAGGTCTCAGCCGCTGCGGCGTCGGTGTCGTCGGGCCGGAACAGGTTCTCCACGTTCCAGGTCATGACGATCAGGTCGATGGCCACCGCCGCTCCCTGCATCAGGTGTGCTACCAGCCTCAGGGTCGAACTATAGGACGCCGCGAAAGCCGCGACTTGCCGCTACGTCGCCATGGCGACACCCGCATGCAGGCCGCCCACCGTCAGACCTGTCGCCTCCTGCGGTTGAGCTCAGCTTGCCTCGATGGCCACCCCATCCCGCGCCCACATCAGGCTGCCGTCCGTCCATGTAACAGCAGGTTCATCGTCGGCGTGCAGTTGGCCAAGGGCGTTCACGCGCAGGAGGCTGGCCCACGCGATCTGACCGCGGACCCGAAACGGGCTCGCCATCTCCCTTGACCCGCAACGCAACAGCGACCTCGCGAGGTACGCCCGCGCAGCGGTCGACCTGCGCCTGCGCATGACCGAATACTCCCGCGGCCCGTTCGCCCAGCAGTACCTGACGGCGTTCCTCGCAGCTCACCTCGACGGGCCCGCCGCGCCGGCCAGCGTCCTGGAGGCGTTCAGTCGCGTCGCGCATCAGCCGTGGCAGGACGGCACGCCCTACGTCCTCGCACCGGCGATGACGGCGGTCATCGCCGCAGCCGCGCAGGCCCTCGACGTGATCGGCGGCGGGCGTGGCTGCGAGGTGTGCTTGTCGTTGCCTACCGGACGGCAAAGAGCCTGGCTTGAATTCGGTCGTCACCGGACTCGATAGGCTCCGCAGACGCCAACGGGTCAAGGCTCAATGCCGTTAAGTTTGTGCGTTTGGGCAGGCCAGCAGGGGTGTCGGTGGTCCCGGATGGCGGGTGATCCGGTCGGTGGGGCGTTTCACGCGGTAGGAGTTGTGTCGGGCGCGTTTGATCACGCGGGGGCAGGTTCGGTGCCGGCGTTCGGGGTTGGGCTGTTGCCGGATCTCGGCGAGGGTGTCGGTGAGGGCGTCTGCAAGATGCTCAGGGGGAAATGGCCGCCTGGTCGGTGACCTGGCGGCGTACGACG
>NZ_JBHSBP010000065.1:0-127382 GCF_042650725.1 Micromonospora sp. GCM10011541
GCGCCGATGGTACTGCACTCGGGAGGGTGTGGGAGAGTAGGACACCGCCGGACAATCTTCCAGATGAGGTCACCCTTCGGGGTGACCTCATCTGCGTTTCCGGCCCCAAATCCGCGCACCGGATGAAGGGCACGCCGCGGGCGAGCCGGCGACGTGCCCCGAAAACCGGTCAACGGGTCTGCATGCCCTCGCGGAGCTGACGGAACAGGCCGGCGGCCTGGCCGACGGGACGTCCCGGGAACATCGCCATCACCACGCTGCCGTGGTCGGCCCAGCCGCACACCGCGAAGTCGCCGCCGTCGCCGCTGGTCGTGCCGCACTTCATCACGCCGCCCAGCCGGCCGGCGTCCACCTCCCGCAACCCGGTGACCTTGCCGGTCTCGTCGGCCATCAGGCCGAACAGGCTGTCCAGATCCCGCTCCGGCTGCCAAAGCAGGGTGGTGCCGCCGAAGACGAGCACCGCCCTTCTCGCGTCCGCCGGATCGCTGTAGACGGTGCCGACGCTCTTGTCCAGCTCGATGTCGGCGGCGAAGCCGTCCCGCAGGTAGTCGGCGGTGCTCCGCGCCCGCTCGCTGTCGTCGCGGGTGAGTCCGGCCACCTTCACCGGGGTCGACAGGTCGGTGTCCTTCTCCTGAAACACCCGCCAGCCGCCGGCGCCGAGCGCCCCGAGCCCCGCGAGCCCGGCCACCAGCGCGACGGCGAGCACCAGGCGCCGGCGACGGGACGGCGTACCGGCCCGCTCAGGGCTGCTTTCCGGGTCGCGGCGGCTCAGCTGGATCGGCTCGTCGGTCAGGTCGACCGGTTCGGGCCCGTCGCCGAGCGGCCGCTCGGTGAGATGTGCGTCGGACATGTCCGCCACCGTACGCGAACAACAGGTGGCGCACGTCGGGTCCGCCGAAGCGCTCCGTAGACTTTCAGGGTGACCGAGAGACTGGATGCCCGACGCCCCGACGCCCCGACCCTTGCCGGCCAGTACCAGCCCGGCGAGGTAGAGCAGCGACGGTACGAGCAGTGGGTAGCCGGCGGCCACTTCCGGGCGTCGGCGGAGAGCGACAAGCCCCCCTTCACCATCGTCATCCCGCCCCCGAACGTCACCGGCTCGCTGCACATGGGCCACGCGTTCGAGCACACGCTGATGGACGCCCTCACCCGGCGGAAGAAGATGCAGGGCTTCGAGGCGCTCTGGCTGCCCGGCATGGACCACGCCGGCATCGCCACCCAGAACCTGGTCGAGCGGCAGCTCGCCACCGAGGGCCTGTCCCGGCACGACCTGGGCCGGGAGAAGTTCGTCGAGCGGGTCTGGCAGTGGAAGGCGGAGTCCGGCGGCGCGATCCTCGGCCAGATGCGCCGGCTCGGCGACGCCGTGGACTGGGACCGTGAGCGCTTCACCATGGACGAGGGCCTGTCCCGGGCCGTGCAGACGATGTTCAAGAAGCTCTTCGACGACGGGCTCATCTACCGGGCCAACCGGATCATCAACTGGTGTCCGCGCTGCCTGACCGCCCTGTCCGACATCGAGGTGGAGCACACCGAGGACGAGGGTGAGCTCATCTCGATCCGCTACAGCGACGACGTGGTGGTGGCCACCACCCGGGCGGAGACGATGCTCGGCGACACCGCGGTGGCGGTGCACCCCGACGACGAGCGGTACCGGCACCTGATCGGCACCGAGGTGGCCGTGCCGCTCACCGACCGGCGGATCCCGATCGTCGCCGACGAGCACGTCGACCCGAGCTTCGGCACCGGCATGGTGAAGGTGACCCCGGCGCACGACCCCAACGACTTCGAGATCGGCCAGCGGCACGATCTGCCCGCCCTGACGATCATGGACGAGCGCGGGATCATCACCGCGCCCGGCCCGTTCGAGGGGTTGGACCGCTACGAGGCCCGCCCGGCGATCGTCGCCGCGCTGCGCGAGCAGGGCCGGATCGTGGCCGAGAAGCGGCCGTACGTGCACGCGGTGGGGCACTGCTCCCGGTGCAAGACGACCGTGGAGCCGCGGTTGTCGTTGCAGTGGTTCGTCAACACCGGTCCGCTGGCCAAGGCGGCCGGCGACGCGGTGCGCGACGGCCGGGTCCGGATCGAGCCGGCCGAGCTGGCCAAGCGGTACTTCGCCTGGGTCGACAACATGCACGACTGGTGCATCTCCCGGCAGCTCTGGTGGGGCCACCGGATCCCGGTCTGGTACGGCCCGGACGGCGAGATCGTCTGCGTCGGCCCCGACGAGCAGCCGCCCACCGGCGCGGGCTGGCGCCAGGACGAGGACGTCCTCGACACCTGGTTCTCCAGCGGCCTGTGGCCGTTCTCCACCCTGGGCTGGCCCGAGCAGACCCCGGACCTGGCGAAGTTCTACCCGACCAACGTGCTGGTCACCGGGTACGACATCCTCTTCTTCTGGGTCGCCCGGATGATGATGTTCGGCCTGTACGCGATGGACGGCGTCCAGCCGTTCGACGTGGTCGCCCTGCACGGCATGGTCCGCGACGAGCACGGCAAGAAGATGTCGAAGTCGTTCGGCAACGTGGTCGACCCGCTGGACTGGATCGACCGGTTCGGCGCCGACGCCACCCGGTTCACCCTCGCCCGGGGCGCCAACCCCGGGCAGGACGTGCCGGTGAGCGAGGAGTGGTGCCAGGGCTCCCGCAACTTCTCCAACAAGCTCTGGAACGCCACGCGGTTCGCGCTGCTCAACGGCGCGCACATCGACGGTCCGCTGCCGGCGGCCGGCACCCTGTCGACCGTCGACCGGTGGATCCTGTCCCGGCTGGCGCACGTCACCGCCGAGGTGGACGAGCAGTTCGAGGCGTACGAGTTCGCGAAGGTCTGCGACCTGCTGTACCACTTCGCCTGGGACGACGTCTGCGACTGGTACGTGGAGCTGAGCAAGCCGGTGCTCGCCGGGGGCGGCCCGGCCGCCGCCGCCACCCGCCGGGTGCTCGGGCACGTGCTGGACCAGCTGCTGCGGCTGCTGCACCCGGTGATCCCGTTCGTCACCGACGAGCTGTGGTCCGCGCTGACCGGCGGTGAGACGGTCCTGACGGCCGCCTGGCCGCTGGCCGACCGTACGCTGGTCGACGACGCCGCGGAAGTCGAGGTCGCCACCCTCCAGCGGGTGGTGACCGAGATCCGCCGGTTCCGGTCCGACCAGGGGCTGCGGCCGACCCAGCGGGTCGCGGCCCGGCTGGACGGCCTCGCGCCGGCGGGCATCGCCGCGCACGAGTCGCTGATCCGGTCGCTGGTCCGGCTCGACGCGCCCGCCGAGGACTTCCAGGCCAGCGCCACCCTCGCCATGCCCGGGGAGGTCAGCGTCGCGCTGGACACCCGTGGCTCGATCGACGTGGCCGCCGAGCGGGCCCGGCTCACCAAGGACCGGACGGCCGCCGAGAAGGAGGCCGCGCAGGCCCGGGCGAAGCTGGACAACCCGGCCTTCGTCGGGAAGGCCCCGGAGCCGGTGGTGGCGAAGATCCGCGAACGGCTCGCCGTGGCCGAGGCCGACCTGATCCGGATCGACGCTGCCCTGGAGGCGCTGCCCTCGTGACCGACCGCACCGAATTCGCCGCCGTCGACGCCGCCCTGGCCGCCCGCGGCTTCACCCGCATGCATTTCGAGCTGGAGCGCATCGAGATGCTGCTCGACCTGCTCGGCAGCCCGCAGCGGGCGTACCCGTCGATCCACCTGACCGGGACCAACGGGAAGACCTCGACGGCCCGGATGATCGACTCGCTGTTGCGGGCCTTCGGGCTGCACACCGGGCGCTACACCAGCCCTCACCTGGAGACCGTCCGCGAGCGGATCAGCCTGGACGGGGAGCCGGTCAGCGAGGAGCGCTTCGTCGCCACGTACCGGGAGGTGGAGCCGCTGGCCGAGCTGGTCGACCAGCGCTCCGCCGAACCGCTGACCTACTTCGACCTGACCACCGCGCTGGCGTTCGCCACGTTCGCCGACGCGCCGGTCGACGTCGCGGTGGTCGAGGTCGGGCTCGGCGGCGCCGAGGACGCCACCAACGTGATCCAGGCCGGGGTGGCCGTGCTCACCCCGATCGCGCTGGATCACACCGAGTGGCTCGGCGACACCATCGAGGACATCGCGCTGCACAAGGCGGGCATCATCCACTCCGGCGCGACCGTCATCTGTGCCGCGCAGGAGGAGGAGGCCGCCCGGCCGATCCTGGAGCGCTGCGCCGAGGTGGGCGCCACCGTGGCGCGGGAGGGCGCGGAGTTCGGCGTGCTCCGCCGCTCGGTCGCGGTCGGCGGTCAGGTGCTCGCCATCCAGGGCCTCGGCGGGGTGTACGACGAGATCTTCATCCCGCTGCACGGCGCGCACCAGGCACAGAACGCCGCGGTGGCGCTCGCCGCCGTCGAGGCGTTCCTGGGCGCCGGTGCCAAGCGGCAGCTCGACATCGAGGCCGTCCGGGAGGGCTTCGCCGCGACCAGCTCGCCCGGCCGGCTGGAGAAGGTCCGCAGCGCCCCGACGGTCCTGCTCGACGGCGCGCACAACCCGCACGGGATGGCGGCCACGGTCACCGCGCTGCAGGAGGAGTTCGCGTTCAGCAAGCTGGTCGGCGTGCTGGCCGTGCTCGGCGACAAGGACGCCGCCAGTCTGCTGGAGCTGCTGGAGCCGGTGCTCGACTCGCTGGTGGTCACCGGCAACAGCTCGCCCCGGGCGATGCCGGTGGAGGAGCTGGCCGAGCTGGCCCGGGAGGTCTTCGGGTCGGAGCGGGTGGAGGTCGCCGAGGAGATGCCGGACGCCATCGAGGCGGCGATCGCCGAGGCCGAGTCCGACGTGCCCGGTGAGCTCTCCGGGGTCGGTGTGCTGATCACCGGGTCGGTGGTGACCGTGGCCGACGCCCGCCGGCTGCTGAAGCAATGACCGGCCCGATGGGGGAGCGCCCCGAGGAGGTCGTGCCGGGGCCGGACGCCGGACCGCGGACCGACGCGACGGCCGACCCCCGTGGGCGGCCGGGCTCGACGCCGGCCGCCGGCGGGCCGGAGCCGGAGGAGGCCGGTGGCGGTCCGGTGGCCGGTGAGCCGGGGGAGCGGCGGTCCGGGCTGCGGAACCCGGAGAAGGCGGTACGCGGGCTCGGCGCCGGCACGCTGGCCCTGGAGGCCCTGGTGCTGCTGCTCGCCATCCAGCCGATCCGGGTGGTCGGCGGGGACCTCGGCGGCGCCGCCATCGCCGTGATCGTGGCGCTGGCCGTGGCCTGCGTGGTGCTCGCCGGCCGGATGGGGCGGCCGTGGGCCTGGCACGCGGGCACCGTGGTGCAGGGCCTGCTGATGCTCTCGGGCCTGCTGCACTGGTCGCTGCTGGTGCTGGGCGTCATCTTCGCCCTGGTGTGGGCCTATGCCCTGCACGTCCGCCGGGTCATCCTCGGCTGAGCCGCGGGCCGGGTGCCGTCAGGCGCCCCGCCGTCACGCGTCGGCGAGGGTCCGCCACTGGGTGAGGGCGATGCCGTGCCCGTCCGGGTCGCGGAACGCCGCCGCCCACACCTCCAGCTTCGCGCCCCGGTTGACCACCCGCGGGGCGTACGTGAAGCGGACGCCGGAGCCGCGCAGCCGCTCGTACGCGGCCTGGATGTCGTCGACCTCGAGGTTGACGTGGACCAGCCGCCGGCTGATCGGGGCCGCTTCGGTGACTTCACGCAGCACCAGGCGGGTGGCGCCGGAGGCGAGGACGGCGTTGCCGGAGCCCCGGTCCACCTCGTCGAAGCCGAGGTCCCGGTAGAAGGCCAGCGACCGGGTCAGGTCGGTCACCAGCAGGGTGATGCCGATGCCGCTGATCGGGGCGGCCACCTCGGCGGCGTCGTCGCCCGGGAACCCGAAGACGGCCTCGTCCAGCTCCTCCGCGGTCGGGGGCGCCTCCGGCGCCGGATCGTCCAGCGGCAGGTCGATCGGGTCCACCGGCACCGTCGCGTCGAACCGCTCCTCGGCGGGCGACCGCGGCGCGGGGGTCGTCGCCCGGCGGGGCAGCGGCCCGGTCGCCGGCTGCTCGACCACCGTGCCCTCCAGCACCACCGGGCCGCCCGGGCGCTGGTGCATGACCACCGGTTCGCGTTCCTCGGTCAGCACGGTGACGTCGTCGAGGAGCGGATCCGGCGCGGGTGGGAAGTCGTCGCGGAAGTCGTCCTCCGGGGCGCGGTCGGCCCAGGGCGGCGCCTCCTGTGCGATCAGCACCTCGTCGACCGGATCGGGGCCGGCGTACTCCGGCGGGAGGTCCGCCGTCGCGGCGGCCGTCTCGGCGTGGGTGGGCACCTCGTCCCAGAGGACGCGCACGTGCCGCTGGTCGTCGAGGGCGACCCGGATGGGCAGCGGCTGGCCCAGCGACGGCCACTTGGCGACCGGCACCCGGGGTTCGATGATCTTCTTGGACCGGGGCGGCAACCCGGGGGCGTCGATCACCAGCTGGAGTTCGCAGCGGCCGAAGGCGTACTGCGTGGGGGGCTCGGACGCGCTGTGCACGTGCCCGACGCCGACCACCCAGGTGCGCCCGCCCCCGCGCACCGTGGCCAGGGCGATCGCCAGCACCAGCAGCGCGACGCCGAGGGCCACGATGGCCCAGCTGGTCATCCCCAGCCCGAACAGCACGACGAAGGTCGCCACGGTGCCGAGCACCGCGGCGATCAGCTTCCGCACCGGCGCGATGGGTCGGTTCCCGCCGTTCGCCACAGTGGACCTCCCAGGGTCTAGGGCCAGGCTAGGCCGCAGCGGCGACCGAGGGGAAGAGCGGCCGCCGCGCCAGCGCCGGGACCCGGTCGCTAGGCTGAACCTACCCAGCCAGACCGGCTTCCGCGCACAGGAGGAACCCAGCGTGTCCAGCAGCAGCCCGGATGAGCGCTCGCTCGTACTGATCAAGCCCGACGCGGTCCGCCGCGGTCTGGTCGGCGAGATCGTGTCCCGCTTCGAGCGCAAGGGCCTGCGGATCGACGCCATGGCGATGCGGACGATGGACGGCGACTTCGCCGACCAGCACTACGCCGAGCACGTCGACAAGCCGTTCTACCCGCCGCTGAAGGCCTTCATGACCGGCGGCCCGCTGGTCGCCCTGGTGCTCTCCGGCGACCAGGTGATCGAGGTGGTGCGCGGCATGATCGGCAGCACGGACGGCCGCAAGGCCGCCGCCGGCACCATCCGGGGCGACCTCTCCCTGTCCAACCGGGAGAACCTGGTGCACGCCTCCGACTCGACGGACAGCGCCAAGCGGGAGCTCGCGCTCTGGTTCCCCGAGCTGGCCTGAGCCCGTCGGCCCCGCCCCCGGACCCGGGGGCCGGGGCCGTCCCGTGTGCTCAGCCGGGCAGCCGGGACAGCTTCGCCGGGTTGCCGACCAGGTAGAGGTCCGTGATCCGGCCGTCCGCGGCCGCGATGGCCAGCGTGTAGCGGGTCCCGTCGGGCCAGCGGAGCACCAGCGCCGGCCCGCCGTTGAGCTCGGCGGGGGTCGCCTCGATGGGGCGTCCCCGGCCGTAGAGGCCGGCGAAGAAGCGGGCGATCCGGTCCGCGCCGTGCACCGGGTTGCGCGCCGCACGGACGGCGCCGCCCCCGTCGTTCCAGGAGACCGCGTCGGACGCCACCAGCTCGGCCAACCGGGGCAGGTCACCGTCGCGGGCGGCGGCCAGGAAGGCGTCCAGCAGCCGCCGCTGCTCGGCCGGGCCGGCGGTGAAGCGCCGCCGGCCGTCGGCGATCCGGGCGACCGCCCGGTGGTGCAGCTGCCGGCAGTCGGCCGCCGACCGGTCCAGGATGTCGCCGATCTCCGCGTACGGCAGGGCGAACGCGGTGTGCAGCACGTAGACCGCGCGCTCCGGCGGGGTGAGCCGTTCCAGCAGGTGCAGCAGCGCGACCGACACCGAGTCCCGCAGCTCGGCGCTGTCCAGCGGCCCGAACGGCTCCGCCGCGCCGGTCGGCACCGGTTCGGGCAGCCACGGCCCGACGTACGTCTCCCGGGCGGCCTGCCGGGTGCGCAGCCGGTCCAGCGCCAGCCGGGTCACCACCCGGGACAGGTACCGGCGCGGCTCGGCGACCGACTCCCGGTCGACGTCGAGCCAGCGCAGGTACGCCTCCTGGAGGACGTCCTCCGCGTCGTGCAGGCTGCCCAGCAGCCGGTACGCCAACCCGAGCAGCATCGGCCGGTGCGCCTGAAGCGCACCGGCCGCCTGCGCTGCCGAGGTGCCGGTCACACCTCGGTCGGCGGCTGCGCCTGGCTGGTCACCGCGATCCGGTTCCACACGTTGATTGTGGCGATCGCGACGACCAGATCCGCCAGCTCCTTCTCCGACCACACCTTGGCGGCGGCGTCCCAGACCTCGTCCGGCACGCCGTGCTCGCCGAGCCGGGTGACCGCGTCGGTCAGCGCCAGCGCGGTCCGCTCCCGCTCGTCGAAGAACGGCGCCTCCCGCCAGGCGGCGACCGCGAAGAGCCGCCGGCTGGACTCGCCCGCGGCCAGCGCGTCCCGGCTGTGCATGTCCACGCAGAACGCACAGCCGTTGAGCATCGACGCCCGCAGCTTCACCAGCTCCAGCACCGTGTGGTCGACGTTGGCCTGGACGTACTTCTCCAGCCCGGACACCGCCTGGTACGCCTGCGGCACGACGGCCGCCATGTCGATCCGACTCATTTCCGGCCTCCCTCGATAACGGCTACACGCGTACGACGGGAGACCGCGCCGCCGACGTGACAGCGGACGGCTGTGACGGTGGTCATGCCCCGGCGATCCACCAGTGGTCAGCCGCGGTTCCCCCGCCGGCCACCCGCACCGCCGGAACACCTCATCTGCGCCCGGTAGACCACTGGTGACCGACTTCCATCGGAGGGGACAGATGACTGCTCTCGATCGACGTACCCTGCTGCGGGCCGGACTGGCGACGGGCGCCGGACTGGCCGGCGGTGGCCTCCTCGGCGGTGGCCCGGCCGGCGCCGCGGCGGCCTGGCGCCCGTCCGGCCGTCCGGTGCTCACCCACGGCGTGCAGAGCGGCGACGTGACCGCCGAATCGGCGCTGGTCTGGACCCGTGCCGACCGGCCGAGCCGGATGGTCGTCGAGGTGAGCCGCCGCCCCGACCTGCGCGGCGCCCGGCTGCTGCGCGGCCCGGTGCTGGACCCGTCGACGGACTTCACCGGCCGGGTGCGGCTGCGCGGGCTGCCGGCGGGCGAGCGGCTGCACTACCGGGTGCGGGTGACGGACCTGGACCGGCACGGCGTGGCCAGCGAGCCGCTGGTCGGGGCGTTCACCACCGCCCCGGGGCATCATGACCGCCGCGACGTGCGGTTCGTCTGGACCGGTGACATCGTCGGGCAGGGCTGGGGGATCAGCCCGGACTTCGGCGGGATGAGCATCTTCCGGTCGATGAGCGCCGTCCGGCCGGACTTCTTCCTGTGCAGCGGCGACACCGTGTACGCCGACGGCCCGCTCGCCGAGAGCGTGTCGCTGCCCGACGGCCGGATCTGGCGCAACCTGGTGACGCCGGAGAAGACCAAAGTCGCCGAGACCCTGACCGAGTACCGGGGGCAGTTCGCCTACAACCTGCTCGACGAGCACCTGCGGGCGTTCGCCGCCGAGGTGCCGCAGGTCAACCAGTGGGACGACCACGAGGTGCTCAACAACTGGTACCCGGGGGAGATCCTGGACGACGCCCGGTACACCGAGCGGCGGGTGGACGTGCTGGCCGCCCGGGCCCGGCAGGCGTTCCACGAGTGGCTGCCCGTCCCGGACGCCGGGCCGATGTACCGGCGGCTGTCGTACGGCCCGCTGCTGGACGTCTTCGTGCTCGACATGCGGACCTACAAGGACCCGAACGACGGCAACACCTACGCCGACCGGAACCGCGGCCTGCTCGGGCGGGAGCAGCGGCAGTGGCTGATCCGGGAGCTGAGCCGGTCCCGGGCGACCTGGAAGGTGATCGCGAACGACCTGCCGCTCGGGCTCGTGGTGCCGGACGGTCCGGGCGCCCAGGAGGGGGTGGCGCAGGGCGATCCGGGGGCGCCGGCCGGGCGTGAGCTGGAATTCGCCGAGGTGCTGGGCGCCGCCCACCGGGCCGGGGTGACCGGCATCGTCTTCCTCACCGCGGACGTGCACTACACCGCGGCGCACCACTACGACCCGGCGCGGGCGGCGGTGCGCGACTTCACCCCGTTCTGGGAGTTCGTCTCCGGCCCGGCCCACGCCGGCGCGTTCGGCCCGAACGCCCTGGACGGCACGTTCGGTCCGCAGGCCGTGTTCACCCACGCCCCGCCCCGGGCCAACACCTCGCCGGCGGAGGGCTTCCAGCATTTCGGCGAGGTCGCGATCGACGGCGCGTCGGGCGACCTCACCGTCCACCTCCGCGACCGCGACGGCGTCTCTCTCTGGACCACCACCCTCCCCGCCCCCACCCGCTGACCCGCCCTCCCCTGACCCCGCCCTGGTTGACCATGAAGTTGTTGCCGCGACACGCCGTGGGTCACCGAACAACTTCATGATCACCGGGGCGGGGCGGGGCGGGGCGGGGCGGGGCGGGGCGGGGCGGGGCGGGGTGGGACGGGGGTTGGGGCGGGGGCGTCCGCAGCGCCCCCGCTCCTGCTGGTGATCGCCCCCAGAGGCACGGCCCGTGATTACTCGGCGGCGATCTCCGTTCCCGATCGAGTACGCTTGTCGCACACAGGCGACGACCCGGCCATCACCGGTGAGCCTCCGGAAGAACAGCCGGGTGACCGGCCCAGTAGAACCGGACGGGACGGCCCGTCACAGCCGGCCAACGAGCGGGCGGTCGCACCTTGACCGTCAAGCGGGGTGGTACCGCGGGCCTGCCCCGGGACGCCGGACGGCGTACCGGAGAGGGCTCGTCCTCGCAGACCACAGATGAGTGAGCTGCGCGAGGAGAGCGACCCCCGATGGCCTATCCGTTGCACGACCCGACCGCCGCCGGTGTCCCGGCGAGCCCGGACCTGCCCGCGGTCGAGCGCCGGGTCCTGGAGCACTGGACGGCCGACAAGACCTTCGAGGCGTCCGTCGAGGCCCGCCCGACCGGGGAGAACGGCAAGAACGAGTACGTCTTCTACGACGGCCCGCCGTTCGCCAACGGCCTGCCGCACTACGGCCACCTCTTCACCGGGTACGTCAAGGACGTGGTGCCCCGCTACCAGACCATGCGGGGGCGGCACGTCGAGCGGCGCTTCGGCTGGGACTGCCACGGCCTGCCCGCCGAGGTGGTCGCCGAGAAGCAGCTCGGCATCACCAGCAAGGCGGAGATCCTCGACCTCGGCGTGGCCCGGTTCAACGAGGCCTGCCGCACGTCGGTGCTGGAGTTCACCCAGGACTGGGAGCGGTACGTCACCCGGCAGGCCCGCTGGGTCGACTTCGCCAACGACTACAAGACCCTCGACCTGGACTACATGGAAAGCGTCATGTGGGCCTTCAAGACCCTGCACGACAAGGGTCTGGTCTACGAGGGCTTCCGGGTGCTGGCGTACTGCTGGCGGTGCGAGACGCCGCTGTCGAACACCGAGACCCGGATGGACGACGTCTACAAGGACCGGCACGACCCGACGCTGTCGCTGTGGTTCGAGCTGACCCCGGACGAGAGCGCCCCGGAGCTGCTGCGCGGGCCGGTGCAGCTCGGCGTCTGGACCACCACGCCGTGGACCCTGCCGTCGAACCTGGCCCTCGCCGTCGGCCCGGACATCGAGTACGCGGTGCTGGAGCGCGACGGGTCCCGCTACCTGGTGGGCGCCGCGCGGCTGGCCGCGTACGCCAAGGAGCTGGAGGGGTACGAGCAGGTCGGCACGGTGTACGGCCGCGACCTGGTCGGGCGCCGCTACACCCCGCTGTACGACTTCCTCGTCGAGCAGGCCGGCCCGAACGCCTACCAGGTGCTCGGCGCGGACTTCGTCACCACCGAGGACGGCACCGGGATCGTCCACCTGGCCCCGGCCTTCGGCGAGGACGACCAGAACGTCTGCAACGCGGCCGGCATCCCCACCATCGTCACCGTGGACGACCACACCCGGTTCACCGCGCTGGTCCCGCCGTACCAGGGCGAGCAGGTCTTCGACGTCAACAAGTCGGTGATCCGCGAGCTCAAGGAGCGGGGGGTGGTGCTCCGGCAGGACACCTACACCCACTCGTACCCGCACTGCTGGCGCTGCGACACCCCGCTGGTCTACAAGGCGGTGTCGTCGTGGTTCGTCGCGGTGACGCAGTTCAAGGACCGGATGGTCGAGCTGAACCAGCAGATCAACTGGACCCCGGGGCACATCAAGGACGGCTCGTTCGGCAAGTGGCTGGCCAACGCCCGCGACTGGTCGATCAGCCGGAACCGGTTCTGGGGCTCGCCGATCCCGGTGTGGCGCTCCGACGACCCGAGCTACCCGCGGGTCGACGTGTACGGGTCGCTGGCCGACATCGAGCGGGACTTCGGCGTACGCCTGACCGACCTGCACCGGCCGGCGGTGGACGACCTGGTCCGGCCCAACCCGGACGACCCGACCGGCCGGTCGATGATGCGTCGGGTGCCGGAGGTGCTGGACTGCTGGTTCGAGTCCGGCTCGATGCCGTTCGCCCAGGTGCACTACCCGTTCGAGAACGCGGACTGGTTCGAGCACCACTACCCGGGCGACTTCATCGTCGAGTACATCGGACAGACCCGCGGCTGGTTCTACACCATGCACGTGCTGGCCACCGCGCTGTTCGACCGGCCGGCCTTCCGCAACTGCCTCAGCCACGGCATCCTGCTCGGCTCCGACGGACGCAAGATGTCCAAGAGCCTGCGCAACTACCCGGACGTCTACCACGTCTTCGACGCGTACGGGTCGGACGCGATGCGCTGGATGCTGATGTCCTCGCCGGTGCTGCGCGGCGGCGACATGGCGGTCACCGAGGCGGGCATCCGGGACGCCGTCCGGCAGGTGCTGCTGCCGCTGTGGAACGTCTGGTACTTCTTCTCGCTCTACGCCAACGCCGACGGGTACCAGGCGCGTCGCCGCACCGACTCGACGCACCTGCTCGACCGGTACGTGCTGGCGAAGACGAACGAGCTGGTCACCACCGTCCAGGGGCAGATGGAGACGTACGACATCTCCGGCGCCTGCGCGACCGTCCGGTCCTACCTGGACGCGCTGACCAACTGGTACGTGCGGCGCTCGCGGGACCGGTTCTGGTCGGGCGACGCCGAGGCGTTCGACACCCTGTGGACGGTGCTGGAGACGCTCTGCCGGGTGCTGGCGCCGCTGGCGCCGCTGACCGCGGAGGAGATCTGGCGCGGCCTCACCGGGGAGCGGTCGGTGCACCTGACCGACTGGCCGGAGGCCACGGAGTTCCCCGCCGACCACGACCTGGTCGCCGCGATGGACGCCGTCCGCGCGGTAGCCTCGGCGGCGCTGTCGCTGCGCAAGGCGAAGGGCCTGCGGGTCCGGCTGCCGCTGCCGAAGCTGACCGTGGCCTCGCCGGTCGCGGACCAGCTCCGGCCCTTCGTCGACCTGGTCGCCGACGAGGTCAACGTGAAGGCGGTGGAGTTCACCGACGAGGTGTCCGCGTACTGCCAGCAGGTGCTGACCGTGGTGCCCCGGGCGCTGGGCCCGCGGGTCGGCAAGCAGGTGCAGCAGGTCATCAAGGCGGTCAAGGCGGGGGAGTGGGAGCTGGTCGACGGCGCCCCGGTCGCCGCCGGCGTCACCCTCGCCGAGGGTGAGTACGAGCTGCGGCTGGTCGCCGCCGACGCCGAGCACTCCGCGCCGCTGCCCGGCGGCGAGGGCGTGGTGGTGCTGGACACCGAGGTCACCCCGGAGTTGGCCGCCGAGGGGCTGGCCCGCGACGTGGTCCGGGTGGTTCAGCAGGCCCGCCGCGACGCCGACCTGGACGTCTCCGACCGGATCGTGGTGTCGGTGTCGGCCTCCGAGGAGGTCCGGGCGGCGGTCTCCGCGTACACCGACTTCGTGGCCCGGGAGGTGCTGGCCGACACCGTCGACTTCGCCGACGGGATCGACGGCGCCGACGGCTTCACCGGTGAGGTCGGCGAGGGCGAGCGGGTGACGGTGGTCGTGCGGCGGGTATGAGGTGACGGCGGGTGGTCCGGCGGCGTGCCCGCCGCCGGACCACCACCGGCGCGGCAGGCCACCCGATCGGGCCGACGCGACCCCGTCCGCTACCGTGACACCGCCTGTTCACGTACGACCGCCGGAGGACCAGTGCCCCTGCTCTACACCATCGGCAAGCTCACCGTGGCGCCCGCGCTCCGGTTGGCCTTCCGTCCGCACGTGGAGGGGTTGGAGCACATCCCGGCGACCGGTGGTGCGATCTTCGCGGGCAACCACCTCTCCGTCGCCGACGAACTCCTGCTCGGCACCGTCGTGCCCCGGCACCTGGCCTTCTGGGCCAAGTCGGAGTACTTCAAGGGCACCGGCGTGAAGGGCGTCTTCTCCAAGTTCGTGCTCACCGGGCTGGGCGCCATCCCGGTTGAGCGGGCCGGCGGCCGGGCGGCGCTGTCGGCGTTCGACGCCGCCATCCCGGTGCTCAAGGCCGGCGACCTGGTCGCCGTCTACCCGGAGGGGACCCGCTCGCCCGACGGCCGGCTCTACCGGGGGCGGACCGGTGCGGCCCGGCTCGCCGTGGCGGCCGGCGTGCCGATCATCCCGGTCGGCGTGACCGGCACCGACAAGGCGCAGCCCATCGGCGCCCGGGTGCCCCGGCCCGGTCGGGCCGAGATCGGCATCCGGTTCGGCAAGCCGCTGGACTTCACCGGCCGCTCGGACGACCGCACCTCGCTGCGGGAGATGACCGACGAGCTGATGGCCGAGATCCAGAAGCTGACCGGCCAGGAGTACGTCCCGCGCTACGCCCCGCCGCGCGCCCACCCGCCGATCGCGGGGGAGCCCGGCGCCGTCTGACCCGTCACGGCGGGTCGCTGCCCCGGCGCTTCTCCTGAGCGACCACCGCGTCGAGGTCGGCGAGGCGGTCCATCTGCTTCATGGTGCGGGCCATCCGGGCGTTGCCCGGGATGCGGTCCCGGTTGCGGGACAGGAACGCCCAGTAGCCGGCGGTGAACGGGCAGGCGTCCTCGCCGAGCCGCTTCCGCGGGTCGTACCGGCAGCCGCCGCAGTAGTCGCTCATCCGGTTGATGTACGCGCCGCCGCCGACGTACGGCTTGGTGGTCATCCGGCCCAGGTCGGCGTACTGGCTCATGCCCACCACGTTGCCGGTCATCACCCACTCGTAGCCGTCGACGAAGCGGGTGTGGAACCACTCGACCAGTTCGGCGGGGCGCCAGCCACGCTGGAGCGCGTAGTTGCCCAGCACCATGAGCCGGGGAATGTGGTGCACCCAGGCCCGGTCCCGGACCCCGGCGAGCACGTCGGAGAGGCAGTGCGCGTCGACCGCGTCCGCGTCCAGGTCGTTCCACCAGCCCGGCAGCGACCGCCGCGCGCCCAGCTCGTTGCTGGTGCGCCAGCCGGCCTCGAAGTACCAGTAGGTGTGCCAGATGTAGTCCCGCCAGCCGAGGATCTGCCGGACGAAGCCCTCCACGCTCGGCAGTGGCGCGCCCTCCCGGCGGTACGCCCGCTCCGCGCCGCGGACCGCCTCCATCGGGTCGAGCAGGCCCAGGTTGAACGAGGAGGACAGCATGCTGTGCGCCAGCCAGGGGTCGGTCGACAGCATCGCGTCGTCGTACGGGCCGAACGCGGCGAGCCGGTGCCGCAGGAAGTGCCGCAGCCGGGCCTTGGCCTCCTTCGTGGTGGCCGGGAACCGGCGCGGGCCGTCCCGGCCGACGAACCGGATCCCCTCCCGCTCCCAGCGGTCCAGGTCGGCCCGGACCTCGGCGTCGATGTCGTCCTCCTTCGGCATCGGCGGCGCCGGCACGTCGAGCTTCCCGTCCTTCGGCGGCGGCTCGCGGTTCTCAATGTCCAGGCTCCACCGGCCGCCGGCCGGGTCGCCGCCGTCCAGCAGCACCCCGTGGTGCTCCCGGGCGAACCGGTAGAACGCCTCCATCCGCAGCGCGCCCCGGCGCCGGTCGGCCCACTCGGCGAAGTCCGCCAGGCTGGTCACGTAGCCGCGCTCCGGCAGCACGGTGACCCGGTCCAGGCCGCGGACGAAGTCCAGGGCGCGCCGCGACGTGGGGTGGCAGACCTCCAGCGGCTCGCGGACCTTCCGCAACGCCTGCCCGTACGTCTCGGCGCGCAGGAAGACGGCCTGGTCGCCGAGTTCCGCGGCGCGGTGCCGCAGCGCGGACAGGATCAGGTGGGCCTTCTGCCGGTGGTGGACGCGGCGTCGGAAGACCGCCTTCGACTCGATCAGCAGGACCGGCTGCCGCCGGTCGTCGAGGAAGTGCGGTCCCAGCTGATCGGCGAACAGCCAACGCCGCGACATGTCCTGATTGTGAGCCATGCGTCGGATATGGGCGTATGGAAAACGAGAGCTTTATGTATCTGAGACCATGCGCAGCGTGACGGTCAGGACTGGGTCGGGGTGACGATCTGCTGCCGCAGCGTGTCCAGCAGCGCGCCGCCGTCCTCCAGCGACAACCGGGTGAAGACGCCCGTCGCCAGGCTGCCGTGGTCGACCGAGGTGCAGACCACCACCGCGTCGCCGTCGGCGCGGCCCACCGCGCAGCGCTCGTACCGGCCCCGGACGCCGGTCTCCACCGGCACCGCGGGGTCGAGCGCGTACTGCTCGCTGAGGCGGGCCATCTCGGCCTCCGCGTCCGCCTCCGGGCTGAGCCGGAAGCCCGTGCCGCCGAAGATCGTCACCCGCTTGCCGTCGTCCGTGGCGTAGACGCCCGCGAAGGTGTCCTCGGCGAGCAGGTGGGCCTGGCGTACCTCGGTCTTCAACCGCTCGGCGGTGGCCTGGCTGCGTTCGTCCTCGCGCAGCCGCAGGCCGGCGGCCCGGTCCGGCAGCGCGGCGCTGGCCGGGTACTGGGTGGAGAGGGGCTGGACCCACCACAGTGGGACGCCGCAGCAGCAGACGAGGGTGAGCAGCAGCAGCCACGGCCAGCGTCGCCGGCGGCGGACCGGAACCGGGACGTACCCCTTCGGCGCCCGCCAGCCCGGGGGCGGGGCGACCGGCGGCGGGGCGGCTCGGCGGCGCTGCTTCGGCGGCCGGGTCGGTGCGGGCGGCGGCGGGGAGACCGGCGCCGGCGGCGGCGACACCGGACGGGCGGCGACCGGCGCGGGCGGGACCGGCGGGCCGGGCGGTGGGGCGGCCGGCGGCGCGGGGTTGGGGAGCGTGTGCGGCGGCGCGGCGTAGGGGAGTGTCGCCGGCAGGGCCGGGAAGTCGGCGGAGTGCAGCTCCCAGCCGCTGGTGTCGGCGCCCGCCCACGGGTCGACCGGCACCTGGTGCTCCGGCGCGGGCGGCGCGGGCAGCGGGGTGGGCTCGGCCGACTCGCCCCAGCCGCGCTTCCGGGGCGGCGGTGGCGGGACCGCCGCCGAGCCGCTCCACTTCGGGGCCACCGGCTCCGGCCGGGTCTCCACCCGGGTCGGGTCGGGCCGGGTCTCCGCCCGGGTCGCTTCCGGATGCGCGGCCGGCGGCGCCGGCTCGGCGCGGGTCGGGACGGCGGCGGAGCCCCGGGCCGGCGTGACCGACGGCGGGGTGGGCTCGGCCGCGGCGTCCGGGCCGGCGGGCGTGCTCGTCCCGCCCTCGTCGGTCGTGGCCGGGCCGTCGCCACCGACTGCCGGTGCGTCGCCACCGACTGCCGGTGCGTCGCCGTCGGCTGCCGGTGCGTCCGTGCCGGTCGCGGCCGGTGTCTCGGGACCGGTCCGGACCGGGTCCTGGGTGACCCGGGGCCCGTCGTCGGTGGCGGGCCCGGCGTCGCCGTCGGCCGCGGACTCGGCGGGCGCGGCCGGCTTCTCGTCGTCCGCCGCCCGGGTGTCGTCGGTCCCGGCGTCGTCGGCGCCCGTGGGCGGCCCGGCGGACGGTGGTACGGGCTCGTGGGTGACCGCCGGATCCCGGTCCGTGACCGGGTTGCCCCCGTCGGCCGGCCGGTCTGCTCCCGGCTGCGGCTCCGGCATCGCGGCAATCTCCTCTCGCGCCGGTTGCGAGGTTAGTACCGGAGTGCCACCGCCGCCCAACCCGCCCGCCGCCGGGCCGGGCGGCCGGGTCGACCGGCCGGCCCCCCGGCGCGCCACCGGCGGTGTCCGGAGGAGGACGCCTAGTCTCGGCGCATGTCCGCATCGGGCGAGGCCGCCGGCACGCCGCCGGTCAGTGACATCGGCAGGCTGACCGGGTTCAGCGACGGGGTCTTCGCCATCGTCATCACCCTGCTGGTGATCGAGCTCCGGGTGCCCGCCCACCGGCCGGGGGAACTGCTCACCGGCCTCGTCGAGGAGGCCCCGGCCTACGTCGCCTTCCTGCTCTCCTTCGGCTACGTCGGGGTGATCTGGCTCAACCACCACATGCTGCTGCGGCTGGTCCGGAGCACCACGCTCGGCCTGAACTGGATCAACCTCTGGCTGTTGCTCGGCGTGGTGGTCATCCCGTTCCCGACCGCGGTGCTCGCCGCCGCCTTCGCCCACGACGGGAACGACCACGACCGGCGGGTGGCCGTGCTGCTCTACGCGCTGGCCGCGGCGGCGATGTCCGCACCCTGGCTCGCTTTCTTCAGTTACCTGCGCCGGCATCCGGCGCTGCTGGGGGAGGGAATCTCCGTGGCGCACGTCGCCGCCCAGCGGGCCCGCCCGGTCACCGGGATGGCGCTCTACCTGCTCAGCGGCGCGCTGGGTTGGTTCGTCAGCCCGGTGCTCGGAGTGATCGGCATCGTGGTCATGATCGCCTATCACGCGCTGACCAGCGAGGGCGTCCGCCGGGGTCGACCGCGCCGCCGCTGACCGCCGGCGGTCCGGTTCCTCCCGCCTTGGGCGACCGGGCCGGCGGGCGGTGCGGCGCGGTGCCCGGCGGACGGGCGCGTACCCTTGGGCTTCATGAGCGTCCCGTCCACGACGCCGCGCCCCGCCGCGGCCAACTCCGTCTGGCCCCAGCTTGAGCCGCTGCTGCCCCAGGTGACCAAGCCCATCCAGTACGTCGGTGGGGAGCTGGGTGCGGTGGTCAAGGACTGGGACGCGGCGGTCGTCCGCTGGGCGCTGATGTATCCCGACGCGTACGAGGTGGGCCTGCCAAACCAGGGCGTGCAGATCCTCTACGAGGTGCTCAACGAGCTGCCCGACGTGCTCGCCGAGCGGACGTACGCGGTCTGGCCGGACCTGGAGAAGCTGATGCGCGCCCACGGCGTGCCCCAGTTCACCGTCGACGCGCACCGCGCGGTACGCGACTTCGACGTGTTCGGCGTCTCGTTCTCCACCGAGCTGGGCTACACCAACCTGCTCACCGCGATCGACCTGGCCGGCATCCCGATGCTGGCCGCCGACCGCACCGACGCCGACCCGGTGATCGTGGCCGGCGGGCACGCCGCGTTCAACCCGGAGCCGATCGCCGACTTCGTCGACGCCGCCGTGCTCGGTGACGGCGAGGAGGCGGTCCTGGAGATCACCACGATCGTCCGGGAGTGGAAGGCCGAGGGCTCCCCGGGTGGCCGGGACGAGCTGCTGCTGCGGCTGGCCCGCACCGAGAGCGTCTACGTGCCGCGCTTCTACGACGTCGACTACCTGCCCGACGGCCGGATCCAGCGGGTCGTGCCGAACCGGGCGGACGTGCCGTTCCGGGTGCACAAGCGCACGACGATGGACCTGGACGCCTGGCCGTACCCGAAGAAGCCCCTCGTCCCGCTCGCCGAGACGGTCCACGAGCGGTACGCGGTGGAGATCTTCCGGGGCTGCACCCGGGGCTGCCGGTTCTGCCAGGCCGGCATGATCACCCGTCCTGTGCGGGAGCGGTCGATCACCACGGTCGGGCAGATGGTGCGCGAGGGGCTGGAGTTCTCCGGCTTCTCCGAGGTCGGCCTGCTCTCGCTCTCCTCGGCCGACCACTCCGAGATCGGTGACATGTGCTCGGGCCTGGCCCAGCAGTACGAGGGCACCAACGTCTCGCTGTCGCTGCCGTCGACCCGGGTGGACGCGTTCAACATCGACCTGGCCCAGGAGCTGTCCCGCAACGGGCGGCGGACCGGCCTGACCTTCGCCCCGGAGGGCGGGTCGGAGCGGATCCGCAAGGTCATCAACAAGATGGTGTCGAAGGAAGACCTCATCCGTACCGTGGTCACCGCGTACACCAACGGCTGGCGGCAGGTGAAGCTCTACTTCATGTGCGGCCTGCCCACCGAGACCGACGAGGACGTCCTCGAGATCGCCGACATGGCGCACGAGGTCATCAAGGCCGGCCGGGCGGCCACCGGCAGCAAGGACATCCGCTGCACGGTCTCCATCGGCGGTTTCGTGCCGAAGCCGCACACCCCGTTCCAGTGGGCGGCGATGGCGCGGCCGGAGGTCATCGACCACCGGCTCAGGCTGCTCAAGCAGGCGATCAACGCCGACCGCTCGCTGGGCCGGGCGATCGGCTACCGGTACCACGACGGCGAGCCCTCGCTGATCGAGGGCCTGCTCAGCCGCGGTGACCGTCGGGTCGGCGCGGTGATCCGCAAGGTCTGGGAGAACGGCGGCCGGTTCGACGGCTGGAGCGAGCACTTCTCGTACCAGCGCTGGGTGGACGCCGCCGCCGAGGTGCTGCCGGCCTTTGGGGTGGACCTCGACTGGTACACCACGCGGGAGCGCGAGGAGTTGGAGGTCCTGCCCTGGGACCACCTCGACTCGGGTCTCGACAAGGACTGGCTCTGGCAGGACTGGCAGGACTCGCTGTCGGAGTACGAGCAGGACGACTGCCGATGGACCCCGTGCTTCGACTGCGGCGTCTGCCCGTCCATGGACACCGAGATCCAGATCGGCCCGACCGGGAAGAAGCTCCTCCCGCTGACCCCGATCGGCGGTTCCGGCCTGAAGGTCCCGTCCGGCACCCAGCAGTGACCGTCTTCCCGCAGTGACTTCATGATCAACCGGTCCTGACCCCGAGGAGCACGACGATCAGCAAGAAACCACAGCCGGAGGGCGGGCAGGCGCCCGTCGTCCAGCGCGTCCGGATCCGGTACGCCAAGCGCGGACCGCTGCGGTTCACCTCGCACCGGGACTTCGCCCGGGCCTTCGAGCGCGCCCTGCGCCGGGCCGGCGTACCGATCGCCTTCTCCCAGGGCTTCACCCCGCACCCGAAGATCTCGTACGCCAGCGCCGCGCCCACGGGCGTGGCCAGCGAGGCCGAGTACCTGGAGATCGGGCTCCGCGAGCCGGTCGACCCGGACCGGTTGCGGGCCGCCCTGGACGCCGCGCTCTCGCCGGGACTCGACGTGCTCGACGCGGTGGTGGCCGGCGGCGGTAGCCTCGCCGACCGGATCGAGGCCTCCCGCTGGCGGATCGAGCTGCCCGAGGTCGACCCGGCGCTGGCGGAGCAGGCGGTGGCCGCCTTCCGCGCCGCCGAGGAGATCCAGGTCGAGCGGATGACCAAGCAGGGGCGACGGACCTTCGACGCGCGTTCGGCGGTCATCGGCATCGATGTCGTACCCGCGTCCGAGACGCCTTCCGGGGCACCGGCCGTACCGTGTGCGATACTCGAACTGGTCGTGCGGCAGGTCACCCCGTCCGTACGGCCCGATGACGTCCTTTCCGGCCTCCGCGTGGTGGCCGCCTTGGAGCCGCCGGTCTCCCCGAAGGTGATCCGGCTGGCGCAGGGCACGCTGACCGCGCAGGGCGAGATCGTGGATCCGTTGGATGCGGATCGCGACGGGGCAGCCATCGGTGAGCACTGACCGACGGTTGGTGTTCCAAGCAGGCAGACTTCGGCGGTCGCGCACCTCGCGCGCCCGGCGGAAACACTTTTGCGGCGACCCTGCGTGGCAGCGCTCACCCGCGCCCGGGGCAGCCAGAACTGGAGAACGTCCATGCTCGAGAACGAGCCCGAGGGCGGCGAACGGACCGGCTCACAGCCGGCCGGCGACACCGCCGACACCAGCACCGACAGCACCGCCGAGGTCCGGCCGCCGGCCCGGAAGCGGACCAGCCGCCGCAAGGCCGCCCCGCTGAACCAGCCGGAGCAGACCGAAGCGCCGGCCGAGGCGCCCGCCGACGCCGGCACGACCACGGGCGAGTCGCCCCAGGCCGAGGTGTTCGCCCCGGTCGCGGGTGAGCTGGAGGCCGCCCCGAAGACCCCCCGACGCCGCCGGAAGGCGACCACCGCCAAGGCGGTCGAGGAGCCCGTGGTCGCCACCGCCGCGGAGGAAGACTCCGCGGAGGCCGTCCCGCCGGTCAAGGTGACCCGCACCCGGCGCCGGAAGGCCGTCCCGCCGGCGGCCGAGGCCGCGCCGGCCGAGCCGGAGGCCGCCGCCGAGGAGGAGGCCGCCGAGCCGGCCGAAGCCGAGGAGGAGACCTCGGTGGCGGAGAACGCCGCGGAGGCGACGCCGACCGAATCGGGTACCGCCGAGATCCCGCCGGCTGCCGAGGCCGCCACCGCGCCGCCGACCGGAGCCGAGGACCGCACCGGCGACGTCGCGCC
Source organism: Micromonospora sp. GCM10011541 (assembly GCF_042650725.1). Taxonomy (NCBI): domain Bacteria; kingdom Bacillati; phylum Actinomycetota; class Actinomycetes; order Micromonosporales; family Micromonosporaceae; genus Micromonospora; species Micromonospora sp. GCM10011541. The sequence continues at coordinate 22,427 of NZ_JBHSBP010000065.1, forward strand.
CGGCGCGGCCGTCCCGGGCGAGCAGCCCGCAGAGCAGCCGGAGCCGCGGACCCGCCGGCGGCGGGCCGCGCTCTCCGCGCCGACGGTGCTCTTCATGGCGCCGCAGCCGGAGGAGGCGCCGGTCGTCCGGGCCACCGCGCCCGCGCCCGCAGCCGAGGAGCCGGCCGAGGAGCCGGTCGAGGAGCCCGTCGAGACCGGCCGCCGCCGTCGTCGCGCCCGCCGCGAGGTGGAGCCGGTCGAGGTCGAGGTCGAGGTCGACGAGGAGCCCGCCGTCGAAGCCGAGGAGATCGGCGAGGCGGAGGACGAGGACGAGGAGTCGGCCGCGGCCCGTCGCCGTCGCCGTCGCGGACGCCGCGGCCGCGGCCGCGGTAAGGGTGGCGCGGAGGACATCGAGGACGAGGAGGCCGAGGAGGCCATCCAGGCCGAGAGCGCCGAGGCCGAGGCCGAAGAGGCCGAGGAGGAGGAGGGCGAGGGCGACGGGATGACCCGCCGCCGGCGCCGCCGTCGTCGTCGGGGCGCCGGCGAGGTCGAGACCGCCGCCGAGGACGGCGTGCCCACCGTGGTCAAGATCCGCGAGCCGCGCCGGGCCGTCGACGAGGTGCAGGGCGTCTCCGGCTCGACTCGGCTGGAGGCCAAGCGGCAGCGCCGCCGGGACGGCCGGGAGCAGCGGCGTACCCGGCCGCCGATCCTGAGCGAGTCGGAGTTCCTGGCCCGCCGGGAGGCGGTCGACCGGGTGATGGCGGTCCGCCAGCGCGGCGACCGGACCCAGATCGCGGTCCTCGAGGACGGCGTGCTGGTCGAGCACTACGTCACCCGCAACTCCTCCGGCACCATGGCCGGCAACGTCTACCTCGGCAAGGTGCAGAACGTCCTGCCCAGCATGGAGGCGGCCTTCGTCGACATCGGGCGCGGCCGCAACGCCGTGCTCTACGCCGGCGAGGTCAACTGGGACACCAGCGGCCTGGAGGGTCGGGCCCGCTCCATCGAGCAGGCGCTCCGCTCCGGCGACTCGGTGCTGGTGCAGGTCACGAAGGACCCGATCGGGCACAAGGGCGCCCGGCTGACCAGCCACATCGCGCTCTCCGGCCGGCACCTGGTCTACGTGCCCCACGGCAACGCCTCCGGCATCAGCCGGAAGCTGCCGGACACCGAGCGCAAGCGGCTGCGGGACGTGCTCAAGAGGCTGGTCCCGGACGGCGCGGGCGTGATCGTGCGGACCGCCGCCGAGGGGGCGAGCGAGGACGAACTGGCCCGCGACGTCAAGCGGCTCCAGGCGCAGTGGGAGGACATCCAGGCCAAGGCGGCCGAGGGCGGCGCCCCGGTGCTGCTCTACGAGGAGCCGGACCTGGTCATCCGGGTCGTGCGGGACCTGTTCAACGAGGACTTCCGCGAGCTGGTGATCGAGGGCGAGCAGGCGTACGACGTGGTCGAGTCGTACCTGTCGCACGTCTCGCCGGACCTGGTCGCCCGGCTGCGCCGGCACGCCGGCACCACCGACGTCTTCGCCGAGTACCGGATCGACGAGCAGATCCTCAAGGGGCTCGACCGCAAGGTCTTCCTCCCCTCCGGCGGTTCGCTGGTGATCGACCGGACCGAGGCGATGACCGTCATCGACGTCAACACCGGCAAGTACACCGGCTCCGGGGGCAACCTGGAGGAGACGGTCACCCGGAACAACCTGGAGGCGGCCGAGGAGATCGTCCGCCAGCTCCGGCTGCGCGACCTCGGCGGCATCGTGGTGATCGACTTCATCGACATGGTGCTGGAGTCGAACCGGGAGCTGGTGCTCCGCCGGCTCACCGAGTGCCTGGGCCGGGACCGCACCAAGCACCAGGTCACCGAGATCACCTCGCTCGGCCTGGTCCAGATGACCCGCAAGCGGATCGGCGCGGGCCTGCTGGAGGCGTTCAGCGAGACCTGCGAGTGCTGCAAGGGCCGCGGCCTGATCATCCACACCGAGCCGGTGCCGGAGAAGCCGCGTTCCGGCGGCGTGGGGGAGAAGGTCAAGGCGGTCGCCTCGGCGGTCACCACCCCCGCCGCCGAGCAGGGCACCGCCTCGTCCCGACGCCGGGCCCGCAAGTCGGCCGCGCCGGAGAAGACCGTGGCCGAGGTGACCGAGACCACCGACGCCGCCGACGCGGGGCCGCCGACGGAGCCGGACTACCACGACACGATGGGCTACGACCTGTCCCGGTACGAGTCCGAGACGGCGGCCGCCCCGGCGGTCGCCGACAGCCAGGAGGGCGAGTCGGCCCGGCTGGCCGCGGCGGACGACCCGGACGCGCTGAGCGACGGTGACACCGACGAGGAGGGCACCGAGGGCGGCACCGGCCGGCGGCGCTCCCGTCGCGGCGGCACCCGCCGGCGTACCCGGCCGTGAGCCGCTGACCTGCGCGAAGTCTGACAGGGCCCCTTCCCCGGCATGAGTGTCCGGTGGGAGGGGCCCTGCCGTCTCGACGGCCCCCGGCCGGACGGCGCCACGCCCCACCGGTCACGACGGCACTGGGCGTGCCCTGCGGCACTCCCACTCCGGGCGGGCACCGGCGGCGCGGGCGTCTGCCAGGCCGCGACAGGGGCCGGCTCGACCCGACCGGCGGCCCGGTTTGGGCGGCGGCCCGGGTATGGCGTACGCTTGCCTGCGGCGCACTTTGGTGTGCCGAGTTCCCGCGTGCCCGCGCCGCCGGTGTCACTGCTACCCGGCGAGTCGCCGTGGGAACGACCGCCAGCAGCCTCAACGACAGGGAGTCCGCCTCCGATGTACGCGATCGTCAAGACCGGCGGCAAGCAGTACAAGGTCGCCGAGGGCGACGTGATCGAGGTCGAGAAGCTCACCGGTGCCCCCGGTGACGCGGTGAAGCTCACCGCGGTGCTCCTCGTCGACGGTGACGACCTGGTGACCGACGCGGCGAAGCTTGCCAAGGTCGCGGTGTCCGGCGAGATCGCCGCGCACACCAAGGGCCCGAAGATCCGGATCCACAAGTTCAAGAACAAGACCGGCTACCACAAGCGCCAGGGTCACCGCCAGCCGCTGACCCAGGTCAAGGTGACCGGCATCTCCAGCGGGAAGTAGGTCGTCCTCCAATGGCTCACAAAAAGGGTGCGTCCAGCTCGCGTAACGGTCGCGATTCCGCGGCCCAGCGGCTCGGCGTGAAGCGCTTCGGTGGTCAGGTCGTCAGCGCGGGTGAGATCCTCATCCGTCAGCGTGGCACCAAGTTCCACCCCGGTGACCTGGTCGGCCGTGGCGGCGACGACACGCTGTTCGCGCTGGCCACCGGCTCGGTCCAGTTCGGCACCAAGCGTGGTCGCAAGACCGTCAGCATCGTGCCGCAGCAGTAGTTCGAAGGCGTTGCGGGCCGCGGACCTCGGGTCCCGGCCCGCTTCGTTTTTTCTCACGCGGGGTGGACCCCGCTGGAAGGATTGGCGTCGTGACGACGTTCGTTGACCGGGTCGTCCTGCACATGCAGGCCGGCGACGGCGGGCACGGCTGTGTCTCCATCCACCGGGAGAAGTTCAAGCCCTTCGGCGGGCCCGACGGTGGCGACGGCGGGCACGGCGGCAGCGTCTCGCTGGTCGTCGACCCGCAGGTGACCACGCTGCTCGACTTCCACTTCCGTCCGCACCTGAAGGCCGAGAACGGCAAGGGTGGCGCCGGCTCGAACCGGGACGGGGCCAACGGCCACGACCTGATCATCAAGGTGCCGAACGGCACCGTGGTGCAGACCCTCGACGGCGAGGTGCTGGCCGACCTGGTCGGCGTGGGCACCACCTTCGAGGCGGCCCGGGGCGGTCGCGGCGGGCGGGGCAACGCCTCGCTGGCCAACGCCCGGCGCAAGGCCCCCGGCTTCGCCGAACTGGGCGAGCCCGGCGACCGGCTGGACGTGGTGCTGGAGCTGAAGAGCGTCGCCGACGTCGGCCTGGTCGGCTTCCCGTCGGCCGGCAAGTCCTCGCTGATCTCGGTGATCTCCGCCGCCAAGCCGAAGATCGCCGACTACCCGTTCACCACCCTGGTCCCGAACCTGGGCGTGGTCCGGGTTGACAACCACACCTTCACCGTCGCCGACGTGCCGGGTCTGATCCCGGGCGCGGCCACCGGCAAGGGCCTGGGGCTGGAGTTCCTCCGCCACGTCGAGCGCTGCGCCGTGCTGGTGCACGTGGTCGACACGGCGACGCTGGAGCCCGGCCGGGACCCGCTCGCCGACATCGACACCATCGAGGCGGAGCTGTCCGAGTACGGCGGCCTCGCCGACCGGCCCCGCCTGGTGGCGCTCAACAAGATCGACGTACCGGACGGGCGGGACCTCGCCGAGATCGTCCGGCCGGACCTGGAGGCGCGCGGTTTCCGGGTCTTCGAGGTCTCCACGGCCACCCGCGAGGGGCTCAAGGAGCTGATGTTCGCGATGGCGGAGGTGGTCGAGCAGGCCCGCCTCGCAGCGCCGCCGGCCGAGCCGACCCGGATCGTGATCCGCCCGAAGGCGGTCGACGACACCGGCTTCACCATCGAGGTGGAGGAGGACGGCTCGTTCACCGTGCGGGGAGCCCGGCCGGAGCGCTGGGTGCGGCAGACGAACTTCGACAACGACGAGGCCGTCGGCTACCTGGCCGACCGGCTGGCCCGCCTCGGCGTCGAGGAGAAGCTGGCCAAGGCCGGCGCCAACCCCGGCGACCTGGTGCGGATCGGCGACCGGGAGTTCGACTGGCAGCCGACCCTCTACGCCGGGGTGGACTTCGTCCCGGGCAACCGGGGCACCGACATCCGGCTGGAGGAGAAGTCGACCCGCGCCTCGGCGGCGGAGCGGCTGGCCGCGCGCAAGGCCCGCCGGCGGCGTCCCGAGGACGAGCTGGAGGCCGGTGGCCTGGACGCGGACCTCTCCGACGACCTGGACGACGACGACCTGGACGACAACAAATAGCTCGGCCCCGTCCGTGCTCCGGTCGTTCGCCGGAAACCTCCGCGAAATCCGCTCGGCTTAACGTGACGTGATGCTGATCGAATCCCGTCCCGCCACCGATCCCGAGATCGCCGCCCTGGTCACGGCCCAGCAGCGCGAGCTGCGGGCGGCCGACGGCGGGCTGGACGGGCAGGCGACGCTGACCCACGACGACATCCACTACCTGGCGGCGGTGGTCGGCGGCCGGGCCGTCGGCTGCGGTGGTCTCCAGGCCCTGGACGGCGACACCGGGGAGCTGAAGCGGATGTACGTCCGTCCGGCGTACCGGGGGCGGGGCATCGCCCGTCAGCTGCTGTCCGCCCTGGAGGAGCTCGCCTTCCAGCGCGGACACGCCGTGGTCTGCCTGGAGACGGGGACGTACCTGCCGGCCGCGATCGGGCTCTACACCTCCTGCGGGTACGAGCCCATCTCGGTCTACGGCGAGTACGTCGGCAACCCGTACAGCGTCTGTTTCGCCAAGCGGCTGCCCGTCGCCGCCTGACGGCGGCCGACCCGGGCGGCGGGGGCGGTCAGGCGCCGGTCTCGGCGTGCGCCGCGGTGACCGGCTTCGACTCGGGGCTGGCGTGCTGCCGCAGCACGATGCTGAGCAGGATCAGCACCCCGACGGCGAGGAACTCGCTCTGCCAGTTCTGCATCGACTGGAACCAGAAGTCGCTGGTGAAGAGGAACTGGCCGGCGCCGATCGGGGCGGCGCCGCTCTCCAGCGCCTGCTCCTGGTTGTACTCCGCCACGCCGCCGAACAGGTGGCCGAGGAACGAGCCGGCGAAGATCAGCAGGAGCGCCAGGGACAGGCTGTTGCGGTAGACGGCCAGGGGGAAGCCGCCCACCCGGACCGGCCAGGGGGAGTCCGGCTTGGCCCGGCGGGCGTCGTCCTCGGGCCGGTCAGTCTGGCCCGCGGGCTTCGACTCGGCCGAGCCCTTCTGCACCAGGTACGCGGTGAGCAGCACGTAGCCGCCCATCTGGAGGAACTCCGACTCCCAGTTCTCGAAGACCGCCTCGGCGAAGTGCCCGGTGCCGAGGTACGCCCACCAGCTCAGCTGAGCCGCGCCGTACTGGCTCAGCTCCTCGTTGTGCACCCGCCAGCCGAACACGCTCTGCAACAGCAGGAAGATCAGGAACGCGCCGAGCATGGCGACCGTGAGCGCGTTCTCCCGCAACCACCGTGGCATCGCCGGGCCTCCTTGTCCGTCGGTCACTCCCCGTGGTGACTCTCCGGTGCCCCGGGCGGGGATTCGGCAAACTCCGCGCCGGGTGTGTCGGGTCACGGACCACCCGCTCGGGTGACGGCGCAGGTCAGGGGCGGTCCATCGGGGTGTCCAGCCGGCCGCCGGTGCCCACGTCGTTGGAGAGCAGCAGCCCCACCACGAGCATGCCGAAGCCGAGGAACAGGTGCAGCCAGTTGTCCGCGTCGTTGAAGGGCCAGAAGTTCGCCGCGGTCTCCAGGTCGATCCCGAAGCCGTACAGCCAGAGACCCAGGTAGGCGGCGCCGCCGCCGGCCAGGAAGAGCCGGGCCCCGGCGACCCGGCGGGCGAGCACCAGCCCGACCAGGCCGAACAGCAGGTGCAGCAGGTTGTGCAGGACCGACACCTGGAACAGGCCGAGCAGTTTCGCCTCCGAGTGGTGCCCGGCGAAGGCCAGGTCACCGTAGTGCGTGGTGACCCCGGGGACGAACCCGAGCACGCCGATCAGGACGAAGACGGCGGCCACCGCGGCGGCGACCGGCTGGATCCGGGGCTTCGGGCCGGCCGGGGCGCGTCCGCGCACGTCACGTGCCATCGCTGTCACCTCCGTGGATCACCCGCCGCCCGGAACCGGACGACCCTCCATTGTGTGACCGCGACCAGGCGCCTCCGCAGAGAAATGACGAATCAGGCATGGACCCGACGACTAGGGGTAGGTCAATGGTCACGCCGACAAACGTCGGCGCGACCCCCCGACACGACCGCTATGACCATCCGAGCGGAAGGGTAATCATGACTTACGATCTTTCCCCCACGTCCTCCACCTACGGGCAGGAGTCGCACAACGGCGGTGGCGTCCGTGACCAGGCCCGCCAGGTCGGCTCGGAGGCGGCGAACGCGGGCGGCGCCGTCGCGGAGACCGCCAAGGAGCAGGGCAAGGAGGTGGTGGGCGAGGCGAAGCGCCAGGCCCGCAACCTCTACGGCGAGGCCCGCAACCAGGTCGCCGCCCAGACCAGCCAGCAGCAGCAGCGCGCCGCCGGCAGCCTCCGCTCGCTGGCCGAGGAGATGCGCTCGATGGCGCAGAACAGCGGCCAGTCCGGCCCGGTGACCGAGCTGGCCCACCAGGCCGCCGACCGGGTGCACGGCGTGGCCGGCTGGCTGGAGCAGCGCGAGCCGGGCGACATTCTGCACGAGGTGAAGAGCTACGCCCGCCGCAACCCGGGCACCTTCCTCGTCGGCGCCGCCGTCCTCGGCGTCCTCGCCGGCCGGCTGACCAAGAACATCGCCGCCACCGGCGACGACGACCCGGCCCGCCGGGCGTACGGCCCGGGCTACGACCCGGACCGGACCGCGGTCATCCCGACCTCGCGCGCGGTGCCGGAGGCCGTGCCGCCGGGCGGCTACCTCGACCCGACCCCGGGCAGCTACGCCGACCCACAGACCGGCTACGCCGAGCCGGGCGGCTACACCGACCCGACCCGCGGCGGCTACGCCGAGCCGCAGACCGGCACCGGCCGGCCGCTGCCGCCGGTGAGCCAGACCGACCCGCTGCCGGGCGTGCCGTCGAGCGGCGTCACCCGTCCGTGAGCGGCCGATCCGTCAGAAGGGAGGCGACGGCATGAGCATGCCGACGCAGGGGTCCGGACTGGACTCCGGTTACCACGCGGAGACGGGCGCCCCGCACACCGCGGACGAGGTCCGGGGCAGCTCCCTCGGTGAGCTGATGCGTTCCGTCACCACCGACCTCTCCACGCTGATCCGGCAGGAGGTCGAGCTGGCCAAGGCGGAGATCCGCCAGGAGGGCAGGAAGGCGGGCAAGGCCGCCGGGCTCTTCGGCGGCGCCGGCTTCGGCGGTTACATGGTGGCGCTCTTCCTCTCGATCGCGCTCTGGGCCGGGCTGTCCAACGTGATGGACGCCGGCTGGGCCGGGCTGATCGTGGCCGTCATCTGGGCGGTCATCGCCGCGGTCCTCTACTCCATGGCCAAGAAGAACGCCGAGCGGATTCGCGGCCTCAAGCAGACCAACGACAGCGTGCAGCGCATCCCCGACGCGCTCAAGCCGCACCCGGAGGGAGTCACCAGATGAGCACTGACCCCGACCAGATCCGCCGAGAGATCGAGGCCACCCGTAACAGCCTCAGCTCCGACGTGGACGCGCTGGCGTACAAGGTCAGCCCGAGCCGCATCGTCGACGACCGCAAGCAGCGGGCGCGCAACGCGCTCCAGAATGTGAGGGACAAGGTCATGGGAACCGCCTCGGACTACGGCCACAGCACCGGTCACGCCGCCGACTCGGTGGCCCACCACGCCTCCTCGGCGGCCTCCACCGTCAGCGACAAGACGCACGCCGCCGCCTCCACCGTCGGGGACGCCGCCCAGCGGGCCCCGCACGTGCTGCGGGAGAAGTCCGAGGGCAACCCGCTGGCCGCCGGCCTGATCGCGTTCGGCGCCGGCATGCTGGTCTCCTCGCTGATCCCGGCCAGCCGCCGCGAGCAGCAGGTGGCGGCGCAGGTCAAGGAGAAGGCCGGCGAGCACGCCGGCGCGGTGAAGGAGAAGCTGGGCGAGGTGGCCGGCGAGTTCAAGGAGGAGCTGCGCGAGCCGGCGCAGCAGGCCACCGAGTCGGTGCGCGCCACGACCCAGGACGCCGTGCACGCGGTCAAGGACGACACGAGGTCGGCCGCGCACGACGTCAAGGACACCGCACAGCAGTCCCGCGACCAGGTCCGGTACTGACCGGGGTCCTCGTCCACCGCAGCTCGCGGTCACTCCCGGCCCGCTCGGGAAAGGGGCCGCGAGCTGTCGCGTGCGCGGCGGACCGGTCGCGGTCGGTGCGGAGCCGGTGTCGGGACCGGTTCAGCTCGGCGCCGAGCCGGTGGCACCGGCGGTGCGGTCCGCGACCGCCCCCCGCGGCCGGCCGGCGGCCTCCACCCACAGCACCAGGTCACCGGGACCGTTCGCGGCCAGCCGGCGGCGCAGCGTCCGGACGGAATGCGCGGCCTCGCGCACCCGGACGTCCGCGCAGGGCACGCCGCCGCGCCAGCGCCGGCCCAGCGCGAGCCAGGAGCAGACGCCGCGTTCCAGCACCCAGAGCGGGGCGGCGAGCGCGGTGTGCGCCGGGAAGACCCGGGCGCCCCCGGCCCGCCGGCGGCCCACCTCGGCGACCGCCACCGTCGCGACGGCGGCCCGCAGCAGCAGGCCGGGCCGGCGGGCGGCCAGCGCGGCCACCACGCCCGGCAGCACCGCCAGCGCGGCCAGCAGCCGCAGCGGCTGGGCCTGGTCCCGGTACGCCTGCCGGATCCGCTGCCCGCGGAAGTGCGCGGCGGTCGGCGGGAGCCGGCGTACGTGCAGCCAGGCGGGCGTCGCCGTGGCACCCCCGTACGCCCGCACGGTCCGGGCCAGCTCCAGGTCCTCGAAGAGCACGTCCGGGTCGTACCCGCCCATCGCGCGGAAGGTGCCCCGGCGCACCGCCACGGTGCCCGGCCAGTCGCCGCCGAACGCCCGGTTGAGCAGGGTCCGGCCGGTGTCCCACCAGGCGTGCCAGGGCAGCCGGTCGAAGTGGCCCTGCGGCCGGACCAGGTCCACCCGGTCCAGCAGCTCGTGCACCGCGCGGAGCCCGGACTCGTCGTACCGGACGTCGTCGTCGGCGATCACCACGTGTTCGTGCCGCGCCAGGCCGACCCCGGTCAGCACCCCGAGCGCCCTGCCCTGCGCGCCGCCCAGTGCGGCGTCGGGCCGGACGTGCCGGACGAGGCCCCGCCACGCGGCGGCGTGCCGGGCGAAGAGCTCCGGCGGGGAGCCGTCGACCACGGTGACGTCCACCCACCGGGCGAGGTGGCGCAGGTGGTCGGTCAGCCCGGTCAGGCCGCTGTCGTCGGACCGGCGCAGCGGCAGGACGTACTCGACGGGGAGCCGACCGGGTCGCCGGCCGCCGCTCGGCCCGGCGGCCGTGCCACCGACGACCGGGGCCGGCGCGAGCGCCGCGTGGTGATCGCGGGCCGGCGCGCTCATGCCGCCGCCCGGCCCGACGGGGCGAACCCCCGGCTGCCGGTGGGCCGGCCTGGGCCGCGGTGATCGAAGGACACGCTGCCTCCCGGAGGAACGCGGGGACGGGGTCGGCGGGTGCCCTAATTTCCGCCAATCAAACCGATTTGTCGTTTCGACGCCCTCCCGGCGGGTAGCGCTGCGGGATGCGGGCGGTCCATCCCCGGACGCCCGGGCGGAGGAGACGTGATGACCAGCAGAGGAACGAGGTGGGCGCTGGCGGGCGCGGCCACGGTGACCGCCGTCGGTGTCGGCCGGATGGTGGCCCGGCGGCGGCGTCCGCTCCAGGCCGAGCGGGCGGACGGCTGGTACGTCGTCCAGCGGGGGATCACCGTGGACCGCCCGATGGACGCCCTGATCGACTTCTGGACCGACCGGGAACGGCTGGACCTGGCGCTCGCCGAGTGGGCGACCCTGGAGCAGCTCGACGACAACCGGTGGCGCTGCGTGGCGAGCGACCCGGCCGGCGGCGGCACCGAGTGGCGCGCCGAGCTCACCGTCGAGGGTCCGGGCCGGCTGAGCTGGCGGGTCACCGAGGGGCCGGTGGTCCAGCAGGGGCAGGCCGAGCTGGTCCCCGCCCCGCACGACCGGGGCACCGAGATCCGGACCGAGCTGCGCTGGCGGTCCAACCCGGTCCGCCGGGCCCTGGGGCGGACCACCGGCCACGACCCGGAGGTGGGGCTGCGGGACACGCTGTACCGGATCAAGTCGCTGGTCGAGGCCGCCTGACGCGGTCGATTCGATCGCGGGCGGCGGGGGTACAGCAGTCGTCATGGCCGCGCAGAACGAGCAGAGCCCGCACCGAGCCGGCACCGCCGGCAGAGCCTTCGCCGGCAGCGGCGCCGCCCTGGTGGTGGCCGGCACGGTCGCCCTGCTGACCCGGCAGCCGTGGCTCTTCCCCAGCCTCGGCCCGGCGGTCATGCTGCACGTCGAGCAGCCCGGCGACCACACTGATCGTGAGCCTGGGGCTGCTGCGCACCCCCAGCCAGCTGGTGACCGCGTTCGCCGCCGTGCTCCTGGTGACCCTGGTCGACTGGCTGTTCATCCGGGCCACCGGCCGGCCGATGCCGTTCTGGGCGCCTTCGAAGAAGGAGGGATGAGCGATGGTGGACCGGATCGCGGACCCGTGGGGGCCGCGCACCCCGTACGGGCCGGGTGAGCGCTGGCCGGCGCGGGTGGACACTTTCCTCTCGGCCGGGCACACCGAGGCCGACGTGCAGCGCTGGGTGCCGAGCGCGTCGATCCTGCACTCCAACGGCGACGCGATGGACATCGCGGTGGTCGACGACCGGATCGTCGGGGTGCGGGGCCGGGCCGGCGACCGGATCAACCACGGCCGGGTCGACCCGAAGGACCTGTACGGCTGGCAGGCCAACCACAGCCCGGACCGGCTGCGCCGGCCGTTGGTGCGCGAGGGCGACCGCCTGGTGGAGACCGACTGGGACACCGCGATGGGCCGGATCGTGGCGCGCTCGAAGGAGCTGCTGGACGGCCCGGGCGGTTGGGGCCACTTCGGCTTCTACACCAGCGGTCAGCTCTTCCTGGAGGAGTACTACACGCTCGGGTTGATCGGGAAGGCCGGGCTCGGCACCCCGCACATGGACGGCAACACCCGGCTCTGCACCGCCACCGCCGCCGCCGCGCTGAAGGCGTCCTTCGGCACCGACGGGCAGCCCGGGTCGTACACCGACGTGGACCACTGCGACGCGATCGCGCTGTGGGGGCACAACGTCGCGGAGACCCAGACGGTGCTCTGGATGCGGATGCTGGACCGGCGGCGCGGGCCGAACCCGCCGGCGATGCTCGCGGTCGACCCGCGCGCCACGCCGGTGGCCCGGGAGGCCGACGTGCACCTGGCGTTGCGCAACGGCACCAACCTGGCGCTGCTCAACGGCCTGCTCCGCGAGCTGATCAACCGCGGCTGGTACGACGAGGAGTACGTCCGCGCGCACACCGTCGGCTTCGACGAGCTGTGCCGGGTGGTCGAGGACTACCCGGTGGCGAAGGTGGCGGAGATCTGCGACCTGCCGGCCCGCGACATCGAGCGGGCCGCCGAGCTGCTGGGCCGGTCGCAGCGGCTGGTCTCCACCGTGCTCCAGGGCTTCTATCAGTCCAACCAGGCCACCGCGGCCTCCTGTCAGGTGAACAACCTGCACCTCATTCGCGGCATGATCGGCCGGCCCGGGGCCGGGATCTACCAGATGAACGGCCAGCCCACCGCGCAGAACAACCGGGAGTGCGGCGCCGACGGCGACCTGCCCGGCCTGCGCAACTGGGAGAACGAGGAGCACGTCGCGGAGCTGGCCCGCCTCTGGAACGTCGAGGTGGACACCATCCCGCACTGGGCGCCGCCGACCCACGCCATGCAGATCTTCCGGTACGCCGAGCAGGGCTCGATCAAGCTGCTCTGGATCTCCGCCACCAACCCGGTGGTCTCCCTGCCGGACCTGGCCCGGATCCGCCGGATCCTGGCGAAGCCGGACCTGTTCCTGGTGGTGCAGGACCTCTTCCTGACCGAGACCGCGGAACTGGCCGACGTGGTGCTGCCCGCGGCGACCTGGGGCGAGAAGACCGGCACCTTCACCAGCGTGGACCGGACGGTGCACATCTCCGAAAAGGCCGTCGAGCCGCCCGGCGAGGCCCGTCCCGACCTGGACATCTTCCTCGACTACGCGCGCCGGATGGACTTCCGGGACAAGGATGGCCGGCCGCTGGTCAAGTGGTCGGACCCGGAGGCCGCGTTCGAGGCGTGGAAGGAGTGCTCGCGCGGCCGGCCCTGCGACTACACCGCGATCACGTACGAGCGGCTGCGCGCCGGCGGCATCCAGTGGCCGTGCACCGAGGAGCACCCCGACGGCACCGAGCGGCTCTACACCGACGGGGTCTTCAACACCGACCCCGACTACTGCGAGTCGTACGGCCACGACCTGGCCACCGGGGCGGAGCTGCTGCCCGACGAGTACCGGGCCAAGGAACCGCGCGGGCGGGCGTTCCTGCATGCGACGCCGTACCAGCCGTCGCCGGAGGTGCCGAGCGACGACTATCCGCTGCTGCTCACCACCGGGCGCACCGTCTACCAGTTCCACACCCGCACCAAGACCGGGCGCGCCCCCCAGTTGGTGCACGCCGCGCCCGAGGTCTGGGTCGAACTCAACCCCGCCGACGCCGGGACGCTCGGCGTCGGGGAGGGAGACCTGGTCCGGGTGGAGTCACCGCGCGGCGCCGTCCGCGCCCGGGCCCGGATCTGCGGGGTACGCCCCGGCGTGGTCTTCCTCCCCTTCCACTACGGCTACTGGGACGCCGCCGACCCGGCCGGGCCCGGCGGTCCGGACGGCGGCGCTGCCGATCGTGGCGCGGGCCGTCGGCACGACCGGGCCGCGAACGAGCTGACCATCACCGCCTGGGACCCGGTCTCCAAGCAGCCGATCTTCAAGGTCGCCGCCGTGCGGGTGGTGAAGGAGGCGGACTCCGGGGGCCGGCCCTCGCCCGCACCCACCGTCGGCGGCTCCGCTCCGCCCGAGGGATCGGGCATCCCGGCCACCGTCGGTGGGCCGGCCGCCGAGGCACCGTCGAGAGGGGAGTGAGATGCACCTGGCGCACTATCTCGGGCTGCTGCACAAGGCCCAGAACCGCCTCGGGGACGCGTTCACCGAAATCGGCGAGGCGCACCGCGACGAGCCGGACATCTTCCACACCTGCCAGCGGCTGGCCGGCCAGTGTCGGGGCCACGCGGAGAAGCTGGCCCCGTTCGCCCACCGGTACGCCGAGGACGCCCCGGCGGAACCGGACCGGCTGCACTCGCAGCTCTTCTCCGGCACCCGCTCCGGCGGGCTCGGGCTGCTCCGCGACCTGCAGGACCTCTACCTGATGGCGGCGGAGTGCGACATCAGCTGGGCGGTGGTCGGCCAGGCCGCGTACGGGGCCCGCGATGAGGACCTGCTGGCGGTGGTGAAGTCCTGCGAGCAGGAAACCGCGATCCAGCTCAAGTGGCTGCGTACCCGGATGAAGCAGGCCGCGCCCCAGGCGCTGGTGGCGGCGGAGTGAGCCCGGCCTACGCGGTGCGGCGCACGCCGTCGATCAGGAAGCCGCTCGGCGGCAGGGCGGGCATCCGCCGCAGGCTGATCGCCAGGTCCTGCGGCGGCACCCGGTAGCTCATGGCGGTGGTCAGGTTGGTCACCGCCCGCTTCATCAGCTCGATGGTGATCCACTCCCCGGCGCAGCGGTGGCCGGTGAGCTGGTCTCCGCCGCCCTGCGGGACCAGGCCGAAGGGGTCGCCGCGCCAGCCGACGAACCGGTCGGGCCGGAACTGCTCCGGCCCCGGCCAGAGCTCCGGGTGGCGGTTGGTGCCGTAGAGGTCGAGCAGCACCCGCCGCCCCAGCGGGAAGTGGTGTCCCGACCACTCGAAGGGGCGCCGGACCCGGGCCGCCGCCACCGGAAAGAACGGGTAGTAGCGGCGGACCTCCTGCACGAAGGTCTCGGTGGCCGGCTCGTCGCCGCGGACCCGCTCCCGCCACAGCGGGTGGTCGTGCAGCGCCAGCGCGGCGAAAACCACGAAGCGGTCCACGGCGACGGTCGGGCGGAGGACGTTCAGCAGCTCGACCGCGGCGATCCGGCGGGGCAGCGGGTGGCCCCGGTCGTCCCGGTGCTCGACGATCACCCGCAGCGCGCTGCCCTCCGGGGCGGGGAGGGCACCCGCCCGAACGCGGTCGACGACTTCGCCGGTCCAGCGTTCGGCGCGCCGTCGGCCGAGCAGGCCACGCCAGTGCCGGGGGCCGACCGCGGCCGGGGCCTCGATCATCGCGTGCAGCTCGCTGGTCCACCGGGCCACGTCCGGGTCGGCCAGCGGCACCCCGGCCCAGGCGCAGACCGCCCGGGTGAGCATCCGGGCCGCCTCGTCGTAGAGCACCACCGGGCCGGACCGTTCCCAGATCGGGATCCGGGCCCGCCACTCGTCGTCGAAGAGCTGGCCGAGCTGACGGATCGCGGCGGGCGTCATGATCGACATCAGCATCGCCTTCCGCGCCCGGTGCACGGCGTCATCCAGCCCCTGCACCCCGCCGACCCCGGTGAGCGTCCGCTGCGCGCGGATCGGCATGGCCCCCCGCCGGCGGAAGCGCTCGTCGTCGTAGAAGAGCTCGACGGCGGGGCGGCCGCGCAGGCAGATGGTCGGTTCCAGCAGCAGCCGGGTCTGGAAGATGTCGCTGCCGTACCGGTCGCAGCGCTCGCCGATGAACCGGTAGCCCTCGCGGAGGAACGCCAGGGTGCTGTCCGGGCTGCGGTCGACGGGGATGCTGCTCATCTGCTGCTCCTGACCTGGTTCGGCAGCGGGCTCGGCACTGCGCCCGCTTGCGTCTACCCGTGCACAGCCGGCTGAACCGCCCATCATCGCCGAAATCAACAGCACCGGGGAGGGGCCAGCCGAAGCTCGTCGCGCTGGCCCCTCCCCGGCCGACGGAAATCTGTTTGGCTGCCGCAGGCGAGGCCGGCCGCCGGGGCCGGATCGACGACGGGGAGGACGAATGCGGGACAACAGGCCGCCGTACTGGCGGCAGCGGCGGGTGGTCGAGGCGCTCGGCGCCGGCCGCGACCGGCCCGGAGCGGGCGGCCCCGACCTGCCGCTGCTCGCGCCGCCGCGCCGTGGGCCGGCGCCGTCCCGGTACTTCACCGTGCACCTCGGCTTTTACGCCGACGACGCCGACCGGGCCCGGGAACTGGCGGTGGCGTACGCCGAGGCGCTGAGCCTGCTCCGCCCCGAGCTGGCGCTCGGTGCCGCCGCGCTCTCGCCCGCCGACGCCTGGCAGCGGGCCGAGCGGCTGTTCTGCGGGGCGGTCGGGCCGGACGGCGAGCGGTGCGCCGACGTCGCCGGCCATCCGGGCTTCCACCACGCCCCCGGTCCGGGTGGTCTCGGCTGGGGCGACGGTGATCTGTGAGCGCCGCCGGGAGGTGACGCACCGTCCCGGCGGCGGAGCGCCGCGGTCAGTCCAGGTCGAACTCGCCGTCCTGGGCGCCCGCGACGAACGCGTCCCACTCGGCCTGGGTGAAGACCAGCACCGGCCCGTCCGGCTCGGCCGAGTTGCGCATGCCGATCAGATCGTCGACGAAGGCCACCTCGACCGCGCTGTCGGAGGTGTCGCCCTCGGCCCGCTGCCAGACCGCCCGGGTGAGGTCGAAGTCGCCCTTGGGGTGCTGACCCATCGTTGTTCCTCCATCGCCATGCCTCACGGGAAGCCCGTCCGGATCCCCATCGGGCAGGATAAGCGGATGCCAAGCCTGACCCGTGTAGAGGCGACCGCGCGTGGCGCGTTGATTACCGTCGAGTCCTACCAGGTGGACCTCGACCTGACCGGTACCGGCGAGCGGTTCCGCTCCGCCGTCACCATCCGGTTCCGGGCCACCCCCGGCGCCGAGACCTTCGCCGAGGTCAAACCCGCCGGCCTGATCGAGGCGCGGCTGAACGACCGGGAGCTCGACCCCGCCGCGCTGGCCGACAACCGGCTGCCACTGACCGGCCTGGCCGCGGAGAACACGCTGACCGTCCGCGCCGAGATGGCGTACTCGAACACCGGCGAGGGGATCCACCGCTTCGTCGACCCGGCCGACGGCGAGACGTACCTGTATGCGATGTCGTTCCTCGACGACGTGCAGCGCATCTTCGCCGCGTTCGACCAGCCGGACCTGAAGGCGCCGGTCACGCTCTCGGTCACCGCCCCGCCGGAGTGGACGGTCGCAGCCAACGGCCAGGTCGCCGCCCGGCCCGCGCCGGGGCGCTGGGAGTTCGCCCCGACCGCGCCGCTGGCGACGTACTTCTTCACGCTGATCGCCGGGCCGTGGCACGTCCGGCACGACGAGCACGACGGCATCCCGCTCGGCGTGTACTGCCGGCGCTCCCTCGCCGCCCACCTGGACGCCGACGCCGACGAGATCTTCACCGTCACCAGGCAGTGCCTCGACCGGTTCCATCAGCTCTTCGCCGAGCGCTACCCGTTCGGCAAGTACGACCAGGCGTTCGTGCCCGAGTTCAACGCCGGCGCGATGGAGAACCCGGGCCTGGTGACCCTGCGGGACGACTACGTCTTCCGCTCCGCGGTCACCGACACCCAGCGCGAGCTGCGCGCCACCACCATCGCCCACGAGATGGCGCACATGTGGTTCGGCGACCTGGTGACCATGCGCTGGTGGGACGACCTCTGGCTGAACGAGTCCTTCGCGGAGTACCTGGGCACCCGGGTGACCGCCGAGGCCACCCGCTTCGACCAGGCGTGGACGACCTTCGCCATGCGCCGCAAGGCCTGGGGGTACGCGGCCGACCAGCGGCCCTCCACCCACCCCGTCGCGCCGGAGGAGGTCGCGGACGCCGCGCAGGGGCTGCTCAACTTCGACGGCATCTCGTACGCCAAGGGCGCCAGCGTGCTGCGGCAGCTCGTCGCCTGGCTCGGCGACGGCGTCTTCCTGGCCGGGCTGAACGCGCACTTCGCCGCGCACCGGTTCGGCAACGCCACCCTGGCCGACCTGCTCGCGAGCCTCAGCGCCGCCAGCGGGCGGGACCTCACCGACTGGGCCGAGCGCTGGTTGCGCCGCCCCCAGGTGAACACGCTGCGGATGGAGACGGCGGTGGACGTCGACGGCCGGTGGACCGAGGCGGCGGTGGTGCAGACCGCGCCGGAGGCGTACCCGGTGCTGCGCCCGCACCGCATCGGCGTCGGCCGGTACGCCGCCGACGGCACCGCCAGCCGGTTCGAGGTGGACCTGGACCCGGACGCCGACAAGGGTCGTACCGAGCTCGACCGACTGGTCGGCGAGGCCGCCACCGGCCTGCTGCTGCCCAACGCCGGTGACCTGACCTTCGCCAAGATCCGCCTCGACCCGGCCTCCGCCGACGCGGTGCCGATGGTGCTGCCGGCGCTGGCCGACCCGCTGGCCCGGGCGCTGCTCTGGGGTGAGGCGCTCGACGCGGCCACCGACGGGGAGCGGCCCGTCGCCGCCCTCGTGGCGTTGATCGCGGCGGCGCTGCCCGCCGAGACCGAGGTGATCATCGCGGAGGACGTGCTCACCCTCAGCCGCGGCCTGATCGACCGCTACCTGGACCCGCTGGCCCGCGACGCGGCCCTGCTGCGGGTCGCCGGGGCCTGCGCGACGCTGCTCGCCGGGGCGCCGCCCGGCGGGTCGCTCCAGCTCGCCGCGGCCCGGGGCCTGATCTCGTCGACCACCGACACCGCGCTGCTCGGCGGCTGGCTGGCCGGCGACGGCGTGCCGGCGGGGCTCGCCGTGGACGCCGACCTGCGCTGGGCGCTGCTGCTGCGCCTGGTCGTGCTCGGCGCGGCCGGCGAACCGGAGATCGCCGCCGAGGCGGCCGCCGACCGCAGCGCCACCGGGGCGGAACGGGCCGCCAGCTGCCGCGCCGCGCTGCCCGACCCGGCGGCCAAGCGGGCCGCGTGGGAGATCGTCACGGTCAACGCCGAGCTCTCCAACCGCCTGGTGGAGGCGACCGCGGAGGGCTTCTGGCAGCCGGAGCAGGCCGAGCTGACCGCGTCGTACGTCGAGCGGTACTTCGCCGACATGCCGGCCGCGGCGCGGCTGCGTACCCCCTGGACGGCCGACCGGGTGGCGGCCCTGGCCTTCCCCCGCTACGCCGTGGCGCAGCCCACCCGGGAGTTGGCCGCGGCGCTGCTGGCCCGCGACGACCTCACGCCGGGGTTGCGCCGGCGGGTCACCGACGCCGACGACGACCTGCGCCGCGCGCTGGTCGCCCGGACGGCGGCGGCCGCCGCGGCGGCCTGACCGGGCCGCGCGCGGCGGTGGGTCCGGCGTGGGTGGCGCACCCGACCGGGGTGCGCCACCCACCGCGCCGAGTCAGCGTGCCGCCGGGACCGGCGACACCGGGGCGTCCCAGTCGATGACGTAACGCTGCTCGGGGCCGAGCGTCTTCTCCGGGTTCATCGCGGTCTTCATCAGCAGCGGCATCAGCAGCGGCATCAGCGCCCGGGCCACCGGGCCGGGGGCCTTGGCCTGGTTGATCCGCGCCGCCCGCGCGGCGATCTTCTCGACCCGATCCCGGCGCAGGCGTTCGTAGGCGGCGAACGCGGACGGGGCGTCGGGCAGGTCGCGCAGGCAGCGGGCCAGCTGCACCGCGCTCTCGATCGCCAGCGAGGCGCCCTGACCCGAACTGTTGGAGGGCGCGTGCGCCGCGTCGCCCACCAGCACCATGCGGCCCCGGTGCCAGTGCCGGACCGGCGGCATGATGTGCATCGAGCCCACCGCCCGCAGGTCGTCGTCGCTGCTGGTCAGCATCAGCTGGCGGCCCGGGTCGTCGTCCGCGTACGCGTCGCGCAGCGTCCGCAGCCACTCGGCCGGCGGCACCGCACGGGCCTCGGCGAGGCTCATCGGCCGGACCTGCGGCAGATTGGCGCCCCAGCGGGTGCCACCGCCCGGCTCGGGCCAGTAGAGGTAGTAGGCCCGCCGGCCGAAGGCGAAGGTCATGGTGCCCGGCTCCACGTCGACCTCGTGCCGGGCCACCGCCTCGAAGCCGAGGAGGCCGGTGAACCGCGGCCCGGCGGTGTCCGGGTCGATCAGGGCGCGGACCGTCGACCGGATGCCGTCGGCTCCGATGAGGACGTCGGCGGTGGCCGTGTCGCCGTCGGCGAACCTGGCGGTGATGCCGGTCGCCGTCTCCCGGACGTCGACCAGACGCTTGCCGTACTCGATGATCACGCCCTCGGCCCGGGCGCGGTCGTGCAGCGCCTGGTGCAGTTCGTGGCGGTGCACCACCTGCAGCGGCGGCACGTCGTCCAGCCCCGGCATGTCGAGGTGCCGCCGGCCGACGGCCATCTCCATCCGGCGGATCGGGGTGGCGATGTCGGTCACCGCCGTGTCCGCGTCGACGAGGCGCAGGGCCGCGACGCCGTTGGGCGCGAGCGCGAGCGTGCCGCCGATGCCGTCGGCGGTGCCCGGGTACGCCTCTTGCACGGTGGCGGCGATGCCCGCGCGGCGCAGCGCCAACGCCGTCACGGGACCGGCGATGCCGCCGCCGATCACGATCGCTGTCTTCACTCTGGTCATGGTTCCCCTCCCAGGGGTCGTCGGTCGTCGTGCGTGGCGAACCGACCTGGAAGGGACCCGGCTATCCTCGTGGTTGCCGCTTCGGGCCGGGCACCTTCCAGGTGTGGTTCGAGGTAAGGGCCCCGGCGCGGTGTTGGCGCACCGTGCCGGGGCCGTCCGTCACTGCGTGGAGCGGCTCCTCTCCGCGGCGTCGCTCAGGTCGGCCGGGAGCTCGCCGGTCTCGTGGAAGGCCCGCCACTCGTCGATGCCCGGATAGGTGCCCGCGGTGAGTTCGGCCAGCAGGGCCCGGACCCAGGCCGCCTCCGCTTCCCGGATGGTCAGGTCGTACTCCGACTCCACCAGGAACAGCCGCGGTATCTGCCGCTGGTGCTCCGCCAGCGCGTCACGTCCGGCTCTGATCCCCTCTTCCAGCAGCTCCAGCCGCTGCCGCAACAGAGCCGTCGCCTCGTCGGGGTGCAGCGTTGCGAGCACCGACAGGCCGGCGCGGAACCGGGGGTGCTCCGGCGTCGGGATCGAGACCAGCTCGCGGGCCCAGTCGACCAGCTCCGCCCGCCCTGAGTCGGTGATCCGGTAGACGGTGCGCTCGGGGCGCCGGCCCTCCCGGATGCTCTCCACGGGCGCGATCAGCCCGTGCCGGTCCATGTTCCTGATGACCGTGTAGAAGGACCCCCACTTGATGTCCATGTCCTGGTCCTTGCCCCAGGACCGGAGCGTGGTGGCGATCTCGTACGGGTGCATGGGTCGCCGGACGAGTACCGACAGGACGGCCAGTGCCAGCAGGTTGCCGACCTTGCGCTGCTTGGGCATGTTGGCCTCCCCCCCATGCTCGCTGGCGATTACTTGTCGACGAATATACGGCCGGGAGGTCGGTTGGGGAAGCCCATTCCGTGGCCGTCCTGCTGCGCGGACGGCGGACGGGCCGGAACTGCCGGTGGGAGCGGTCGGCCTACGATCGCGGGGTGGAGGAAGACATCCGGCGGATCGGGATCATGGGCGGCACGTTCGACCCGATCCACCACGGGCACCTGGTCGCGGCCAGCGAGGTGGCGGACCGGTTCGAGCTGGACGAGGTGGTCTTCGTCCCCACCGGTCAGCCGTGGCAGAAGGTCGACGAGCCGGTCAGCCCGCCCGAGGACCGGTACCTGATGACGGTCATCGCCACCGCCTCCAACCCGCGGTTCCAGGTCAGCCGGGTGGACATCGACCGGGGCGGCCCGACCTACACCGTCGACACGCTGCGCGACCTGCAGGCCGAGTACGGCCCGAAGGTGCAGCTCTTCTTCATCACCGGCGCGGACGCGCTGGAGAAGATCCTCTCCTGGAAGGATCTCGACGAGATCTTCGAGCTGGCCCACTTCATCGGGGTGACCCGGCCGGGCTTCGAGTTGTCGGACAAGCACCTGCCCGCCGACACGGTGAGCCTGGTGCAGGTGCCGGCGATGGCGATCTCCTCCACCGACTGCCGCGCCCGGGTCGCCCGGGGCGAGCCGGTCTGGTACCTGGTGCCCGACGGTGTGGTGCAGTACATCGCCAAGCGGCGCCTCTACCAGCAGTGATGCCGCCCAGAATGTGAGCGTGTGTCCGCGTAATCGACCAGAACTGACAAGTCGTCGCCCGGCCGGGTGTGAGAGGCTTGGAGGGTCGCACGGTTGATCGAAGGAGAACGGTGACAGTTTCCGAACGCGCTCACGAGCTGGCGATGGCCGCCGCCCAGGCCGCGGCCGACAAGAAGGCGCAGGACATCGTCATCATCGACGTGGGCGACCAGCTCGCCATCACCGACGCGTTCGTCCTCGCCGCGGCCCCCAACGAGCGTCAGGTGCTGGCCATCGTCGACGCCATCGAGGAGCGCCTGCTCGAGCTGCCGGAGAAGGCCAAGCCGGTCCGGCGCGAGGGCGAGCGGGGCGGCCGCTGGGTGCTGCTCGACTACGTCGACATCGTGGTGCACGTCCAGCACACCGAGGAGCGCGAGTTCTACGCCCTCGACCGGCTCTGGAAGGACTGCCCGCAGATCCCGTTCGTGGACCGGGACCTCGTCGACGCCGACACCACCACCGGCGCCGCCGCCGCGGAATGACCCGCCTGATCATCTGGCGGCACGGCAACACCGACTGGAACGCCGCCAGCCGGGTCCAGGGGCAGACCGACATACCCCTCAACGACCTCGGCCGGGAGCAGGCCCGCGCCGCCGCCCCGGTGCTCGCCGGGCTGCGCCCGGACGCCATCGTCGCCAGCGACCTGCGCCGCGCCGCGGACACCGCCGCCGCGCTCGCCGCGCTGACCGGGCTGCCGGTCCGCGCCGACGCCCGGCTGCGGGAGCGGCACTTCGGCGACTGGCAGGGCCTCGCCCTCACCGAGGTCGCCGAGCGGTTCCCCGAGGAGTACGCCCGCTGGCGCGCCGGCGACCCAGACCCGGGCTCCGGGATCGAGAGCCTCCACGACCTGGGCAAGCGGATCGGCGCCGCCTTCCAGGACGCGGCCGACCTCGCCGTCGGCGGCACCGTGGTGGTGACCACTCACGGCGGCGGCGCCCGGCAGGGCGTCGGGCACCTGCTCGGCTGGGACCACGCGGTGCTGCGCAGCGTCGGCTCCCTGTCCAACTGCCACTGGACCGAGCTGCGCCACGACGATGTCCGGGGCTGGCACCTGCGCGCCCACAATGTCGGCCTGATCACGCAGCCGGCGCTGACCGAGGCGGTCTGACCGAACGGCCCCGGCACGCCGCGACGACATCGGCTAGCGTGCCGGGCATGCCCGTCGCGGTCGTCACCGACTCCACCGCCTACCTCCCGCCCGAGCTGGTGCGCGCGCACCGGCTCACCGTCGTCCCGCTGACCGTCGTGCTCAACGGGGCCGAGGGGTTGGAGGGGGTGGAGACCTCCCCGGCCGACGCCACCCGGGCGCTGGGCGGGCGGCGGGTCTCGGTGAGCACCTCCCGGCCGTCGCCGGAGCAGTTCGCCCAGGTCTACCGTTCGCTGCTCGCCGGGGGCGCCGACGGGGTCGTCTCGGTGCACCTCTCCGCCGAACTCTCCGGCACGGTGGAGGCGGCCCGGCTGGCCGCCGCCGAGGTCGGCGACCGGGTCGCGGTGGTCGACAGCCGTTCCACCGGAATGGGTCTCGGCTTCCCGGTGCTCGCCGCCGCCGCGGCCGCCGCGCGCGGCGCCGACCTCGCCGCCGTACGGCAGGCCGCGCTGGACGCGGTCGACCGGACCACCATCTTCTTCTACGTCGACACGCTGGAGTTCCTGCGGCGGGGTGGCCGGATCAATGCCGCCGAGGCGCTGTTCGGCACCGCCCTGTCGGTGAAGCCGATCATGCACATGCCGGACGGCGCGATCGTGGTGAAGGACAAGGTGCGCACCGCCAGCCGGGGCGTGGCCCGCCTGATCGACCTGGCGGTCGAGGCGGCCGGCGACGCCGAGGTGGACCTCGGCGTGCACCACCTCGCCGCACCGCAGCGCGCCGAACAACTGGTCGCGGCGCTGACCGACCGGCTCGGCGACCGCCTCCACGACACGTACGTCTCCGAGGCCGGCGCGGTGGTCGCCGCGCACGCCGGACCGGGCCTGGCCTGCGTGGTGATCCACCGCCGACCCGGGCCGGACGCGTCGCCCGAGGGGTGACCGTGTCCTACGTGGTGACCGGCGGGGGCCGGGGCGTCGGCCGGGCGATCGTGGCCCGGCTGGCCGCCGACGACGGCACCGTGGTCGTCGTCGAACGGGACCCGGACGCGCTGGCCTGGCTGGCGGCACATCCCGCCGCGCGGCGACTGCTCCCGGTGGTCGGGGACGCCGCCGACGAGCGGGTCACCGGGCGGGCCGCCGACCTCGCGGAGCGCGCCGCCCCGCTGGCCGGTTGGGTCAACAACGCGGCGGTCTTCCGGGACGCGGCCCTGCACGACACCCCCGCCGCAGAGGTGTACGACCTGATCGGCCTGAACCTGCGCCCGGCCGTGGTGGGCGCCGCCACCGCGCCGGTTCCTGGCCGCCGGCACCGGCGGCGCCATCGTGAACGTCTCCTCCCACCAGGCCCGCCGGCCGGTGCCCGGCGCCCTGCCGTACGCGACCGCGAAGGCCGCCGTCGAGGGGCTGACCCGCGCGCTGGCCGTCGAGTACGGGCATCGTGGGATCCGGACCAACGCGGTCGCCCTCGGCTCGATCGCCACCGAGCGGCACGCGGAGTTCCTCGCCCGGCAGGAGCCGGCCGAGGCGGACCGGGTAGCGGCGGAGCTGGCCCGGTTGCACCCGGTGGGCCGGATCGGCCATACCGGGGAGGTGGCGGACGCCGTGGCGTTCCTGCTGTCGCCGCAGGCCGGCTTCGTCAACGGGGTGACCCTGCCGGTGGACGGCGGCCGGGCGGTGCTCGGCCTCGACCCGGAAGCCCGGTGAGCCCCGCGTCCGGCTGGTACCACATCGCCGCATGATCAGGGCCTTGTCCACAGGAGATGCTTTCGTCCACAGGGGCGCGCGCTGGCCTGACCGACGCCGCCTGCCCGCCCTAGCCTCGCGTCGTGTCAGATGACCAGGAGAGCCGGGTGCGGCAGCGGCTGTCCCGCCTGTTCGACCCGTCGCCGACGGCCACGGCCGACCCGCCGCTGACGGCCACGGCCGACCCGCCGCTGACGGTCACGGCCGACCCGTCGCCGGGCTCGCCGATGCCCGCCGACCACCCCGCCACCGGTCCCGACCCGACCGCTCACCCCCACCCTCGGCCGGTCGATCCGGCGGCCGCGATCGATCCCGACTGGCCGACGTTCGACTTGCTTCCCCCGAGCCGGTCCGAACGGCCCCTGCCGGACCCGTTCCCCGAACCGGTCCCGGCCATCGGATCGGAGGAGTCGCCCGGTGCGGTCCTGCTGGAGCTGCGCGGAGCGTCGAACGCCGGCCCGCGCCGCCGGTCCGCCCCGCGCCGGTCCGCCCCACCCCAGGTCGCCGTCGGGAATCAGTTCATCCTCTCCCCGGCCCCGGAGCGGCTCGCCTCGTCCCCGGTCGTCGACGGAGGCGACGAGGAACCCGAGCGCCGAGCCTCGCTGCTACCCGGCCCGGGCGCCTTCGACCCCGGGCGACGCGGAGTGCGGGCCCTGGCCGCCGTCGCCCTGGTCGTGGTGCTCGGTGCCGCACTCTGGGCCTGGCGGTCCCGGCCGCACGCCGAGCCCGTCCGGCCGGTGTCGACGATCGCCGCGCCGGACGAGCCGTCCCCGGCCGGCTCGTCCGGCGCGGCGAACGGCCAACTCGTGGTCGCGGTCGCCGGCAAGGTGCGCCGCCCCGGCCTGGTCCGGGTGCCGGCAGGCTCCCGGGTCGCCGACGCCGTCGAGGCGGCCGGGGGCGCGCTGCCCGGCGTCGACGTGGCCCTGCTCAACCCGGCGCGCAAGGTCATCGACGGGGAGCTGATCCTGGTCGGCGTCGCCGCCCCGCCCGGCCCCGCCGGCCAGCCTCCGGCCGGTGGAGCGGCGGGGCCGGCCGCCGCCGGGCCGGCACCCGGGGGTCCCGTCAACCTCAACACCGCCACCCTGGCCCAGCTCGACGCCCTGCCCGGGGTCGGCCCGGTGCTCGCCCAGCGGATCCTCACCCACCGGGAGCAGCACGGCGGCTTCCGGTCGGTGGCGGACCTGCGCCAGGTCGAGGGCATCGGCGACGCCCGGTATGAGCAGCTCAAGGACCTGGTGACGGTGTGACCGCCCGCCGGAACGCCGCCCCGGAGCCGGCGGTCGTCGGGGCGGAGGAGAGCGTCCCGGACCTGAGGTTGGCCGGGCTGGCCGTCGCCGCGTGGCTCGCCGCGCTGGCCGGACTGCACCTCACCGCAGCGGTGACGACCGCGCTGGCCGCCGTCGCCGCCATGCTCGCCGCCCTCCTCGCCGGCCACCTGCTCGGCTTCCTCGGGCGCCCGGCCGCTCCGGTCCGCCGGCACGGCTGGGTGGTCGTCGCCGTACTGATCGGAGTGGTCTGCGGGGCGAGCGCCACCGCCGCCCGCCTGATGGTCCGCGATGCGGCCCCGATCCGGGCGCTGGTGGACGAGCGGGCCCTGGTCACGGCGGAACTGGTCGTCCGCGACGACCCGCGGCCCGTCCGGGGCGCCGCCGGCCGGCCGGCGACCCTCCTGGTCCGGGCCGACCTCGAACGCCTGGCCGCTCGGGACGGGCGGCGGGTGGCCGGACCCGTCCGTGGCCTGGTGCTGGCCGCCGACCCGGCCTGGCGGGGGCTGCTGCCGGGGCAGCGGGTGGGCGCGCAGGGTCGGTTGGCCGCGCCGCGTGGCGGCGACCTGACCGCCGCGGTCCTCACCGTGACCGGCCCGCCCACCCCGCACGGCCCGCCGCCGTGGCTCCAGCGCGCGGCCGGCACGCTCCGCGCGGGCCTGCAACGCGCCTGCGAGCCGCTGCCGGACGAGCCGGGCGGTCTGCTGCCCGGGCTGGTCGTCGGGGACACCAGCCGACTGATGCCCGCCGTCGAGGCGGACTTCCGGGCCACCGGCATGACCCACCTCAACGCGGTCTCCGGCTCGAACGTCGCCATCGTGGTCGGCGCGGTGCTGCTGCTCGCCCGCTGGGCCCGGGCCGGTCCCCGGGCGGCCGTCCTGGCGTGCGCGTTGGCCCTGATCGGCTTCGTCATCCTGGTCCGACCGTCGCCGAGCGTGGTCCGGGCCGCCACCATGGGGGCGATCGGCCTGGCCGCGCTCGCCGCCGGCCGGCCCCGGGCCGCGCTGCCCGCTCTCTGCACCGCGGTCGCGGTGCTGGTGCTGGTCGACCCGGAGCTGGCCGGCGACGCCGGCTTCACCCTCTCCGTGTGCGCCACCGCCGGGCTGCTGCTGCTCGCCCCCGGCTGGCGGGACGCACTGCGCCGGCGGGGCGTACCGGTGGGGCTGGCCGAGGCGCTGGCGGTGCCGGCGGCCGCCCAGCTCACCTGCGGCCCGGTGGTCGCCGGCATCTCCGGGACGGTCAGCCTGGTCGCCGTGCCCGCCAACCTGCTGGCGGTGCCGGCCATCGCACCGGCCACCGTGCTCGGCGTCGCCGCCGCCGTGGTGTCGCCGGTCTGGCCGGCCGGAGCCGAGTTCTCCGCCTGGTTGGCGAGCTGGCCGGCCCGCTGGCTGGTGACCGTGGCCGGCCACGGGGCGGGGCTGCCCGCCGGGACCCTGCCCTGGCCGGGCGGGGTGACCGGGGCCCTGCTGCTGGCCGGGCTCACCGTGGCGCTGCTGCTCGCCACCCGACGGCCGCTGGTCCGGCGGCTCGTCGCGGTGTGCGCCGTCGCGGTGGTGCTCGGCACGCTGCCCGTCCGGCTGCTGGCCGGCGGCTGGCCGCCGCCCGGCTGGGTGCTGGTGGCCTGCGCGGTGGGGCAGGGCGACGCGTTGGTGCTGCCGGTCGCCGCCGGTCGGGCGGTGGTCGTCGACGCCGGGCCCGGCCCGGCCGGTGTGGACGGCTGCCTGCGCCGACTCGGCGTACGCGAGGTGCCGCTGCTGGTGGTCAGCCACTTCCACGCCGACCACGTCGGCGGGGTCGCCGGGGTGTTCCGGGGCCGCCGGGTGGCGGGTGTGCTGACCCCACAGTGGTCGGAGCCGGCCTTCGGGGTGTACCAGGTACGCGTCGCCGCGCTGGGCGGTGCGGCGAGCCTGCGTACCGCGCCGGTGGGCTGGAGCTGGCGGGCGGGGGGAGTGGCGCTGGTCGCGCTCGGCCCGCCGTACCCGCTGCGGGGCAGCCGGTCGGATCCCAACTCCGACCGGGCGTGTCTCTCCCGTCCGCCCTGTCCGTCTAGCGCAGGTCACGGCCACCCGGAAGCCTCGCGGCCGTCCGTCCTGACCGCGCCGTCCGTCTTGATCCATTGGGTCAAGTGACAAGGCTGTGAGATCTCCGGGGCCGATCCGATGGCAACTGCGCTGGTCACGACCAGGGCAGGGGAGCCGTTCACCACGGAAGGTCTGACCAGTGCCCGAACTACTCGCCGGGCTCGACGCCCGCAGCCCGGCAGATCCGCCGGACGGTCTCGCGGGTGTAGACGTTCTCTATCGCGTCGAGGATGTCGACCTGGCGCATGCCGGCTCGCGCTCTGGCGACGATCGCATCGGCCAGCGGCCCGCGCGCGGCGTTGACCGCCCGTCCGGCTTCCTCGCGTCGCAGCTTCGCGGCAGCGAGGGCTTCCTTGGCTTCGGACTCTTCGGCGAGCGCGTCCCGGTACGCCCGCGCGGCCTGTGTCAACTGGTCGTCCATGTGTGGCATGGTCCCACGCGACGCTCGGCAACATCAATTCGGCCGTATGGCCTACTACCGTTGACAGCGATGCCACATGCAACTAGGCTTGTGGCATACAAGGCGGGCCCCGGAGAGCGACTCCACTCGCTACCGAGGCCCTTGACCGAACACCTGCCAACACAGGGAGTCCGATCCGCCATGCACGCTATCAGCGCGCTCAGCCGCCCCGGCGACAGCATCGCCTACACCGCCGGCCGCACCACCATCACCCTCCAGTACGTCCGCGACGGCGCGTACACGGTCACCGTCTACCAGGGCACGTACCGGGTTGAGGACCAGTGCGGCAGCTACACCACCGAGCCGATCGCCCGCAGCGTCGCCCACCTCTACGCCGAACTGGCCAAGGCCGAGGCCGACGCGGAGGGCAGCGCGGCGCCGGTCGCCTCCCTCCCCGCCGTCGCCCTGCAGGGCAGCCACCGCCAGGTGCGCCCGACGATGGCCGGCGCGCAGCTCGCCGACGTGACCGACCCCCAGCACCGGGCGCTCGCCACCGCGGTGGCGTTCGGTCGGGTCACCCGCGGCGGCGGCACCTACCAGGAGTCGGTGGCCACGCTGCGGGCGCTCGCCCGCAAGGGCCTGGTGCGGCTGCACATGCGGCCCGGCCGCCGCTACGACATCGACCACGCCACCCTCACCGCCGCCGGCGAGCGGGAGCTGGCCCGGCTGGACGCCGAGGCGACCCGCCGGGAGCAGCGCAACGACCAGCTGGCCACCCTCGCGGCCTGACGTCCCCCGCCGGCCGGGGGCGTCACCTCGAGGTCACGCCCCCGGTCCGGCTTCCTTCCCACCGTCCCGCAGCAATAGGCGGGCCTCCGGCACCGCACCGCGAAGCACCTGCCGGAGGCCCAAGATCGGGAAAGGACCCGACCGATGACCATCATGGCATCCGCACCTGTCCCCGCCAGCAACCGTCTCATCGACGCGGACACCGTGCGCTTCGGCGCCCGCAACAGCCGCGCCTACGGCCCCATCCCGGAGAAGGCGCTCACCGACGACGTCCGCTGGTCGATGCAGCTCATGACCGACCTGCGCACCATCAACGACCCGCAGGTGACGGCCGAGCTGGACCAGCTGCTCACCACCCCGCCGCCGCTGTGCGACCTGGGCGACCGGGTGTCGGAGATCTTCCTCCGGTACGGGCAGCGGCTCATCAACGGCGACACCACCCCGCTGATCCGACGCGTCGGCTACTCCACCCCGCCGCTCTGCCAGCTGTCGTGGTGCGTGAAGTGCGTCAGCCCCGACCCGGGCGTCGTCGACCACTACAGCAAGCCGTGGGAGGGCACCGACGAGTTCGACGGCGCCACGTGGTCGGGCGTCGTGACGCAGCGGTACGAGCAGGGGCACCCGACCCCGGCTGTGATCGACTTCGAGTCGGCGGGCACCTTCGGGTCGCTGGCCGCGCTCGCTGCGGACATGCTCGCGGCCGACGCTCTCGCCACGCGGATCAACAACGCCGACGCGACGGGAACGGCCGTGAGCTCCTGCCCGTACTGGTGCGACCAGCAGTGCCGGAGCCTCGGCGACGGATCGTCGCGGCTGCACACCAGCCCGGCCACCACGATCACCGACACCGTCGACGGGGACACGTCCGTCGTGTCGGTCAGCCTGCAGCGCCTCGACGAGGACGGCGAGGCCGGCCAGGCGGCGGTGATCGTCGAGACGGTCAGCGGCCCCGGGGACCTGGGACCGGACGCCACGACCGCGCTGATCCACGCGCTGATCAAGGCGAACGCCGCGGTGATCGCCGACCGCGCCCAGATCGCCGGCCGCTGATGGACGCCGTCCAGCACCCGACGTGGTGCGTACCGAACTTGTGCACGGTTGCGGTGCGGCCCCACGGCACCCACCGCAGCGACCGGGAGGAGATCCGTGACGGCCTGTTCGCCAGCCTGGGGCAGCCCCAGGGCGGCCGGCCCGGGATCGAGGTCGAGCAGTGGGACCCGACGGAGCCGGCCGCGGACAACCCGACCGACGTGATCGAGCTGGGCCTGGACGACGCCGTGCGGCTGTCGGGCGCCCTGGCCCGCCTCGTTGTCGCCGGAGGTGCCCGATGAGCCGGCAGACGGCCGCCGACCGGCGGTTCGAGCGCAGGGGACGCGTCGCCAAGCTCCGGCACGCCGTCGACAAGATGGCGCAGCGACAGGCGCTGTCCGAGTTCAACAACGGCATGTGGTCCGGCCTCGGCGACCAGGACAAGTCGCAGCGGTACTGGCGGGCGGCGCGGCGGCAGCGCAAGGCCTTCTGGCGTCTGCTGGACGCCCTCGAAGCGGAGGCGGCCCGATGACCGCGCCGGCGATGACCGCAGCCGTATGCCCGCCGTGGTGCGCCAGCGACTGCCGGGACTGGGCCGAGGGCGCCCAGCACCACGCGTCCACCTTCGCCGACGTCCAGGCCGTCAGCCACGTCGACGGGCCGGTCACGCTCTCCGTGTCCGCGACCCGCGTCGACCGGCCCGGCCAGGACCCGGCGCCGTCGGTGAACCTGCTGATCGGCCCGGACGGGCGGATCAGCATGGACGACCTGGCGCTCACCCCCGAGCATGCGCGGCAGCTCGCCGCGGCGCTGCTCACGGCCGCCGACAACGCCGCGCCGCTGCCGCTGCGCGACCTCGAGGCGGTGGACCGGTGAGCCGCGCACCCGCCCTGCGCATGCCCCGCCGCCTCCGCAGGGCGTTCGACGGGCTGACGGTCACCCAGCAGCAGGTGGTGGTGCTGTACGGCGTCGACCACCAGCCGGCCAAGGTGACCGCCCACAAGCTGGGCATGCCCGCCGCGGCCGTGCGCCCGATCTTCACCGCCGCATGCCAGGCGATGGCGCAGAGCGGCGGTGCCCGGTGAGCCGCTACCAGACCATCCGCCGCCGGCCGGCCGGCCCTCTCACCGCCGAGGTGCTGGTGCGGCTGCTCGCCGAGCTCGGCGAGCAGCCGCCCCGGCGGACCCCCCGTCCGTACACCCGTACCGCCCCCGTTGGAGGTGCCCGCCATGGCCGCGTTCGTTGACCGCCTGGTGAAGCGCACGGTGCTGCTCTGCGCTGCGCTCGCCGGCCTGGCCTTCATGGCCAACCACCACGACCACCCGTGCACCGGTGCCAGCGTCGGCGCCGGCGGCATGTGCGTCTCGACCAGCTGGGCCGGAGGTGCCCGATGAGGTGGCTGCTGCTGATCATCCCCGGCGGCACGGCCGCCATGACCGTCCCGTTCCTGATCGCCCGCGCCCTGGTGCGCCGCGACACCACCGCCACGTTCGAGGCGTCGGTGGTGGGTGAGCTGCAGGTGCTCGCCGCCGACGCCAACCACCAGCCCCGAAGGGAGCTGACCCGATGACCGAGCACGGGGAGCGGCCGGCCGAGCCGGGCGAGGTGTGCACGTGCGGCCGGCCCGCCGGCGGCCGGTTCGGCGACACGGGCTACTGCGGCCGGCCGGACGGTGGCCAGCGCGGGCCGTGCCCGTTCTGCGGCGGCCCGCGCCACGTGGGCGAGCGGTGCCCGCGCTACCAGGTGCGCCCGGAGCGGGCGCCCGACGACCTGACCGGAGGTACCGACCGATGACCGCACGCAGCAAGATCCTCAACGCCGTCCAGAGCGGCATCCTGTGGGGCCTGCCGATCGCGTTGACCGCGCTCGCGGTCGCCTGGACCCTCGTGGCCGTCGGTGGGCTGCTGGCCACGCAGGCGCCCGCGTGGGTCGCCTACAGCGCCGGTGGCCTGTTCGACCTGGTGTGGGTGTCCGCGATGCTCCACGAGCGGGCGCACCGCCGGTCCGCGTCCGTCTCCCGCACGCCGACCCTTCTCGGTTGGGTGCTGCTGGCCGTGTCCGTCGCCGCTGTGCTCGTTCACGGCCTGGCCGCCACCACCGTTCCCATCGCCGTCATCGGGGCGGTGATCCCCGTGCTCGGCAAACTGACCCTGCAGATGGCCATGTCGACGGCCAGCGTGCGGATCACCCCCGACGCGCAGCGGAAGGTCGACATGGTCCGTTCCCGCGGCCGGGACGCCGTCGCCGTGGCGCGGGCCGTCGACGAGGTGAAGGCCGTCGGTGAAGCTGTGGGCGCCGAGCACACGGCCCGGGAGTACCGGTCCCGCGTCAAGGCGCACGCCGAGGTTGACGACGCCCGCCGGGCGTACGAGTCGGCGCTGAAGGACCAGGCCGCCGACATCGCCGGCGCCGCCCCCGTGTCAGCCCTGCCGAGCTTCGGGCTGATCTCCGACGACGACATTCGGACCCTGCTCGACTCGCTGACTGTTCCGTCCATCACCGCAGGTGGCACGCCTTCCGGCACGGTCGTGGCGCAGGCGGAAGACGGCTACGGCACGCCCGACGACAAGGCCCTGCA
Organism: Micromonospora sp. GCM10011541; assembly: GCF_042650725.1. NCBI lineage: Bacteria > Bacillati > Actinomycetota > Actinomycetes > Micromonosporales > Micromonosporaceae > Micromonospora > Micromonospora sp. GCM10011541. The sequence continues at coordinate 55,223 of NZ_JBHSBP010000065.1, forward strand.
GCTGCTGGCCGCCGAGGTGTACACCGCCGCCGAGGTCGACGAGAACCCGCCGAGCCTGCGGGAGTTCCGTCGCCGGATGCGTGAGGCGCTGACCGCGCGCCGGTGGAAGGCGTCGACCGCGCTGGTCGACCAGCTGTACCGGCACGAGAAGACGCTGCGCACCGGACCGGAGGGTGCGAAGTGAGCGTCGTCGCCGCCGTCCTCGCGGCCGTGTCCGTGGCCGCCAACCTGACCGGGCACACCACCACCGCCATCGTCACCGGGCTCGGTGCGGCGGCGGCCGGTGTCGCCTTCCACGTGCGCCGCAGGCGGGAGAACGCCCGATGAGCCACGAGCCGAAGCGCACCCGCAAGCCCTGGTCGACCAGCCCAGACGTGTTCAAGTCCGCCGGCCGCGGCAGCTTCACCGGCTCGGCGAAGGCCGGGCGCACCTGGGGCGTGAGCGAGAAGCGCCCGTTCACCGGCACCCGACCCACCAACCGCAAGGAGAGCTGACCCATGGGCCTGCTCAACCGGAAGCCGAACCCCGCCGACGTCCCGCCGGCAGACGGGCACAAGATGCGCGGCGGCTGCTCGTCGTGTGACATGCGTGGCCCGAAGCGCGACACGTTCAACCAGGCCAACAAGGACGCCGTCGACCACGCCAAGCGGATGCACGGCGGCAAGTTCGTGGGCGGCTACATCGAGAGCACGGACTGACGTGGCCGAGAACGACTGCACCGCGTGCCCCGAGCTGCTGATGCGGCTCGGGGCCGCGGCCGGCGGCCTGCGGGCCCTGGCCGCGTTCATCGAGTCCGAGATGGTCGAGCCGACCATGCACCGATCCGAGCTGCTCGGCGTGCTCGCCGTGCGCGCCGCGAATCTCGCCGACCAGGCGGAAGGACGGTAACTGACATGACCACTCTCCCGATGGAGTACGACGACGAGCGGCACGTCATCGAGGCCGACCAGCGCGGCGGGCCGGTTGACGCGCCAGACCGCAAGGCCACGTTCGCCGACGTCGTCAGCCGCGACGAGCAGACCCGCCCGATCGTGCCCGCGGTGCTGCGCTCGCCGGAAGGCAGGCGGGCGCTGGTGCGCTGGTCCGCCCGCTACGGCGCCAACCGCGCGCTCTACCACGTGACCCGCTCCCCGAAGTACGGGGTGAAGGTCGCCGCCTACGCACCCCGCGGCATGTGGCGGGCCGGCACGGCGGTGCTGTGGTGGGCCGCCGGCGGCCGGGAGAACTTCCACCTCCGGCAGGAGGCAGCCAACAAGAACGACCCCCACACCTGGCAGTCCCTCAACCGGACCCGGGCGAAGGAGTCCTCGGCCCGCTGGTGGGTCGTCGGCGCCGGCCTGGTGCTGCTGCTGGCGGCGCTCATCGGCGCCGAGCTGGCCGGGATGCCGCCGGTCGGCTGGTGGGCCGCCGTCGTCGGCATGGTCTTGGTCGCCGCCCGCCTCGGCCGGCCGGCGGACAAGCCGATCGTCGACCGGGTGACCACCGGACAGCGGTTCACCAAGCTCACCGCCGAGATGGTCCGCAACGCCGTCGTCGCCCTGTCGATCGGCGTGAAGGAGCCCGGCCAGCTCACGTTCCCGCCGCCCGGCATCCACAAGGACGGGCCTGGCTGGCTGGCCCGGTTCAACCTCCCCGGCGCCATCGTGGCCACCACGCTGCTGGAGAAGCGCGACAACCTCGCCGCCGCGCTGCGCCTCCCGGTCGACCAGGTGTGGCCGGAGGTTGGCCCGGACCACCCCGGACAGGTGGACCTGTGGGTCGGCTACCAGCCGTCGAGCAAGATGGGTCAGCCGCGCTGGGCCTTGGCGGCGGACAACGCCCGCACCAGCGTCTTCGAGGCGCAGCCGTTCGCCACCGACGCCCGGCAGCGGCCCCTGTCGACGGTGCTGTTCGCCCGGAACTTCCTCATCGGCGGTCAGCCCGGCTCCGGCAAGTCCTACGCCGCGCGGACGCTGCTCACCATCGCGATGCTGGACCCCACGGTCGAGCTGAAGGTGGCCGAGTTCAAGGGCGTCGGTGACTTCCTCGACATGTCGCCGCTGTGCTCCACCTACGTGGTGGGCGTCGACGACGAGGCGTTCGAGACGGGCAGCGACATCATCACCTGGGCCCTGGCCGAGTGTGAGCGGCGCGGCAAGCGGATCCTCGAGGCGAAGAAGCGCGGCGAGGCACCCGAGGGCAAGGTGACGCCCGAGCTGGCCGCCAAGCGCGGCTCGGGGCTGCACCCGGTGTTCATCCTGCTCGACGAGGTGCACGAGCTGTTCGCCGCCGTGCCGGGCGCCGCCGCGGCGTGCGAGCGGGCCATCAAGCGGGGCCGCGCGCTGGGCATCATCTTCTGCCTGGCCACGCAGATCCCCGACAAGGACAGCCTGCCGCCGAACATCACCCGCTGCATCACCACCCGCTGGTGCCTGTCCGTGCTCGGCCAGGTGGAGAACGACATGATCCTGGGCACCGGGGCGTACAAGCGCGGGTTCACCGGCACCGTCTACCGGCCGGGTGTCGACGCCGGGTGGGGCGTCATGGTCGGTGTGGACAAGCCGGGCAGCGCGCGGTCGTTCTTCCCAAAGCCGGAGGTGACCGCGGCGATCGTCGCTCGCGCCGGGCAGCTGCGCGGCCAGGTGGTGGGCGAGGACGTCGAGCGGGTCGAGGCCCGGGACATGCTCGCCGACGCCCGCGCGGTGCTGCGGCCCGGTGAGGCTGGCGTGCCGTGGGCGGTCCTCGCCGAGCGGCTCGCCGAGCTGGCGCCGGAGATGTACGCCGGCTACACCGCCGACATGGTGCGCGAGTCCCTGGCCCGGTACGGCGTCGACTCGATGGACGTGAAGGTCGGCCGGAAGAACCTGAAGGGCGCCCGGCGCACGTCGCTGGACGCCGCGCAGCAGCGCCGCGAGATCGAAGCCGAGTAGGTCGCGTGGCCGGTCGCGGGACGGATCATGGTCGCGGAAGTGCGACCACCCCCGCGACCGGCCCCTACCAGCGCAAACACCTGTTGGTCGCGTGGTCGCGGCACCCCCGCCGAGGCCCGGAAATCCGTCTCTGGAGGCACTTGATGAGAGGCACTCTCACCGCGACCGGCATCGTGCTGGCCGTCCTGCTGGCCTACGCGCTGTCGTGCATCATCCGACCGTTCCGCGACTGCTGGGTGTGCGACGGGCAGGGCCACTTCCGCAGCAAGTCCAACCGCAAGCTGTCCCGCCCGTGCTTCTGGTGCCACCGCACCGGGAAGCGGCTGCGCATCGGTCGGCGGCTGTGGAACCGAGCGCGCCGGCTGCACCGCGCGGCAAACTGACAACCCGAGCTGACAGGAGAAACGAGTGACCAACTGGACGCACCACCGCGCGCGTCTCGCCAACGCCACCATGCGCGGTGACGAGCAAGCCGCCGACGAAGCCCGCCGCGACCTGCGCGCCGCCAAGCTCGAGGTGGCCATCCGCGCGGCCGTCGACGCCGCCCCGCCGCTCACCGAAGACCAGCGCCGCCACCTAGCCGCCCCTGCTGCTGCCGGCCGCCCACGTCGTCCCAGAGCAGGACAGGCCGGTCACCCGTTGGGAGGTAGAGGAAGCGGTGTGCTCGTCCGACCTGGAACCAACTGCCCGGCAGATCATGATGACGCTGCTCACCGAAGCCAACGTCAGTACCGCCGTCGTCCCGCCCGAGCGCTCGCCCTCGCTGACCACGCTCGCCGCCATGACTGGCTACTCCCGATCGACGGTCGCCGACTGGCTGAACGCGCTCGAGGATGCGGGCTGGGTCAAGCGGGACCGGCAATCGCCAGGCAGCCGCAACCCGACCTCTTACACCCTCCTGGTCGGCTCACCGACGGCAGCGAAACGCGACGGCAACACCGACGACAGGCCGGCGCGCAGCCTGCCGTCATGAACGGCGAACGGCCCGCCAGGCTCACCACCTGGCCGACCATTCCGTCTCGCCTTATCCGCCGGCTCGGCCGCGCACAGGCTCCAGATGACCGGCCCGAGTCCACAGACCGCCGACGATCCGATACTCCACGACGGGTTTGACCATGTCGAGCAACGACGGGGGAATCTGCATGTCCCCATCCGGATACTCCAGCGGCTTGGCGAACTTCCACCCGAAGCCGTGCGACTCGCCCGGTCCGATGCTCGCGGTGAAGTCATCCCCCCTGACAGCCCCCGCGGCGCTGTCAGCGAACATGATCCGCACTTCGGTGATCGGCTCCCGGCTGTAGTTCGTCACCGTTACCGCCGCGCCCCCCACCGCCTGGATGCTGCCGTACGCGTTGCTCAACAACTCGTCAGGTATGGCCGTGATGACGACGCAGCGGGCCAGAGCCTTGTCTCCATCGCGTCGCTCTAGCCGCCGGGATCGGGCCTCCCACAGCAACCCCGCACCGGTGACGGCAAATGCGGCGACGGTGCCGATTGCTTGGAGCCAGTCGGTCACATTGGGCGTACTCACGCCAGCCAGGTTAGGGCCTGCGCTCTACTCCCTGGTGGTGCATCGTTCGGGCTAATCGATCGCCTTGTACTTGTGCTGACATGGTCTGATCGTGCCCGTCTCGGCGTAGACCCACAATCGCGGGGTGAGCTCGCCGACCGGTTCAGGGACGCTGGACGAAGGCACTCAACACCCGCTCCCCGCACGTCCGCCAGAACCGCGAACTGCGCGCCTGGGTCCAGGCGCCATGACCCGCGCGGACGCCATCACCTCAGCCGGCACCGCGATCGCCGACGGCCTCGCCATGCGTGACGCCCTGCCCGCACGGCAGGCGGCCGAACTGGCATGGACGCCGACCGGCCCGTCCGTCGACGAGCTGGAGCAGCAGATCCGGGAGATGCGGGCCGACGTCCCGGTCAATGAGCCGACGCGGCGGGCGCTACAGCCAGGCGGGGTGAGGGCACCAACGGGTAGTGGGCGAGTGTCACCGCCAACCTCGAGATCGCCCGGGCACAGTTCGACGTCCGACGCATGCGGCGACAAGTTCGGCGACGGGCCTTGGCTCTAATAGGCGAGGGCATCCCTTCACCACGCGTCGGTCCTCCATCGGCCACCGCCTGACGTATCTTGGGCGCATGGACGAGCAGTCCACGACCAGTCCCGTAGGCGCGTTCTTGGCCGAGCTCGCTCGCCGCGGCATCGTCATTGCGGAGGACGAACTCGCGCGGGCGCGTGCGAAGGTAGCCGCAGCGCCCGTTGCTTGGCTACCAGATTCGCCCGAGCTCGCCGCCTTCCGGGAAGCCTCACGACAAGCCGCTGCGGCCTGGTTGGCCGGGGATGGGACCCCGGCGCCGGGAAAGCCCGTGCGCCCCGACCTGGCCAGGGGAGCGGATGCATGACGGAGACGAACCCGCGCGTCTACCACGTGGTGGTGACCCGCAGCGGCGGAGACCTGTGCGCCGACGTGCCCGAACTGCCGGGCGTACACACCTTCGCGAAAGACGAAGCGACCCTGGACGTCTACGTGCGCGAGGCCATTGCACTGTTCCTCGACCTGCCAATGGGCGGCGAAGCCGCGCTTCGGGTTGTCTACAGCCAGGCGAGTGACGGCACCGACGAGTAGCTGGTTGCGCGGCTAGAGCGGCTGGTCAGCGAATCGCAACTTTGCTATAGTCGGTAGGTGTCATGGCCAGTGGTCTACCACCCCGACGCCGATACCGAGCTTCGGGCACTACCGACAACCGAACAGGTAGCAATCGGGCACGCTGTTGAGAAGCTGGAAAGCCAAGGACCCAACCTCGGGCACCCGCATTCAAGCGCTGTCAAGATCGCCCACAACCTGCGTGAACTTCGCCCCCGAGGTGGCCGATGCCGGTGGCGGGCGTTCTACCGACAAGTGGGGCCCGCATTCGTCATCGGCGCGATTGGGCCCGAAGCCAACGTCAACCAGCGAAAATTCAGCCGGGCCGTAGCCGCCGCCGAGCAGAGGATCAACGACGTAAGGGACGAGTGATGAAGCTATCCGATCTGAAAACCGCGCAGCAAGTCATCGAGGAACGCCGCCAAGATCCGGCGTTCCGCGCAGAGTGGGACCGGACAGCATTCGCCCGCGACGTGGCCCTCCGCATCGTTCGGTACCGCACCGAGAACAACCTGACGCAGACCGCCCTCGCACGCATGGTCGGCATGACCCAGTCCGTCATCGCGCGGCTGGAGTCCGGCGACCAGCCGCCGTCTATCCCCACGCTAGCCAAGCTGTCCAAGGGCACAGGCATGGAGTTCGACGTGAAAATCACACGCGGTTCCGTCGAGTTCGTAGCCGCATAAGCCCCGTGAGCCTTTCTGGAGAAGACCACCCGTGTCGAACTATCCGTACGTTGCCAAGAGGCGCATCGACGCGCTGATCAAGTCACTGACCGCGCTCGTTGCCAGCGACCCGGAGCAGCAGGTACAAGGCTTCGCCGTTCCCGTCGTCGCTGCCGCGTTGGACGACGTCAAGCAGGCGGTCCCTCATGATCCCGTCGTGCGGTCCCTCGTCGACCTGATGTCCGCAGACGCGATCGGCAGCGGGGAACCTATCCGTGCCGCCGACATGCTGGTCATCGCCGAACAGATCAACGCGGCGATCGGACGTCGACCCATGGTCGTCGGATAGGGCGGCTGCGGTTCGGCCGGCGGATGTGGGAACGCGCCCGGCGCACCGCCCGGGAGGCGCGCTGACAGGCTGTCGCCTGTGCGACACCGCCACGCGTCCGCCCGCCGGTACCGTGCCCGGATGATTCGCCTCCCCCGAGCCCTCATCACCGTCACTCTGTTCGCGGCAACTCTGACCGCATGTTCAAGCGGCAACGAACCGGCCGGATCCCCCAGCCGCACGACTGCCGCGCCCGCCGCCTCCACCGTGGCGCCGTCGACGGCTACAACCGAACCGATCACCGATGAGACGACGATCCGGAAGCTGTGCGACAACATTGCCAACCTCGGCAACGAGTTCAAGTACGACGCAGCCGCGAGCCTGGCCGTCGGGAAGCAGGCCGAACGGGTGGCGGACCCGGGGTTCTCGCTGGCCGGCCGAGATCTGGTGAAGGCGGCAGGGGCGGCCAGCGCAGCCCCCGGCCCGGACACGAATATCGACATCGCTCAAGCGCAGCTTGCTGTGCTCGACGTGTGCGGCAAGCTCTACGGAGACGGCCCCTGGTCGTAGGGATGTCGAACGGCCCGCCAGGATCGCGCCTGGCGGGCCGTTCGCCGTTGCGGGGTCAGTTCTTGCGGCCCACCCGAGCGCGGGCGTCCATCTGCCGAAGCAGGCCCTGCAGCTCGCCGAGGGTGAGCCGGTGCTGGCCGCCGCTCACGTTGAGGGTGTTGTTCACCGTCGTCGTGTCGCCGCCGGATCCGCCGGCCGGCACGTACCGGCCGCCGTACCAGCCGGCGCCGATCGCCAGGAGGCGCTCTCCGCGGGCCTGGTCGCCCAACCTCGGCACGAACAGCTCCCCGCCCGTGCCCCGCTCGGCGAAGCCGTACAACGTCGACCCCGGCCGCCACAGGCTGGCCTCCGACAGCGCCATCGGCCCGTACACGCCGCCGGCCAGGTTCGGGGCGAGCACCGCCTTGCCGTACTGCGCGATCAGCGAGTCGATGAGTCCCTTGCCTGCCCCGGCGCCGCCCAGAGCGGCCCGCAGCCGGCCGATGTACGACTCGTACACCCCCGAGGCGGTCTTGCGGTTCCCTGTCTGCTCCAGCACCGCCTGAGCGGCGTCCTGCGCGGCTTTCAGGTAGCCGAACAGCTCGGTCAGGTTCTCCCGGCCGGTGGCGTCCTTGATGTCGAACACCGGCTTGGTGAGGCTGAAGTGGTCGACCAGGCCGGCGAGGGCGTCCTCTGCGCGGATCCGGCCTTCGGTCGCGGCGATGTTCCGCGACGACCCGACCGGCGTCGCCGGCGCGGGCAGGTCGTAGGACGGGCGGCCCAGCTGCCGGGTCAGCGCGGCGATCGTCGACGCGGACACCTTCTGCTGCGCGAGCGCCCGGCGCAGGGCGGCGATGTGCGCGTCGTAGGCGGCGTTCGCGGCCTTCACCGACCCCGTCTCCGCGTATTTGGCCTGCGCGGCGTCCTCGGCGGCGCGGGCGGCCGCGATGAGCGTCGAGTAGTTCTCGCGGCCCTTGGCGGTGGACAGGCTGAAGCTGCGGCCGTTCTCCTTCAGGCTGGCGTTCAGCCGGGAGAGCGCGTCGCGGGCGTCGATGTACGCGGCGGTCGAGTCCAGTGCGCTGCCGCGCGTCCTGGTCGACGTCGACGACGACGGCGCGTACGACACAAGCCCGGCCGCCGCGGCGGTGATCCCACCCCGCGCCATCGGCATGAACATCCCGCCGTACCACGACGCGGCGATCGCGAGCAGCGCCCGCCCCCGGGCCATGTCGATGCCCCGCCGGGGCAGGAACAGCTCCCCGCCGGTCTCCCGCTCGGCGAACTGGTAGAGCGGCGGGTTGCTGGCCGGGTAGATGTCCGGCCGCACCAGCCCCACCGCTGCGGCGATCGGCCGCCCGTACGGCACCGACACGCCACCGTGGGCTCGGATCAGCGTGCCGGAGCCCGTCCCGCCGGTGACCCGCTGGCCGTCCCGGGTGATGGTCTTTTGGACGACCGTCAGCGTCACCGTCTTGCCTTGCAACCGGTCGATCAGGTTCTGCGCCTCCCGGAGCTTCTTCTTGGCCTCGTCGGTCTTCGCGTCGACGACCACCCACTTGCCGTTAGGCAGCTTCTTCAGCTCAAAACCCGCCTCGCGGAGCTTCCGGCGGCCCTCTTCGGTCTTCGCCGCGTAGAGCACTGTTTTGCCGTTGGGGAGCTTCCCAATGGTGATGCCCATGTCCTGGAGCTTGGCGATCGCCGCCTCGGTCTTCGCGTCGACCTTGACGTCCTTGTCGGGAATCTTGAAGATTTCGTTCGCGAGGGCCGTCGCCGCGGCCGCGCTGCCGGTCATCTCGGTGGCCAGGGCGATGAACCGGTCCCGGGCGGCGTTGAGGATCGGCACACCGGCGGCGGTGTTGTCGGTCCGCTTGACCTCAGCGTCGGCCGCGGCGACCGCGGCGTCCTTGATGCCGATCAGGGCGGTCAGGCTTTCGCGGCCCGCCTTCGTCCCCCGGTCGATTTCGTTGGTGCCCTTCTTCGTCACCCGCCCGTACTTGTCGACAACCTCGGCGGCGTCGTCGTATGCCTGCTCCAGCCGGATCTGCCCCTCAAGGGCGGAGGTGTTCTTGCCGTTGATCAGGTCCATCGTGTTGGCGAGGTCCTTACCGGCCAGAGCCGCCTCGCGGAAGCTGCCGCCGAGCAGCTTCGCCCGCTCGCTGTTGGCGGTGAACCCCTGCGCGCCGGTCTCGTTCGCCTCCCTCAGCCGTTGCAGCTCGGCGGTCGACGTCGGCAGCAGCTTGGCGAAGTCCTGCATGTCCATGCCGGAGGCGTTGAAGACCCGGTTCCACACCTCCTGCGCGGTGGTGACGTCGCCGGTGGTGCGGGCGTACTCGGTCAGGGCCGCGTCGAGCGTCTTCATCTTCTCGGTGTTGCCGGTCACCGACGCGTCGACGAGCCACTCGCTGATGCTCTGCATCGCGGGGACGGCCCCCTCGATCCCCCGCGACAGGTTGTTGAGCCAGGTGTCCGACGCGTCTTTCGCCACACCCCCCACCCACTCGAGGTCCTTGCCGAAAAGCCGGGTCATCTCGCCGCCGAGCTTCCCCTTCGCCGCGAAGTCCTCCAGCGCCCGGCCGACCGCATCGACATCGGGCGCGGCCCCGTTGAACTGGTCGAGCACATCGCCGAGGACCTGAAGCCCGACCAGGGCAACCGTGGCCTTCCCAGCGCCGGCGGCGGCGCTGCGCAACCCGCGCCCGGCCCGCTCGCCGGCCTTCCCGGTCTTGCCGAGCGAGGTCGCGGCCCGGTCGGCTGCGCCCTGCACCAGGGCGAGCGCCTTGGACAGCTTGCCGAACACGACGGCGCCGGCGATCGCCACCAGGATCGTCGACTGGAACACGTCGGGCAGCCCCTGGAACAGGCCGAAAACCACCTGCAGCACCCGGGAGCCGGCCGCGAGCACGTCGAACATGGTGCGCAGCGCGTCGGCGGTCGCCGGATCGGCGAGGGCGTCCCGGGCGATCGCCCCCAGCGGGCCCAGCACGTCCTGGAGCCCCTCGTACGCGGTGGTGAGGGTGTGCACGATTCCGGCGACATCCGCCGCACCGCGGCCGCTGGCCAGGTACGCCTCCAGCGACGCCCGGGTGTCGGCGAGGCTGCCGTTCTGCTTCTGGACCTCGGTGACCACCATCCCGGTCAGCCGGAGCACGCCCTCGGCGATGGCCATGAAGTCGCCAGCGCCCTTCGCCCCGCGGGCGAAGAACTCCTCGAGGGAGCCGGACCGGGCGGCCCGGTCGACCGCGGCGTTGAACTGGTCCAGGCTGGTGACCAAGCTGTGGCCGAATGCGCGGGCGAGCGGGTCGGCACTCTCGACCAGGGTCCCGACCGTCCGCACGGTCGCGGGGATCCGCGCGTTGAGCATGTCGAACAGCCAGTCAGCGCTGCGCGTCGCACTGTTGAACGCGCCGATGAAATGCGGATCCGCCACGCTGGCGGTGATCTGGTCGAAGGTGTCACCCCAGTTGTCGGCGAGGGCGTTCAGCCCGCCCCGCACCTGAGGCAACACCTGCGTGGCCAGGATGCGGAGGTCTTGGGCGGCGTTCTTCAACGTCCGGTCCTGGAAGCCCTGCTGGACCCCGGACAGCGTCGGCTGCAGCGCCTTGATCTCGAACACCAGCGCGCGGGCGTTCTTGCCGAGCCCGGCGAACGGGTCGTCGCTTTTGAGGACCTCCCCGGCGGTTTTCCCAACCCCGGCGAGGCTGGCGGCCAGCACACCGCCGGACACGGCCGCGCCGGTCAGGATCGGCGGTAGCGCCGCGCCAGCCGTGGCAGTCGCGGTCAGCAAACCAGGCAGCACCTTCAGTGCGCCACCGGCGGCGCCGAGCGCGGCCACGCCGGCGGCCGTGTACTGCAACGCCCGCCCGGACCTCTGCCCCGCCATCTCGGCCCGGCGCGCCGAGCGGTCCAGCTCGTCACCAGCGGACCGCGAGGACCCGGCAAGGTCCCGCTGGGCGGCGGCGAGCCGCTTCGTCATCCGCTCGGCCTCGGTAGCGCCGATCGTGTAGTCCCGGGCGACCATCCGCAGCCGCACGGTCACATTCCGCTCAGTCATCGCCCCCACCCCCCTGCATCAGCGTGGTAGCCAGGTCGGCGGGCGGGCCGAGACGGTCGGCGACCGCCAGCAAGAACGGCAGCAGCTCCGCCCGCACCGCGCCGCGCTCCGCACCCGTCAGCCCGGTCAGGTCGAGCAGCGCGTCGACGTAGCTCGCCGGACGCTGGCCAGCGATCCAGCTCTCACACGACGGGCACAGCCAGTACAGATCCGCCGCGGGCATGACACCCGCCGGCTGGTCGCCGTCCGGCAGGCGCCACACCACATCGGCGTCGAGGCCGCGAGCAGTCCAACCATCCAGGTCGGCGGGCGGCTCCACGGCGCAAAACGTGCAGCCAGCGGGGTTCTCGGCGACCGCCTGCTCCAGTTGGGCGACAGCGTCAGCGATGGACATCAGGTTCCTTTCACCAAGAGGGGAAGCGAAGGAGCCGGCGGCGCGCCATGGGAAAACGCGCCGCCGGCGCCCACGGTGGGCGCAGGCGAGTCGTCGGGCCGAGAAAGGAGGGAAAACCCTCGTCGCCTTCGTGTCCGCTCCCCAGCGCATGTCGGCACGCCGGACGGTGACGTTCACGCCCCGGTCAAGCTGTTCGGGCTACGACTCCGGGGACCGGAGTGCCCGCGCGTACTCGGTGGCCAGCTGCGTGGCGTATGCGACGCCACGGCGGGCGCCCGCGTCGCGCACCATCGCGCGGACGTGCTCGCTGGCCTGCTCCCGGGTCCGGCCCAGCACGGCCATCTCCGCGTCGATCGCGGCCTGCGCGGCCTCTGCCTGCGCCCGCGCCGGATCCGCGGCGGCCGGCTGCGGCTGCGCCTCCCGGGTCGACCAGCGCCGCCGAGCGGTCCCCTCGGTGCCGTCCCGGCCGATCGCGAACTGCCGCGCGGTCGCCTCGTTCATGCCCAACGCCCGACCAAGATCGGCTATCGCGTCAAACTGATCCACTTCGTTGCACCTCCATCTGCCTCAGCTCGCCGACCGGCACCATCCACGTCCGGCCCACCTTCCGGGCCGGCAACTGGCCGGCGCGGCACAGCTGACGGACCCGGTTCGGGGTCACCTTCAGCACCACCGCAGCGGCGTCGGTGTCGATCTCCCGTAAGCCTTCCGCCGCTGCCGTGGATAGGGCGGCAGCGCTGTCGTCGGCGGCAGCCGTCGCCTCCGCCTCCGCGCACGCCCGGCGCCACACCCGCCACTGCGCGGCCACCTCGCACAGCGCCGCGTACGCCTCGCGAAGCTGCGTCAGGTAGTCGGGGTGTATCCGCCCTGCCGCCACCTGTTCAGCCACGCGAGGCAGGTGCTCGGCGAGGACCCCGACGAGCACCGCCGCCGGGAACCCCGACACCGGCGCGACCGCCAGCGGGCGGCTCAGCGGCTCAGCCGGCGACCTGTGATCGGCGGTCGTCACGACAGCACCTCACCCTCCGGCGCGGCCCCAATCGCTCGCTGCCCGCTCGCCGCCTCCCCCGCCGCCAAGCGCAACTGCTCACCAACCACCAGCCGCACCGTGTCGTCGTCCAGGTCGAGCCCGACAGCCCGCGCGGACCGCACCAGCACCAGCACAACCAGCTCCCGGGACACACCCACCGGCAGCCACGGGCTACCCGCCAACGACGGCCCCGCCGCCTCCGCCAGCCGCAACGCCAAGGCCTGCGCCGCCGGCCGGTCGTCCGGGTGCAACGCCGCCGCAACACGGCACAGCCCCGGCCAGCTCGGGCGGCTACGCCCCAGCTCCACCCGGCCCAGGTCCACGCCTGCCCGCCTGCGTAGCTCCGCCTTCGACCAGCCGCGGGCCTTCCGCTCCGCCGCGATCAACGCACCGACGCCGGCCGCCAACCGGGCCGCCTCGCCGCCCACCGGCGGCCCGTACTCGAACGCCCCCGTCACCGCACGCCTCCCGGTGGGCTGAACCCCATGGAGCACGACCGGCCTACGCTGGAAACCGTGAGTGACACCCCCACCATGCGGCACATCCCGCCAGCCCAGTTCGGCCCCACCCTGCGCGCTGCCCGGCTCCGCGCCCGCCTCGGGCTGCGCGCTGTCGCCGCCGCATGCGGCAGCTCGTACGGGTACCTGGGGATGCTGGAGCGGGGCGAGCGCTCACCCTCCACCGTCATGGCCGAGGACCTGATCCGCGTCCTCAAGCTGACCGGCGCCGACGCCCAGATCGTCAGGGACTCCGCCGTCGCACTCGTTGGACGGGACGCCGTCCGCCGGTAAGCGTGCTCCATGCACGGTCGCCGCCCCATGGTGCACGCCCTGGTCCGTGACCCCATGTGCTTGTGACGTAGCCGCCGGGTCATGACCGCTGCGCCACGGATGCGATCGCGTCGACCAGGCAGCGAGCCCGGTCGACGTCGTCCTGTGTGCACGCGTCCCACTCCCACGGGTCGCCGGGCTTACCTTGACGGGCCTGCCGGATCGCGTTGGCTGCGACGGCCACCGCCGTTGACTCGTCATCGCGTACGGCGCCACCTCGCCTCCCACATGTCAGGTCGTTGCCGGCCTGCCTCGCGGGCGGGTGCAGTGGATCGCGGGTTGCCTCGGTCATCGAAGTCCTTGAGTGGGAGTCACTGCTTCCGGGTGACTCCCACGCTTTCTCGTGGGAGTCGAGTGGGAGTCTGGGAGTTCCGCAGGTCAGGTGCCGTTTCTGGTGGTGGGAGTCTCGTGGGAGTCGCCTGATTTCCGACTCCCACCCACTCCCACCACCCTCAGGGGTGGGAGTGTGGGAGTCAGGTGGGAGTAGGGGCGTGCAAGAGCCGGTATCTGGTCGCGCTACCGCGGCCCTCCTTGGCCGCTGCGGAGGCGTCGATCAGCTCCTTGGCTGTGCGGTAGAACGTCGATTCGGCGACCCCCAGGGTTGCCATGAGCTTCGCCGGGGTCATGGGGTCGGCCTCGAAGATCGACCACCACTCGCGGACCCATTTGCGGCTCGCGGCAGAGTTGGCCTTGGGCTGGGTCGCGCCGTTGTCGACCATCAGCACCAGTGAGTCACCGGTGGGCACGGCGCGCAGCTCGATTGGCTCCCACTCGGTGCCGTCCTTGTTCTTCTGGCACTCCAGCTTCACCCGGTCTTCGTCCTTGGTGACCTTGATGACGGTGGAGAGAGCACCGTCGAGGGTGGTCGCGCCGCGGCCGGTGTCGCCGTTGCGGCCGATGTGGTGGACGATCAGCACGCACGCCGCCGAGGCCGCGCGCAGCTTTTCCGCCTGGTGCACGAACTCGCCCATCTCGGTGTTGGAGTTCTCCTCCACCCCGACTGTCACCCGCGCCTGAGTGTCGACCACGACAAGCGCGGGACGCAGCTCGCTGGCGAGATCAACCAGGGCGGCCCACTGGCTGGCGTTCTTGGACTGCACGGCGACAGGCAGGAAGTACACCCCGCCCATGCGCCTCCCCATGGACTGTTCCCAAGCACGCACGCGCTTCTTGATCCCCCGCACGCCCTCGGCGACGAGGTACAGCACGGGCCCTTGGCTGACCTGGTAGCCCTGCCATGTCTCGCCGGTCGCGACGCAGCCAGCAAGATCCAGAGCGGTGAACGACTTCATGCAGCCGGGCTTGCCAACCATCCAGGCCAGGCAGTCACGGAACAGGATGTCGGCCCCGACGAGCGGGTCCGGGTCGGGGATGTTGTCCAGCCCCGCCGAGTCGACCAGTGCGGCCCGTAGCCGGTCGAGGTGACTTGGTTGCTCTCCCTCGTCGGCGGGGCGCTCCGGCACAGTGCCGTCCGGCCAGCCCGCATGTTCAGCGCTGTGGCCCCCGGCGGCCGGGTCAGCCGCAGGGGAGGGTGCCAGACGCCGCTCGTCCGGCTGCCCCCCGTACCCCAGCCGGCGCAGGTCACTCGCGGCGGCGCTGTCGTTGCCGCCATGGTTGAGGATCGCGTGCGCCCGGAACTTCGAGATGTGCACCTCGGTCGGGAACTCCGTGGACGTCGACCACACGTACAGGCCGTCATGCCGGCCGCCGGTGCGCGCCGACCAGCCGATGTCCTTGCCGGGGCGGCGCCAGAAGTCCATGTCGCCCCGGCGGTAGACGTGGTGCCATCCGTGTGGCGTGAGGATGTCCGACCAGTCGGTCTGTGCGGCCCACACGTCGCCGGGCCGCTCGCCCACCTCGCCGCGCGTCAGCTGGGATCGAGGTTGTACCGGCTCGGGTTCGGGCGTCTCGTCGAGCACCGCGTGGACTGCGGCGAACAGGGCGACCCGCTCGTCCCAGCTGATGGTAGGGACTCGACCGGGCTGCGCCTTCTTCGCGAGCACCCACGGCCTGCCGCTGCTGTGCGTGGTGCCGTGGCTGGGAGCGGCAACGACGAAGCCGCCCTCACCGCGGGTTTCGGCGAGCACCCGGCGGAAGATCTTGTCGGGGTTCTTGCGCAGGATCTCGCGTTCCCGGTCGTCCAGCTCGTTCTCGCGGGCGGGTCGCTGGGCAACCTTGGTGTTGCCGGGGACCTCCCGGTCGGCGAGTCGGTACAGCAGGTGCAGGCCGCCGGAGGGGGTCCATTCGGCGTAGCCGTTGACCAGCCGGCGCCACACGTCAAGGACGCCGGCGGCTTCGAGCGCGGGGACCAGCTTGTCGCGGGCCCCGTCCGCGAGGCATCGACCCTCGAGCTCGAACATCTCCAGACCGCCGGACACGGCGCCGCAGACGATGCCGAGGCCGGCGCGCTTGTGGTTGCCGAACCACGCCTTGATCTGCCTGTCGGTCGACTGTTCCCGCTGATACCGAGTCCAGGTGGTGACGTCGGGCGCCTTGCTGCCATCGGCCTTGACGGGCAGGACGCAGAAGCCGGCCTGGTGCCACTGGTAGGCGGCGGCGGTGACGTCGGCGGCCGTGAGGGCGGCCGGCTCGAGGGCGGCGGTCAACTTGCCCACCTCACGTAGGCGACGGCCTGGCCGTGGGCTTCGTCCACGAGGTTGCACAGCCACCGTCGCTGACATTCGAGGAGGGTTACGACGTCGTCCTCGGTCATCCCCTCAAATTGGAGGTGAGTCGCGGTGGCGAAGAGGTCGTCGGCCAGCCGCCGGGCGAGCTGGTTGATCGCGGCGACCCGGGCGGGTCCTGCCGTCGGTAGCGGGTCCATTCGGAACCGCTGCGAGCCCGGCTGGCGGGGTACATTCATGGCGGACCTGCTCTTGTGGTGAGGGTGGTTCATCGGTGGCCGGCCGGGCGTTGCGGAGCGCCCGGCCGCCGTGTTGTCGGGATCGGCTCGCGCAGCCATCACGCGGCCGTCGAGTCCCGAACCGCCGCCAGCCCGACCCGCTGAGGGGTCGTCTGCTGGGTGAGATTCGGTGACATGTCGCCCTGTTTTCCCTGCTCAGGGGTGGGCGGGTTTGACGTCTCGTCAGACTCGGTCGCCAGTTCTT
The DNA here is from genome assembly GCF_042650725.1 of Micromonospora sp. GCM10011541. NCBI lineage: Bacteria > Bacillati > Actinomycetota > Actinomycetes > Micromonosporales > Micromonosporaceae > Micromonospora > Micromonospora sp. GCM10011541. Next base: position 71,737 of record NZ_JBHSBP010000065.1, read on the forward strand.
CCGGGAAGTAGACCTGCAAGAACCGCCGGGTCGGGATGCGGATGGAGCGGCCGACGCGCAAGCTCGGGATCTCACCCCGCCCGATGGCGTCGTACACGGCGGTGCGCGACACCCCGAGGATGGCCGCGGCCCGGTTCGGCACCAGCGTGGGCTCGGCGGCCGGGTCCGGCAGCTCGCGGGCTTCCGATGCGGTCGTCATGCCACTGCCTCCTGGGCTTGGTCCAGCCACGCCTCGACCTCGCTGGCGCGGTACCTCACGAATCGCGGCCCGGCCTTGACCGGTCGCGGCCCGATGCCTTGCTGCGCCCAGCGCTCGAGGGTGCGAACGCTGACGTCTAGCCGCAGCGCCACCGTCGGGCGTCGCAGTAGCTGGTCGCTTCGACACGCGTCGCTGTGGAACCGGGGAGGCTCCGCATTCCCATGCAGATCCTGGCCGGCTTCGGCGCGGGCGGACTGTTCTCTCACGGTCGACAACTCCTAATCAGGCGACCACAGCGGAACAGGTGTCAGCATATGGCGGTGTGTGTGCTTGTCAAGTCGCCACATGGCGGTTAGCGTGCCGCTGTGGAACAAACTGACGATGAGTGGTCCCGCCAACTCACGAGACAGATCGGCCAGCGAGTCGCGTACTTCCGCGAGCGCGCCCCGGGACGCATGACCGCGCAGGGACTCGCGGACAGGTGCGCCGCGCTGGGTCATCCGCTGGACCGGTCCGTGATCGCGAAGCTGGAGAGGGGTCACCGGAACACGATCACCGTCCCTGACCTGCTCGCCTTGGCGAAGGCGCTAGGCGTGCCGCCCGTGCTGCTGGTCCTGCCATTGGGTCGGGAGTTGGAGGCCGACGCCCTGCCTGGCCAGAGACGCCCGACATGGGAGCTGGTGAAGTGGTTCGGCGGACGGGGCGCATTCCCCGCGCCGGACCCTGACCCACGTCCGAGCGCGGGCAACGGAACGCCGGAGGACAACCAGGCGTACCTGGCCAGCGCCGTCCCGTTGCTGCACCACGACGAACACGACCGGCTGGTGCTCGACTGGCTGTGGGAGCAAGGCCGGGTCGACATCCTCGAGGAGGCCGCCGCCGCGGCGACCACCGAACAGGAGCGCAGCGCTCACCAGGGCCGCCTTGGGGACGTTCGGCGCCGCCTGGGCGATCTGGAACGCCTGATCGCGGACCTTCGCACCCGCATGCGCGGAGACGGGGTTCTGCCGCCGCGACTGCCGGTGGTCCTCGCGACCCTGATCGGCGAGCCCGCCGCCGGCGCGGACGCAGGCTAGGGAAAGGGGCGACGCATGTCCAAACGAGGCGACCCGATCAAGAAGATCGAACTTGCCGATGGGAAGACGGTCCGGTACCGGTTCATGATCGACGTCGGCAAGAAGCCGAAGATCGACAAGGCGACCGGCCTACCCGTGATTGGCGGTGACGGCCGGCCCGTCATGACCCGCGACCAGCGGACGTTCACGTTCGACAAGCTGACCGATGCTCGCGCCGAGTGGAACCGGATCAAGCACGAACGCGGGCAGGGCACGCTGGTCAAGCCTGACAGGAAGACCACCGTCAACGAGCTGTGCGACTTGTGGCTTGCCACCAAGGCGGACCTGAAGCCGTCGACCGTGCGCAGCTACGTCGACGCGCTCGCACCACTGCGGGAGAGGCACGGCCACATGCCCGCCCAGCAGCTGGCCGAGCACCACATCGAGGCGCTGAAGGCGGCCGGGCTGACCGGCGAACTGCGGAAGATCGGGCCGGCCGGTGAACCACTGGCCCGGCGGACCATCAACCTTCAGCTCCAGACCATCACGTCGATGTTCGCGTGGGGCGTGGAGCGGAAGAAGGTGCCGCTCAATCCGGCCGCCGCAGTGGCGCGAGTGCGGCCACCCATCGTCGACCCGGATGACCTCGAAACGCCCGACGTCGCCGCGCTGCGCGGCGCCTGGCAGCTCAACGACGCGGTCGCGTTCCTGCGGTCGGTGCGCGAGTCCCGGTACTACGTCGGCTTCCTGCTCGCCGCCCTCGGCCCGCGCCGCGGGGAAGTGCTCGGGCTGCGGTGGGACCGCTGCGACCTGACAGGGGAGCGGGCCGACCGTCCGTGGTGGCCAGGCGCGCCGAAGTTCCCGGCGGGCACCCCGACCATCGCGATCACCCGCAACCGGGTGGTCGTCGCCGGCAAGGAGCATGTCTACAGCCCGAAGAGTCGCGGCGGCCGGCGCGTGCTGGTGCTGCCTCCGCTGGTTGCCCAGGCGCTCAAGCAGGCGAAGAAGGACCAGGCGGCCGAGCGGCTGGCGACCGGCATCGGCGAGCAGTACAACCCGCTCGGGTACGTCGTGGTGGACGCGGACGGCACGGCGCCGCGGCCGCAGACGTGGAGCGAGCGGTGGGATGCGGCCGTGAAGGTGGCCGGTCTGCCGAGGATCCCGCTGCATGGTGCCCGGCACTGCGCGGCAAGCCTGCTCGGTGACATGGGTCTGCCGCTCGCCGCCGTGGCCGCCTGGCTCGGCCAGTCGCAGGTGAGCGTGACCGCCGGCTACACCCACGCCATGGCGGAGAGGATCGCGCAGGTCAGCACCGCATTGGGTGACGCACTGAGCGGCTGAGGGCCGTTGTGAGAAGACTGTGAGAGTTGATCTCTACGCGAGATCATCACAGAGTGATGTAGATCTACATAAGCGGCCCGTGACCTGCGCTAACGCGGGAAGACTCGGAAAGCCGTTCGGTCGGGCAGATTTGATCCCAACAACAACTCGCTGGTGCTGGCCGCCACCGTGGCCGGAGTGCGGATCCTGCTGCCCGGCGACGCCGAGACCGAGGAGCAGCGGGCGTTGCTGGAGGCGTCGCCGTCCGCCGCCTTCCGGGCCGACGTCCTGAAGGTCGCCCACCACGGCTCGGCGTACCAGGACCCGGAGTTCCTCGACGCGGTCCGGCCCGCCGTCGCGCTGGTGTCGGTGGGTGCCGGGAACGACTACGGGCACCCCAATCCCGGGCTGCTGGCCCGGCTGACCCGCGTCGGTGCCCGCGTGCTGCGAACGGACACCGACGGGGATCTCGCGGTGGTCCGGGACCGGCGTGGACTGGCGGTGGTGGCCCGCGGCACCCGACCCGGGCGGCAGCCGTGACACCCGTGGCGCCCACGCCCGCCGGCTCGCAACAGCCCGCACAACCCGGCGCGAGCCGGCGTGCCTCGACCGGCCGGCGACGATCGGCGGAGTGACCGACCAATGGAGGCGGCTTGTTGCTATAGCGGTTGCATCGACGCAAATGTCGGGATTCGCGCTGAGTGCGGGCTCTGCCGTCACAGTCGCCGATGAGCAGGCACGATCCGGTCGAGGGCCGTGCGAATATGGGCGACGTGACCCCCGCCAGCCTGCCCCCCATTCTGCTCGTCCTCGGCGACGAGGAGTTGCTCGCCACGCGAGCGGTCAGCGAAGCCGTCGCGACGGCGCGCGCCGTCGACCCCGACGTGGACGTCCGGGAGTACCAGGCCAGCGCCGTGGCGGTGGGGGAGATCGCCGAGATGCTCAGCCCGTCGCTCTTCGGCGGCCGGCGGGTGCTCGTGCTGCACGCCGGGCAGGACGCCCGGAAGGACCTGGTCACCGCGCTGCTGGCGTACGCGAAGAACCCCGACCCGGAGGTTCAGCTCGTCGTGCTGCACCTCGGCGGGGCGAAGGGGAAGGCCTTCGCCGACGGGCTGCGCGCGGCCGGTGCGACCGTGGTGCCGGCGGCCAAGCTCAAGGGGCACCGGGAGCGGGTCGCCTTCGTCCGGGACGAGGTCCGCCGGGGCGGCGGCCGGTGCACCGACGACGCGGCCGAGGCGCTCATCGCCGCCGTCGGCACCGACATGCGGGAACTGGCTGCCGCCTGCTCGCAGCTCATCGCCGACACCGACGGCCGGATCGGGGCCGACACGGTCGCCCGCTACTACCGCGGCCGGGTCGAGGTGACCGGCTTCACCGTCGCCGACGCGACCATGGTCGGTGACGTGCCCGCCGCGCTGGAGGCGCTGCGCTGGGCGCTGCACGTCGGCGTCGACCCGGTGCCGATCGCCGACGCGCTCGCCGACGGGGTCCGCACGGTGGCCCGGGTGGCCTCCGCCGGGCGGGGCAGCCCGTACCAGCTGGCCAGCAGCCTCGGCATGCCGGCCTGGAAGATCGAGCGGGCGCAGCGGCAGGGACGGGGCTGGACACCCGAGGGCCTGGTGCAGGCGATGCGCGCCGCCGCCGAGTGCAACGCGGCCGTCAAGGGCGGCGCCGACGACCGGGCGTACGCGCTGGAGCGGGCCGTCTTCTCCGTCGCCGCCGCCCGGCAGGGCGGCGCCCGGTGACCCGATCCCCCCGGACGGGCTGGGCGACGGTCCCCACCGACCAGGAGCGGTACCGACCGCTGTACGCCCGGGTCCTCGGGCTGCGGTTCGTCAACCCCGGCGGGGTGCTGTGCTTCCTCTTCTTCGAGGGCTCGATCGCGCTCGCCGTGCTGCTCGCCCTCGCCGAACTGGTCAGCTGGTGGGCGGTGCTGGTGCTGCCGGTCGCCGTGGCGGCGATGGTGAAGCTCAACGACATGGTCGCCGAGGTGGTGGTCCGCACCGCGGCGCTCGTGCCGGAGCAGGAACAGGACCGGTTCCGCCGGCAGATGGAGCCGGTGGTCGGCCGGGCCCGCGTGCCGTCCGCCCCGCGCGCGCTGCCCGGGGTGGTCCTCGCCTCCGACCCGACGCTGCGGGCCGCCCGCCCCGGCGACCAGGTCGCCCGGTACGACGAGGGCGGCACCTGGACCGACCCGGTCCGGCACGACCCGATGCGCTGAGCCGACCGCACCCGGGCGCCGGGGCCCGACGAGGGCGTGCCGGCCGAGAGCCGGACGGTGGCAGCGGGCGCGATCCCAGACGCAGACAGCCGGAAGCCCCGGGTCAGTGCCCGGGGCTTCCGGCAGATCTACCGGCGCTTGTCAGGCCGAGAACGAGGCGATGCGCTTCGCGATCGCCGACTTCCGGTTCGCCGCCTGGTTGGCGTGGATGACGCCCTTGCTGGCAGCCTGGTCCAGCTTGCGGGCGGCGTCACGCATGAGGACGGTGGCCTTCTCGGCGTCACCGGCCTCCGCAGCCTCGTTGAACTTGCGGATGGCGGTCTTCAGCGACGACTTGACCGACTTGTTACGCAGCCGGCGCTTCTCGTTCTGCCGGTTGCGCTTGATCTGGGACTTGATGTTCGCCACGCGACAGCCTCGTCTTGATAGCTCGGTTTGGTCTGCTTCACGCGCGACGAGCATGCGTCATCGCTGCGCGAAGAGCCAGGTTACCAGGTCGGCCGGGACGAGCCAAAACGACTCAGCCCCAGCTCCGCCGGGCGGCCAGCCAGCCGAGCGCCTGGTCGCCGCTCCACCGCTGGTGGGCTCGGATGTGCGGCGACGCGGAGGACGGGCCGGCGGCCGCGTTGGTGAGGAGGTACCCGGACAGTGCGGCCAGGGTCACGTCGAGCGCGTCCGGCGGCGCGCCGGCCGCCGCCGGGTGGGTGGCGAACGCCTCGTCCGCGGCGAGGCCGCTGGCGTACGCGGTGATCAACAGGCCGGCCAGGTCGAACCAGGCCGGCCCGTGACAGAGCCAGTTCCAGTCGCAGATCCAGGCCCGACCGGCGGTGTCGATCAGCACGTTGTCCACCCGCAGGTCGCAGTGGATCAACCCGGTTGGCGAACGGCCCGACCCGGCGGGGGAGGCGTCCGCGTACGCCGGGAGGCGGGACTCCAGCGCGGCCAGCTCGGGCAGCCGCGGCCGGGCCCAGGGCGGCAGCTCCGGCGCCGGCTCCCGGCCGGCGGCCACCTCGCCCCAGCAGAGGATGTCGTCGCGGGCCAGGTCGGCGAGGCGGGGCAGCCCGAGCCTGACCAGCTCCGCCGGTGGTTCGGCGAGGGCGGCCGCGACCTCGGCGTACGCGGCGAGGGTGGCGGTCAGCTCGGCCGGGTCCCAGGGCAGCCGGGGCGGGGCGCCGTCGACGGCGTCGAGGCAGACCGCGTACCAGCCGGCCTCGGTGAGCGCCCACCGTGGCCGGGGGACCGGCAGGCCGGCGGGGAGCCGGGCGAGGACGGCGGCCTCGTGGGCGTACCAGTCGACCAGGTGCCGCTGCGTGGTCAGCGAGGCCGCCTTCAGGAAGGCCCGCGCGCCGTCGGCGGTCTCCAGCACGGCGGCGAAGCCCCGGGTGAATCCGGCGCCGGCCACCCGTACCGCGACCGGCGGGCCGCCGAGCCGCCCCGCGACCGCGTCCCGCAGGCCGGCCGGCAGCGCCGCCCAGGCGGGGCGCACGGCGGTGGCGTCGTACGGCACCGGGGGCAGCGAGATCGCGGGCACCCGCCCATGCTGCCCGACGGTGCCCGCCCGGTCGTGCCGGCGGTCGGGTGTCGGTCGGCTCTGCCAGACTGCCAGCCATGCGGACCGACGACTTCTGGCAGCTGATCGACCGGGCCCGGGAGGGCGGCGGGGGAGAGCCCGACGCCATCGCCGCCCGGGCGGTCGCCCTGCTGGCCGAGCGGGACCCGGACGACATCGTCGAGTACGCCCACCACCAGCGGCGGGTGCTCGCGGCGTCCTACCGGGTGGACCTGTGGGGCGCGGCCTATCTGATCAACGGGGGCGCCTCCGGCGACGGCTTCGAGTACTTCCGTGGCTGGCTGATGACCCAGGGCCGGGCGGTGTTCGCCCGGGCGGTCGCCGACCCCGATTCCCTCGCCGAGCTGCCCCGCGTGCGGGCCGCCGCGCTCAGCGGCGAGGAGTTCGAGTGCGAGGACATGCTCGCGGTGTCCTGGGAGGCGTACCGGAAGGCCACCGCGGCCGACCTGCCGGCGGACCGCGACCCGGTGCCGGTGCCCGATCTGAACGACTTCTGGGACTTCGACGACGACGAGGAGGCGCGTCGCCGGCTGCCCCGGCTCGCCGCCCTCTTCGTCGAGCCGCCGGCGGAGTGACCGATCGGGCCTTCGGCGGCGGCCAGGAGTGATCGGACCGCGTCCGGAGCGACGTGGGAGCATAGAGGGGGCCGGCGCGTGCCGGCCCCCTCACGTCAGCCGACCAGAACGGACCGCTGTGCCACCGAAGCTCGATCCCGGCGCGAATGCTCCTGGTGCCACCGACCCCGGTCGCATCCGGAACTTCGGCATCATCGCCCACATCGATCACGGGAAGTCGACCCTGGCCGACCGGATGTTGCAGCTCACCGGCGTGGTCGACCCCCGGCAGATGCGTGCCCAGTACCTGGACCGGATGGACATCGAGCGCGAGCGCGGCATCACAATCAAGAGCCAGGCCGTCCGGATGCCGTGGACCATCCGCGAGGGTGAGCGGGCCGGTGAGCACGCGGTGCTCAACATGATCGACACCCCGGGGCACGTCGACTTCACGTACGAGGTGTCCCGGTCGCTGGCCGCCTGCGAGGGGGCCGTGTTGCTGGTCGACGCCGCGCAGGGCATCGAGGCGCAGACCCTGGCCAACCTCTACCTGGCGCTCGAGAACGACCTGCGCATCATCCCGGTGCTCAACAAGATCGACCTGCCGGCCGCCCAGCCCGAGAAGTACGCCGAGGAGCTCGCCCACCTGATCGGTGGCGACCCGGCGGACTGCATCAGGGTCTCCGGCAAGACCGGCGAGGGCGTGCCGTACCTGCTGGACGAGATCGTCCGGCAGTTCCAGCCCCCGGTCGGCGACGCCGACGCCCCGGCCCGGGCGATGATCTTCGACTCGGTGTACGACGTCTACCGGGGCGTGGTCACCTACGTCCGGGTGATTGACGGGCGGATCAGCGCGCGGGACCGGATCAAGATGATGTCCACCGCCGCGGTGCACGAGCTGCTGGAGATCGGCGTCATCTCGCCGGAGATGGTGAAGGCCGACGCACTCGGCGTCGGCGAGGTGGGTTACCTGATCACCGGAGTGAAGGACGTCCGCCAGTCCCGGGTGGGTGACACCGTAACCATCAATTCGCGGCCGGCGGCCCAGGCCCTCGGCGGCTACAAGGACCCGAAGCCGATGGTCTACTCGGGCCTCTACCCGATCGACGGGTCGGACTACCCGAACCTGCGCGAGGCGCTGGACAAGCTCAAGCTCAACGATGCCGCGCTCGACTACGAGCCGGAGACGTCGGGGGCGCTGGGCTTCGGCTTCCGCTGCGGCTTCCTCGGCCTGCTGCACCTGGAGATCATCCGGGAGCGGCTGGAGCGCGAGTACAACCTCGATCTGATCTCCACCGCGCCGAACGTGGTCTACCGGGCCATCACCGAGGACGGCCAGGAGATCGTGGTGACCAACCCGAGCGAGTACCCGACCGGCAAGATCGCCGAGGTGTACGAGCCCGTCGTCCGGGCCACCGTGCTCACCCCGAACGACTACGTCGGCGCCGTCATAGAGCTGTGCCAGGGTCGCCGGGGCAGCCTGCTCGGCATGGACTACCTCTCCGCGGACCGGGTGGAGCTGCGCTACACCCTGCCCCTCGCGGAGATCATCTTCGACTTCTTCGACCAGCTCAAGAGCCGCACCAAGGGCTACGCCTCGCTGGACTACGAGCCATCCGGCGAGCAGGCCTCCGAGCTGGTCAAGGTCGACATCCTGCTGCACGGCGAGCCGGTGGACGCGTTCAGCGCGATCGTGCACAAGGACAAGGCGTACAACTACGGCGTCACCATCGCGGCGAAGCTGCGCAACCTGATCCCCCGCCAGCAGTTCGAGGTGCCGATCCAGGCCGCCATCGGCAGCCGCGTGATCGCCCGGGAGACCATCCGGGCGATCCGCAAGGACGTGCTCGCCAAGTGCTACGGCGGTGACATCAGCCGGAAGCGCAAGCTGCTGGAGAAGCAGAAGGAAGGCAAGAAGCGGATGAAGATGGTCGGCCGGGTGGAGGTGCCGCAGGAGGCCTTCATCGCCGCGCTCTCCTCCGACTCCGGGGACGGCAAGGCCCCCGGCAAGAAGTAGCCCCGCTCGCGTCACCCCAGCACGGCCGGCGCCCCGCCGGAGCGACCCGCACCCGGGTCCTCCGCGCGGGGCGCCGCCGTTCGTGGTCGTACCGTCGATGAATTTCTCCCGTCCCGGACGCCGTCGTCGGGTCGGCCGGCACCCGCTCCCACCTGCGGGATGTCGCCTGCTGCCCGAACCGACGCGCGGCCCGGACATCGACCTTGCACGACGTCCGGCAGATTGACTCGGTTTGGATTTCCGGTCGCTCGGGCACTTAGCGGTCACGACAGGAACCACACGACACCGTGTGAAACTTCTGAAGAAGGAGGGCGACCGTGGAGCTCACCGTGTGGGGCATCATCACCGCCATCGTTGTTGGTCTCATCGTCGGCGCTCTGGGCCGCCTGGTCGTTCCGGGTCGCCAGAACATGCCGATGTGGCTGCACATGCTGATCGGTATCGGCGCCGCGCTGCTCGGTACGGTCATCGCCCGGGCGCTGGGCATCGCCACCGAGACCGCCGGTATCGACTGGCTGGAACTGCTGGTCCAGGTCGTGGTGGCCGCCATCGCCGTGGCCCTGGTGGCCGGCGTGGGTCGTCGCCGCAGCGTCTCCCGCTACTGACCCAGCCTGAACTGCCGAAACGGGCGCCCGACCGGAAGGTCGGGCGCCCGTTCCGCATTGTGTCCAGGTGCGGCCGCACGCGAAATATTCCACGGATTCGACCCCCAGGGTGCCTTCGTCACCCGAGTCGGTTTGGGTTTTCGGCCGGTCGGGCAATTGGCGGTGACGGCAGGAAACACACGACAGCGTGTGACTCGATTACTGAAGGAGGAGCGACCGTGGAGCTCACCGTCTGGGGCATCATCACCGCGCTCATCGTTGGTCTCATCGTCGGCGCTGTGGGCCGCCTGGTCGTACCGGGCCGTCAGAACATGCCGATGTGGCTGCACATGCTGATCGGCGTCGGCGCCGCGCTGCTCGGCACGATCGTCGCGCGCGCCTCCGGCTTCGCCGACACCGCCGGCATCGACTGGCGGGAGTTGCTGCTGCAGATCCTGTTCGCCGCCATCGGGGTGGCCCTGGTGGCCGGCGTGGGTCGTCGCCGGGGCGTCACCCGGTACTGACACGCGCACCTGCTGACGCGGGCGCCCGGCCGAAAGGTCGGGCGCCCGCTTCGTGCCTGCCGCCCCGGACGCCCGCGACCTGCCCGTACGGCACGCTTGCCCCGGCCCCCGCACCCTGCGATACCGTCGCCTCGCCCGACCCGCACGACTACCCCCTGTCGTAAAGGATTTTTTCCTACTAAGGTGCGGCGGAGAAGGTTAGTGCCAAACGGCGCGAGGGAGATATGGGCGTGAACAGGTGGAAGCGGCTGGCGCCGGTCACCGCCATCGTGGCCTCGGCCGCGATGGTGCTCGCCGGCTGCGGTGGCTCGGGTGACGACGACAAGGCCGCGGACAACAGCAAGCTGACGGTCTGGATGATGGGTGAGGGCGGCGACGCCCAGACCAAGTTCCTCGACGGAGTCGAGGCCGAATTCAAGAAGAAGCACCCCGAGACGGACGTGGTCGTCCAGTACATTCCCTGGCTGGAGGCGCCGAAGAAGTTCCAGGCGGCGCTCGCCGGTGGCGAGGGACCGGACGTCACCGAGCTCGGCAACACCGAGACCCAGGGCTGGGCGGCGCAGGAGGCCCTCGCCGACGTCACCGACAAGTTCAACGGCTGGTCCGAGGGCAAGGACATCCTCCCCGACCTGGTCAAGAACGCCCAGCTCGACGGCAAGCAGTACGGCGTGCCGTGGTACGCCGGGGTGCGGGCCATCTACTACCGCACCGACTGGTTCGCCGAGGCCGGCGTGAAGCCGCCGACCAGTTGGGACGAGCTGGTCGCCACCGCGAAGGCCGTCCAGGCGAAGAAGCCGGGCACCTACGGCATCGCCCTGCCGGGCAACTCCGAGCTGCCGTTCTACTCCTTCCTCTGGGGCGCCGGCGGTGAGATCGCCACCAAGCAGGGCGACACCTGGAAGTCCGGCTACAACACGCCGGAGGCGCAGAAGGCGGTCAAGTTCTGGACCGACCTGGTGACCGTGCACAAGGTCGCCCCGCCGGCCGCCGCCGGCTGGAACGAGGTCGACGCCCGTACCCAGTTCGCCACCGGCAGGGCGGCGATGGCCTTCGCCGGCAGCTGGCAGGGCGGCGCCATGAAGAAGGACAACCCGGAGATCGAGAAGGTGTGGGGCACGTTCCCCATCCCCGGCCCGGACGGCAAGCCGGCCCCGGCCTTCGCGGGCGGTTCCGACATCGCCCTGTGGAAGGACAGCAAGCGGCAGGCCCTGGCCTGGGACTACCTGACCGTGCTGCTGAGCAAGCAGAAGGACCAGGAGTTCGCCAGCAGCCTCAACTTCTTCCCGGTCTACAAGGATCTGGTCGGCGGCGGCAACTACGCCAACGACAAGGTGATGGCCGCATTCGCCACCACCATGCAGAACACCAAGCTGACCCCGCTCACCCCGAAGTGGGTCGAGGTCAGCCGGACCAAGACGGTGACCCAGGCGATGAACAGCTCGGTCATCAAGGGTCAGAAGACGGTCGAGAAGGCCACCGCCGACGCGGCCACCGAGATGGAAAGCATCCTCAACGCCAAGTGACCACGCTGACCGAGGCCACCGGCGAGGCCGTCGCGCGGGAGACCCCCGCGCGGCGGCGCCGCCGCGTCGACCGCCTGCCGTACCTGCTGCTCCTGCCCTGCCTGGTGATCATCGGGGTGCTGCTGCTCTGGCCCCTCGGTCAGGTGGTGGGCATGTCCTTCTACAAGCTGGACAGCGTCCGGCAGCTGCGCGGGGACCGCGAGTGGCCCTGGGTCGGGTTCGCCAACTACGCGCAGATCCTCGGCGACCCGTTCTTCCGTACGGTGCTGCGCAACACGGTGCTCTTCGCCGCGGCCAACGTGATGCTGACGATGATCCTCGGCACCCTGGTCGGGCTGCTGCTCAACCGGCTCGGCAAGCGGATGGCCACCTTCGTCGCCAGCTGCGTGATGCTGGCCTGGGCCACCCCGGCGCTGACCGGCACCATCGTCTGGAAGTGGATCTTCGACGACACCAGCGGCCTGGTCACCTGGCTGTTCAACAAGCTTCCCGATGGGCTCTCCACCGCGCTCTTCGGGCGCAGCGACTGGACCGGCTACGGCTGGTTCAACGACCCGCTGCTGTTCTTCTCGATCCTGACCCTGGTGGTGGTCTGGCACTCGTTCCCGTTCATCGCGGTCAGCGTGCTCGCCGGCCTGAAGAGCGTGCCGAGCGAGTTGCAGGAAGCCGCCCGGGTGGACGGGGCCGGGCCGTGGCGGGTCTTCTGGTCGGTCACCTTCCCCACCCTGCGACCGGTCTTCGGCATCCTGGTGGTGCTCTCCACGATCTGGGACTTCAAGGTCTTCACCCAGCAGTTCGTGCTGGCCGGCGGCACCCAGGACCGGCCCACGTTCATGCTCTCCATCTACTCGTACGCGGAGGCCTTCTCACCGCCGCCGAAGTACGGCCTCGGGGCGGCGATCGCGGTCATCCTCACCCTGATCCTGCTCGTGGTGACCGGTGTCTACGTCCGGATGGTGCTCCGGCAGGAGGACGAGTCGTGAAGAAGTTCGCCCTCAACGGCGCCGGCCTGCTGGTCGCGCTCTTCGCGGCCTTCCCGGTCTACTGGATGATCGCCACCTCGCTGAAGCCGAACCGGGAGATCTTCTCGGCCACGCCGCGCCCGGTGCCGGCGGAGCCCACCCTCGAGCACTACCGGGAGATCCTCACCGGCAACCTGATCCCGGGCGTGACGTTCGCCGACTTCTTCCTCAACAGCGCCCTGGTCGCGTTGGCGACGGTGCTGCTCAGCGGCCTGGTCGCGCTGCTCGCGGCGACCGCGGTGGCCCGGTTCCGGTTCCGGCTGCGCACCACGTTCCTGATCCTGCTGCTGGTGGTGCAGATGATCCCGCTTGAGGCGCTGGTCATCCCGCTCTTCCTGATGATCCAGCGGCTCGGGCTCTACAACACGCTGCCCAGCCTGATCCTCACCTACCTCGGCTTCTCGCTGCCGTTCGCCGTGTGGATGCTGCGCGGCTTCGTGGCGGCGGTGCCCAAGGAACTGGAGGAGGCCGCGGCGATCGACGGCGCGAGCCGGGCCCAGACCTTCCGGCGGATCCTCTTCCCGCTGGTCGCCCCGGGGCTGGTCGCCACCAGCATCTTCTCCTTCATCACCGCGTGGAACGAGCTGATCTTCGCGCTGACCTTCATCAACGACCAGGACAGGTACACCCTGCCGGTGGCGATGACCTTCTTCTTCGGGCGGGACGACACCGCCTGGGGGTCGGTCATGGCCGCCTCGACGCTGTTCACCCTGCCGGTGATCGTCTTCTTCCTGCTGGTGCAGCGCCGGATGGTCTCCGGCCTGGTGGCCGGCGCCGTCAAGGGCTGATCACCGGCTGTCCCGCCGATCCGCGCCCGACTAGGCTCACCGCCATGACGGGCAGGCTGGCGGCGGTGAACCTCGGCGTGGTCACCGAGGCGGAGTGGGCGGGCGACCCGAGCGGTCGCAGCGGCATCGACAAGCGGCCGGTCGACGGTCCGGTGCTGCTGCGGGTCGACGGGGTGGCCGGCGACTTCATCGGCGAGCGGGCCCACCACGGCGGGCCCGACCAGGCCGTCTACGCCTACGCCGAGGAGGACGCCGACTGGTGGGCGGCCGAGCTGGGCCGGGGCATCCGGCCCGGCGGCTTCGGCGAGAACCTGACCACGTACGCGGTGGACGTCACCGGGGCGGTCATCGGCGAGCAGTGGGCCATCGGCGACGCACTGCTCCAGGTCACCAAGCCCCGCACGCCGTGCACCACCTTCGCCGGCTTCTGGGGGATGCCCGACCTGATCAAGCGGTTCACCGCGCGGGCCGCGCCCGGGGCGTACCTGCGGGTGCTCCGGGAGGGCACGGTCGGCGCCGGTGACCCGGTCGAGGTGGTGGCGCGCCCGGCGCACGGCGTCACGATCGGCGAGGTGTTCCGGGCGACGAGTCTGGAGCCGGCGCTGCTGCCCCGGCTGCTGGACGCCCCGGAGCTGCCCGAGCCGATCCGGGAGAGGGTCCGCCGCCGGCTCTCCGGCAGCCGCCCCTGACCGGGGCCGGTTTGCCGGCCTACGTGTCGGCGAAGACCTCCGCCAGCACCTGGGTCGGGGTCGCCCGCCCGTCGGCCACCTTGGCCCAGGTGCCCTGCTCGGCGGTCCACTCCAGGCCGCCGAAGCGGACCCGCTTCACGCCGTGGTCGTCGGCGTGCGACACCAGCCAGTGGGCGTACCGCCAGCCGTTGCGGCTGTCCGTCGCCGACACCGCCAGGCCGGTCAGGTCGGTCGGGGAGGCCACGCCCGGCAACCCCCAGTCGAGGGTCAGCCCCTGGATCAGCGCGGCCGCGGCGGCCTGGCCGCGCATCGCCGGCGTCGGCCCGACCGTGCAGGCCACCGCGCCGGTCGCATGGCCGAGCAGCGCGCGGGTGAGGACCTGCGACTCGTCCGCCCACTTCTGGTACGCCTCGGGATAGGCCGACCGCTGCACCCGCTGGGCGGCCTCGGTGACCCGCAGCTCCTCCCAGCCCTTGACCTTCTTCAGCGCCGCGTAGAACCGGTCCGCCGCGTAGCGCGGGTCCTGGATCTGCTCGGCGGTGCCCCAGCCCTGGCTCGGGCGCTGCTGGAACAGGCCGAGCGAGTCCCGGTCGCCGTGGGCGAGGTTCTTCAGGTGCGACTCCTGGTACGCCGTCGCCAGCGCCACCACCACGGCCCGCTCGGGCATCCGGCGCTGTGCGCCGATCGCCGCGATGGTGGCCGCGTTGGCCATCTGGTCGGCGCCGAGCACGACCCGGCCGTCGGCCTGGACGGTGCAGGTGCGGCTGGCCGCCGGGAGGCGGAGCTGGGGCGCGACGTGCCGGGCCACGAACCAGATCCCGAGGAGGGCGACGACCGCCACCACCACACCGGCTGCCCCGATTGCCCGAGTTCGCACCCGCACCTCCTGTTCGACAGTCCGCCAAGCGTACGTCCCCCGGAGCGCCGCCCGGGTCGTCCGACCGGTTGCCTCCCGTTCCGTCACCACTCGGCCACGGAGGGCATCCGTGGTCAGTCGGCGGCGTTCCCGGTCGGCACCCAGGCCGCGTCCCGTTTCTCGCGGAAGGCGAGAACGCCCTCCCGGCCCTCGTCGGAGAGGAAGTACCCGGTGGAGAGGGCGGCCAACTCGGCGATCTCGGCGCGCAGGTCGGTGGGGGCCGGCCGGCGCAGCAGCTCCTTGGCGCCCGCCAGGGCCCGCGGCGCGCCCCGGACCAGCGAGTCGCAGTAACGGGCCACCGCCGCGTCCAGCCCGGCCGCCGGCACGGCCGCGGTGACCAGACCGATCTCGGCGGCCCGGCGGCCGTCGAAGGTGTCCCCCGTCAGGTACAGCTCGGCGGCGGCCCGGGGATTCAGCCGGGGCAGCACGGTGGCCGAGATGACCGCCGGGATCACCCCGATCCGCACCTCGGTGAAGGCGAAGGTCGCCTCCTCGGCGCAGACCGCCAGGTCGGCCGCCGCGATCAGGCCCAGCCCGCCGGCCCGCGCCGGCCCGGCCACCTTCGCCAGCACCGGCTTCGGGCACTCCCGCACCGCCACCAGCACGTCGCCGAGCATCCCGGCCGGCACCGTCCCGCTGGCGTACGCGGCGGCGGTCTCCTTCAGGTCCGCGCCGGAGCAGAAGACCGGGCCGGTGTGGTCCAGCACGATCGCCCGGACCGCGTCGTCGGCGACCGCCGCGGCCAGCCCGGCCAGCAGCCCGGTCATCAGCGGGGTGGAGAGCGCGTTGCGGTTGTGCGGGCTGTCCAGGGTGAGGGTGGTCACCCCACGGGCCGTGGCGACCCGCACGAGAGCGTCCGGAGAGGTCATGCCGGGCACACTAGTTGCCATGCCCGGCGCTCTTCCAGAAGGTGAATCCGTCCCGCGTGACGGGTCGCTGCCCGCCGCCGCCACCCGCGCGGTCGGCGCGCGCGGTTTCGGCGTGTACGTGCACGTCCCGTTCTGCGCCAGCCGCTGCGGCTACTGCGACTTCAACACGTACACGGCGGCCGAGCTGGGCGGCGGGGCCAGCCGCGAGTCGTACGCCGACACCGTGCTGGCCGAGCTGGCCCTCGCGGGCCGGGTGCTCGGTGACACGCCGCCGCGACGGGTCGACACCGTCTTCGTCGGCGGCGGCACGCCGACCCTGCTCCCCGCCGACGACCTGGCCCGCATTCTGGCGGGGATCGACCGCACCTGGGGGCTCGCCGCCGACGCCGAGGTGACCACCGAGGCCAACCCCGAGTCGGTCACGCCGGAGTCGCTGAAGACGCTGCGGGCCGCCGGCTACACCCGGATCTCGCTGGGCATGCAGTCCGCCGCGCCGGGCGTGCTGGCGATCCTGGACCGCAAGCACAGCGCCGGGCGGGCCACCACCGCCGCCCTCGAGGCGCGCGACGCCGGGTTCGACCACGTGAACCTGGACCTGATCTACGGCACGCCGGGGGAGCGCGCCGAGGACTTCGCCGCCTCGCTGGAGCAGGTCGTCGCGGCCGGGGTCGACCACGTCAGCGCGTACGCCCTGATCGTGGAGGACGGCACCCGGCTGGCCGCGCGGATGCGGCGCGGCGAGCTGCCGTACCCGAGCGACGACGTGGCGGCGGACCGCTACCTGGCCGCGGAGGCCGCCCTCGACGCGGCCGGTTTCTCCTGGTACGAGGTGTCCAACTGGGCCCGCTCGGCGGCGGCCCGGTGCCGGCACAACCTGCTCTACTGGACCGGCGCCGACTGGTGGGGCCTCGGACCGGGGGCGCACAGCCACGTCGGCGGGGTGCGCTGGTGGAACGTCAAGCACCCGACGACGTACGCCCAGCGGCTCGCCGCCGGGGAGTCGCCGGGCCTGGCCCGGGAGGTGCTCACGCCCGACGAGGCGCACATGGAGGACGTCATGCTGCGGCTGCGGCTCGCCTCCGGGCTGCCGCTGGACGTGCTGGACGACGCGGGGCGCGCCGGGGCCGAGCGGGCCCTGGCCGGCGGGCTGCTGGCCGCGCCGGAGTACGCGGCCGGCCGGGCGGTGCTCACGCTGCGCGGCCGGCTGCTGGCTGACGCGGTGGTCCGCGACCTGCTGCCCTGACCGCCGATCGCCCGGCCGACCCGCGGGCCGGCCGGGCGGGGCGTCACTTGACCAGGCTGATGCTCATCGGATAGCGGTAGAGCTGGCCCTCGTTGGCCTTGACGCCGGCGAGGATGCCGAACAGGACGCCGATGATGACCGCCGCGCCGACCGCGAGGAACCCGATCACGATGCAGGCCAGGACCCAGCCGACCAGGCCGACGATCGACCAGAGCAGCTGGAAGTTGAGCGCCGCGACCGCGTGCTGACGCACCGTCGGCGACTGGTTTCCCCGGGCCAGCATGGCGACCAGCGGCGGGAGCCAGCCCAGCACGCCGCCGCTGACGAACATCGCCGCCGCGCCGCCGAAGTGCGCGACCAGCGCCCAGGTCTTGTCCTCGTTGTTGGCCCAGCCGCCGCTCGGGGCGCCGTACGCGCCGCCGGTCGGATAGCCGCCGCCCGGCGGCGGATAGCCGCCCGGAGGTGGGTAGCCACCCGACGGCGGCTGGCCGCCGGAGGGCGGGGGATAGCCACCGGGCGGGGGATAGCCGCCCGCGCCCGGCGCCCCGGACAGTGGTGCGGTGGGTGGCTCGTCCGCCGACGAGCCGTACGGTGCCGACGGCGGGGTCGGGTCCGGCGGCTGAGCGCCGGCGTCCCCCGCTCCGGGAGGGCGAGGTGGTTCAGTCATGGACGTCACGGTAGGGGTTGCCCGCAAGGCGGCACCAGAGCGAGATCGCCCGGGATGTCCGGCTGAACGGCTCTGGCGCCGTGCTGGGTGGCGGGCCGGACCCCCGTGGTCCGTCGCTGATCATCGCGTCAGGGGTGGCGCCGACGTAGACTGGCACTCGCTACAGTCGAGTGCCAGGTGCCCGGCCCGCCCCGGACCACCGGCGGGTCGAGGTGCTTCAGGAGGTGGGGAGATGGGTCTCGACGACCGCAAGCTCGCCGTGCTGCGCGCGATCGTCGAGGACTACGTCGCCACGCAGGAGCCGGTCGGCAGCAAGGCCCTCGTCGAGCGACACCAGCTGGGCGTCTCCCCGGCGACGGTGCGCAACGACATGGCGGTGCTGGAGGAGGAGGGCTACATCCGGCAGCCGCACACCAGCGCGGGCCGGGTGCCCACCGACCGCGGCTACCGGCTCTTCGTCGACCGGCTCTCCCGGGTCAAGCCGCTCAGCCCGGCCGAGCGCCGGGCCATCGAGCGCTTCCTGGTCGGCGCGGTCGACCTGGACGACGTGGTGCACCGCACGGTCCGGCTGCTGGCCCAGCTGACCCGCCAGGTCGCCGTGGTGCAGTACCCGAGCCTGGCCCGCTCCTCGGTGCGCCACCTGGAGCTGGTGCCGATCTCCACCACCCGGCTGATGCTGGTCATGATCGCCGACACCGGGCGGGTCGAGCAGCGGCTGGTCGAGCTGCCCGCGCCGATCCCCGCCGCCGACGTCATCGACCTGCGCCGGCTGGTCAACGAGAAGCTGGTCGGCAGCCGGCTCTCGGAGACCCCGCCGCTGGTCCAGGCGCTCGTCGACGAGTCGGCGCCGCATCTGCGCGGCGCCATGACCACCCTCTCCACCGTGCTGCTGGAGACGCTGGTGGAGCGGCACGAGGAGCGGATCGCGCTGGCCGGGACGGCCAACCTCACCCGCGGTGGACTGCTCGACTTCCAGGGCTCGCTGCGCCCCATCCTGGAGGCGCTCGAGGAGGAGGTCGTGCTGCTCAAGCTGATCGGGGAGGCCGAGCCGAGCACCACTCGGGTGCTGATCGGCGACGAGAACGAGATCGACAACCTCCGCGCCGCCTCGGTGGTGAGCACCGGGTACGGCCCGGGCGCGACCATCGTCGGCGGCCTCGGGGTGCTCGGGCCCACCCGGATGGACTACCCCGGCACCATCGCCACGGTGCGGGCCGTGGCACGCTACGTGGGCGAGCTGCTGGCCCAGAACTGACCAGTCAGGGCCGACGGCCGGCTCCGGCCGCCGACCGGCGCAACGCGAGACGAACATGAGGACACGGAACGCAGTGGCCAGGGACTACTACGGCATTCTCGGCGTGAGCCGGGAGGCCTCCGACGACGAGATCAAGCGCGCCTACCGCAAGCTGGCGCGGCAGTTCCACCCGGACGTCAATCCGGACCCGGAGGCACAGGAGAAGTTCAAGGACATCAACGCCGCGTACGAGGTCCTCTCGGACGACCGGAAACGGCAGATCGTCGACCTGGGCGGCGACCCGCTCGCGCCGGGCGGCGGGGGCGCCGGCGGTCCGGGTGGTCCCGGCGGGGCCGGCCCGTTCGTCGGCTTCCAGGACATCATGGACGCCTTCTTCGGCGGCGCCGCGGGCGGCGCCCGGGGGCCGCGCCCGCGGACCCGGCCGGGCGCGGACGCGATCCTGCGGCTGGAGCTGGACCTGCACGAGACCGCGTTCGGCGTCGAGGCGCCGATCACCGTCGACACCGCCGTGCTCTGCACCACCTGCTCCGGCGCCGGCACCGCGGCCGGCACCCACCTGGCCACCTGCGAGGCGTGCGGCGGCCGGGGCGAGGTGCAGTCGGTGCAGCGGACCTTCCTTGGCCAGGTGGTCTCCGCCCGGCCGTGCACCGTCTGCCAGGGCTACGGCACCACCATCCCGCACCCCTGCCCGACCTGCGCCGGCGACGGCCGGGTGCGGACCCGCCGCTCGCTGACCGTCAAGATCCCGGCCGGGGTCGAGGACGGCATGCGGATCCGGCTGGCCCAGCAGGGCGAGGTCGGCCCGGGCGGCGGCACCGCCGGCGACCTGTACGTGGAGATCCACGAGCGGCCGCACGACGTCTACTCCCGCAAGGGCGACGACCTGCACTGCCGGGTCACCGTGCCGATGACCGCCGCCGCGCTCGGCACCCGGCTGACCATCAAGACGCTGGACAGCGAGGAGACGGTCGACGTCAAGGCGGGCACCCAGCCGGGCAGCACGCTGCGGCTGCGCGCCCGGGGCGTGCCGCACCTGCGCGGCACCGGCCGCGGCGACCTCTACGTCCATCTGGACGTGCGGACGCCGACCAAGCTCGACGCCGACCAGGAGCGGATGCTGCGCGACTTCGCCAAGACCCGGGGCGAGGAGGTTGCCGAGCTGACCAAGCAGGGCGGCTTCTTCTCCCGGATGCGCGACGCCTTCAACGGGCACGCCTGACGTGTCCGCCCCGCTGTTCCTGGTGGAGGCGCTGCCCACCGGTGACGCACTGACGCTGGACGGCCCCGAGGGGCACCACGCCGCGAACGTGCAGCGGCTGCGGGTCGGCGAGGAACTGCTGCTGGCCGACGGTCGGGGTGGCACGGCCGCCGCGGTGGTCACCGCCGTCGGCAGGGGCACCCTCGACCTCCAGGTCACCTCCCGGGGGTACACCGACGCGTCCGTCCCGCGTGTCGTGGTGGTACAGGGCATCGCCAAGGGCGACCGGGGTGAGCTGGCCGTGCAGGCGATGACCGAGGTCGGGGTCGACGAGATCGTGCCCTGGGCGGCGTCCCGCTCGGTGGCCCAGTGGCGCGGCGACCGGGGCGTACGGGCCCGGGAGAAGTGGGCGGCGACCGCCCGGGAGGCGGCCAAGCAGGCCCGCCGGGCCTGGCTGCCGGTGGTGGCCGGGTCCCCGGACGAGTCCACCCAGACGGTCGTCCGGCGGATCGCCGGGGCGGCCGGCGCGTTCGTGCTGCACGAGGAGGCCGAGGAGCGGCTGACCACCGCCGACCTGCCCGCCACAGGCGAGATCGTGCTGGTGGTCGGCCCGGAGGGCGGCATCGCCCCGGCCGAGCTGTCGGCCTTCCGCGAGGCCGGCGCCCGCCCGGTCCGGCTCGGGCCGTCGGTGCTGCGCACCTCCACGGCCGGCGTGGCGGCCCTCGCCGTCCTCGCCACCCGCCTCGCGCGCTGGTGACCCGCGCGTCCGCAGCCGGCTTGCCGTCCGCGTGATGAGCTTCGCCGTCTCCGCCCTTCCCGCCGTCTCCGCCGTCTCCGCCGGTCGGCTGGCTGAAGATCCACACGATGTTCCGGAAACTACGGTGTGTCCGGCGCACGTGATGCCGCCGTCTCCCGCAACTCGCGTGAGTCGCCCCGCCCGCCAGAGGAGTTCCAGCACGCCCTGTGCTCTGCTGCAGCCCACGCAACACTCACGGCCCGGGAGTGTTGCGTGGGCTGCAGCAGAGCAAAGCGTGCGTAGGGAATGTCCGCGCCCGCATCGAGCGCCCGCATCGAGCACCGGGCATCGAGCACGGGGCCTCGAGTGCAAAGCCCTGAGTGCCGCGCCTCAAGTGCCGGGCGTCGAGTGCCGGGCCGCGAGCGGCGGGGTCAGGTGCGCAGGTAGGAGGCGCCGTTGAGGTCGACGATGGTGCCGGAGGCCCACTCCGCCTCGGGACTGGCCAGCCAGTGGACGGCGGCGGCGATCTCCTCGGGGCGGGCGACCCGGTTGAACGGGCTCTGGGCGCGGATGGCGGCACCGTTCTCGCCGGTGAGGTGTTCGGTGGTCATGTCCGTCTCGACGAAGCCGGGGGCCACGGTCGCCACCGCGATGCCGTACGGGGCGAGGGCCAGGGCCAGCGACTGACCGAGCGCGTTCAGCCCCGCCTTGCTCGCCCCGTACGCGGGCTGCTGCGGCTCGCCCCGGAACGCGCCGCGGGAGGAGACGTTGACGATCCGCCCGCCCCGCTCCCGCATGTGCTGGGCGGCGCACCAGGTCACGTTGGCGGCCCCGGTCAGGTTGGTCTCCAGCACCAGCCGCCACTGCTGGCGCCACTGCTCATAGGTGTTGCCGAAGACCGGGTGCGGCAAGTCCCGCGGCCCGTACACGCCGGCGTTGTTGACCAGGACGTCCAGCCCGCCGAGCCGCTCCGCCGCCTCGTCCACCATCGCCCGGACCGCGTCCGGGTCGGCCAGGTCGGCGCGGACCACCACGTGGCCGTCGCCGGGCAGTTCGTCGCGCAGCTGCTCGGCCAGCTCCGCCGAGTCCCGGTGGTGGATCGCCACGCGGTCCCCGCCCGCCGCGAACGCCCGCGCCACCGCGCGGCCGATGCCGCGCGAGGCCCCCGTCACCAGTACCGCCCGAGAAGTCACGCCGGACATCATGCCCGGCGCGGCCGGTGGCGGCGCGGCGGGTCCGGGCAGCGCTTAGCATGCCCGGATGGGAACCGACTGCCTGTTCTGCCGGATCGTCGCCGGGGAGATCCCGGCCACCATCGTGCGAGAGACCGCCACCACCCTCGCCTTCCGGGACATCGACCCCAAGGCGCCCGTCCACGTGCTGGTCATCCCGAAGGAGCACTACGCGGACGTGGCCACCCTCGCCCAGGGCGACCCGGGCCTGGCCGGTGAGGTGCTGGCCACGGCCGCCGTGGTGGCCGAGGAGGAGGGGCTGCTCGCGGACGGCTTCCGGCTGATGTTCAACACCGGGTCGTACGCCGGCCAGGAGGTCTTCCACGCGCACGCGCACCTGTTCGGCGGCGCCCCGCTCGGCCCGATGCTCGCCCGCTGAGGGCTCCACGGCGGCCCGCTCCTTACACTGCTGGCATGATCACCGTGAACGACCGGCTGGAACGGATGGTGCGGCAGGCGCAGGCCCGGGGCCGGGTGCCGGCGATCTCGGCCGCCCTGCACCGGGCCGATCGCCCGCTCTGGAGCTGCGCGGTGGGCGACACGGGCAACGACACGCCGGTCGGCCCGGAGTCGGTGTTCCGGATCGGCTCGGTCACCAAGACCTTCACCTCGGTGCTGGTCATGCAGTGCCGGGACGACGGCCTGCTGGACCTGGACGACCCGATCGGCCGGCACCTCGACCTGCCGGCGCACGGCGAGCTGACGGTACGCCGGCTGCTGTCGCACACCGCGGGCCTGCAACGCGAGCCGTACGGCGACGTCTGGGACTCGCTGCGCGCGCCCGGCGTGGACGAGCTGCTCGCCGACCTGGCCCGGGTCGAGCGGGTGCTGCCGACCGGCCGGCGCTACCACTACTCCAACCTCGGCATGGCGCTCCTCGGCGAGCTGGTCGGCCGGCTGCGCGGCGGCACCTGGGCGGAGGTGCTGGCCGAGCGGGTGCTCGTCCCCCTGGGGCTGACCGCCACCGGCCCGACGCCCGGCGACCGGGCCGCGACCGGGTTCCTGGTCGACGCGTACTCCGACGAGGCCCACCCCGAGCCGCCGACCGACTTCGGGGCGGTGGCCCCGGCCGCCCAGCTGTGGAGCACGGCCCCGGACATGGCCCGCTGGGCGGCCTTCCTCGCCGACCCCGCCGCGCTCGATTCGACCGGCGCGGTGCTCGCCCCGGCCACCCTCGATGAGATGCGCTGGCCGCTCACCACCACCGATGAGACGCTCTGGGTGGCCGGTTTCGGGCTCGGCCTGATCCTGGTGCCGCAGCCGCAGCGCGTGTTGCACGTGGGGCACGACGGGGCCATGCCCGGTTTCCTGGCCGCCGTCTACGGCCGGTGCGGCGGCGAGGGCACCGCGGGCGCGATGGGCTGCGCGGTGCTCGGCTCCTCCGGCACCGGCGTGGCGGTCTTCGACCTGCCGCACCAGTTGCTCGCCGCCGCGGCCGAGCACGACCCGGCGGACGTCGAGCCGTGGCGGCCCGGCCCGCCCGCCCCCGACCACCTGCGCGGGGCGCTCGGCCGCTGGTGGGGCGAGGGCTTCGAGTACGTCTTCTCCTGGCACGACGGCGCGCTGCGGGCCCGGGGCGCGGACGACCCGGCCGGCAAGCCCCCGGCCGTCTTCGCGCCGCTGCCCGACCGGCCGGACGTGTTCCGGACCGTCGCCGGGCGGGAGGTGGGCGAGCTGCTCCGGCTGACCCGGGACGAGCGCGGCGCGGTGGTGCGGATGCACTGGGCCACCTACCGCTTCACCCGCTCCCAGGAGACCTTCGACGGGTACGACTTCCGCGCCGGGAGATGATCACGGACCAGCCGAAATGGGCGGGGTGCGTCCGGTGTTGAACAGATACGATGGGTAGAACGTCCGCACGCCGCGCCAACAGGGCAGCGGCGCCGAATTCGGAAGCAGGTGGCGCAGGGCCCGACGGGCCCGATCTATGACCGGCACCCCACCTCCCGGCCCGCCCCGGGTGCAGACCAGGATCACGGTCCCCGACCCGAAGATCATGGTGAACCTGCTCGGCGCGGGCGACGAGATCCTGCGACTCGTCGAACGCTCGGTCAACAGCGACGTCCACGTGCGTGGCAACGAGATCACCATCACCGGCGCCCCCGCGGACAACGCCATCGCCGAGCGCCTCTTCAGTGAGCTCCTCGAACTCATCGAGAAAGGCGAGACCCTGACCAGTGACGCCGTCCGGCGTACCGTCGGCATGCTCGAGCAGGGCAGCGCGGAGCGGCCCGCCGAGGTCCTCACGCTCAACATCCTCTCCCGACGCGGTCGCACCATCCGCCCCAAGACCCTCGGGCAGAAGCGCTACGTCGACGCCATCGACTCGCACACCATCGTCTTCGGCATCGGCCCGGCCGGCACCGGCAAGACCTACCTGGCCATGGCCAAGGCGGTCCAGGCGCTGCAGGCCAAGCAGGTCAACCGGATCATCCTGACCCGGCCGGCGGTCGAGGCGGGGGAGCGGCTGGGCTTCCTGCCGGGCACGCTCAACGAGAAGATCGACCCGTATCTGCGTCCGCTCTACGACGCGCTGCACGACATGCTCGACCCGGAGACCATCCCGAAGCTGATGGCGGCCGGCACCATCGAGGTGGCGCCGCTGGCCTACATGCGGGGCCGTACGCTGAACGACGCCTTCATCATCCTGGACGAGGCGCAGAACACCACGCCCGAGCAGATGAAGATGTTCCTCACCCGGCTCGGCTTCGGTTCCAAGATCGTGGTCACCGGTGACGTCACCCAGGTGGACCTTCCCGGCGGGACGACCAGCGGCCTGCGGGTGGTCCGGGAGATCCTGGAGAACGTCGAGGACGTGCACTTCGCCCAGCTCTCCAGCTCCGACGTGGTCCGCCACCGGCTGGTGGGGGAGATCGTCGACGCGTACGCCCGCTGGGACGCCGAGCGGGAGAACCAGCAGGCGCAGAGCGTGCACGCCGTGCCGGGGCGGACCGCCCAGGGCGGTCGGGCCGGCCGGCGCCGCTAATCCATCAGAGGAAGACAGTTGTCCATCGAGATCGCCAACGAGTCCGGTGTCGAGGTCGACACGGACGCCGTGCTCGCCGTCGCCCGGCACGCCCTCGACGAGATGGGGGTCAACCCCCTCGCCGAGCTCTCCGTGCTGCTGGTCGACGTCGACTACATGACCGAGCTGAACCATCGCTGGATGGGCGGCGACGGTCCCACCGACGTGCTCGCCTTCCCCATGGACGAGGGCAGCGTCGACCACGGCCCGGGCGAGACCGCCCCGGCTGGTGGCGAGCCGGCCCTGCTCGGCGACATCGTGCTCTGCCCGGAGGTGGCGGCCAAGCAGGCGGCCACCGCCGGCCACTCGCCCGCCGACGAGCTGCACCTGCTCACCGTGCACGGCGTGCTGCACCTGCTCGGGTACGACCACGCCGAGCCGGAGGAGGAGCGGGAGATGTTCGCGCTCCAGGCCCGCCTGCTTTCCAGCTGGCGGTCGACCCGGTCCCGGTGATGACCACCCTGGCGGCGGCCTCTGGTACCGCCGGCCTGCCCGATCTCCAGCTCATCGTCTTCGCGGCGGGGCTGGTGGTGCTCGCCGGCCTCATCGCGATGACCGAGGCGGCGCTGGCCGCCGTCTCCCCGGCCCGGGCCGCCGAACTGGCCCGCGACGGGGCGCGCGGCGCCCGCGCCCTCCAGGTGGTCGCCGGTGACGTGGTCCGCCATCTCAACCTGCTGCTCCTGCTCCGGCTGCTGGCCGAGCTGACCGCCACCACCCTGGTGGCGCTGGTCGCGGTGGACACGTTCGGCGCCGGCTGGCGGGCCGCCCTGGTCACCGCCGGCGCGATGACCGTGGTCAGCTTCGTGGTGGTCGGCGTCGCGCCGCGGACCATCGGCCGGCAGCACGCGTACGCGGTGGGGCGCGCCGTCGCGCCCCTGGTGCGCTGGCTGGGCCGGGCGCTGAACCCGCTCGCCTCGTTGCTGATCCTGATCGGCAACGCGGTCACCCCGGGCCGCGGCTTCCGGGAGGGGCCGTTCGCCACCCAGCTGGAGCTGCGCGAGCTGGTCGACCTGGCCGAGCAGCGCGGTGTCGTGGAGCACGGCGAGCGGCAGATGATCCACTCGGTCTTCGCCCTCGGTGACACCATCGCCCGCGAGGTGATGGTGCCGCGCACCGAGATGGTGTGGATAGAGGAGGGCAAGACCCTCTCCCAGGCGCTGGCGCTCTTCCTCCGCTCCGGTTTCTCCCGCATCCCGGTGATCGGCGACAGCGTCGACGACGTGCTCGGCGTGCTCTACCTGAAGGACCTGATCCGGCGTACCCAGGGCGGGGACCCACGGGCCGACGAGCTGCCGGTGTCGGAGCTGATGCGCCCGGCGACCTTCGTGCCGGAGTCCAAGCCGGTCGACGACCTGCTGTCGGAGATGCAGGCGGCCCGCAACCACCTGGTCATCGTCGTCGACGAGTACGGCGGCACCGGCGGCCTGGTCACCATCGAGGACATCCTCGAGGAGATCGTCGGCGAGATCACCGACGAGTACGATGTCGAACGCCCGCCGGTCGAACGCCTGGACGACGGTGCCGTCCGGGTCACCGCCCGCCTTCCGGTGGAGAATCTGGGCGAGCTCTTCGACACCGAACTCCCCACCGACGAGGTGGAGACGGTCGGTGGTCTGCTCGCCCAGTCGCTGGGCCGGGTCCCGATACCCGGGGCGGAGGCCGAGGTGTCCGGGCTCCGGCTGATCGCCGAGGGCACCACCGGGCGGCGCAACCGGATCGACACCGTGCTGGTGAGCCGGATGGCGCCGACCGACGCGCAGGACAGCGCGGGGCGTGGCGAGCACGCCGAGTCCCGCGGCAACCAGAACCGATCCGAGGAGAGGCAACCCGCCGATGCCTGAGTCACCCGCCGTGCCGGCGGCCCGGCCCACCCCGTCCGATCCCGCCGAGCTGAGCGCCGAGGACGGCAAGCTGGTCATCCTGGCCCGGGGCGCGCGCGGCCGGGTCGGCGCCGTGGAGGGCGCGGCGGTCCGTGACCAGGACGGCCGGACGTACGCCGCGGCCAGCGTGGCCCTGCCCTCGCTCACCCTGACCGCGCTCCAGCTGGCGGTCGCCTCGGCGGTGGCCGCCGGGGCGAGCCGGCTGGAGGCGGCGGTGGTGGTGACCGAGGCGTCGACGCTGGACGGCGCCGGGCACGCCGCGGTTCGCGACCTCTCCGCCGACGCGCCGATCCACGTGGCCGCGCCGGACGGCACCGTCCTCGGCACGGTGGTCGAGTGAGTGACCTCGAGCCGCGGCCGTACCGGGCCGGTTTCGCCTGTTTCATCGGGCGGCCGAACGCCGGCAAGTCGACGCTGACCAACGCGATCGTCGGTACGAAGATCGCCATCACCTCGAACAAGCCGCAGACCACCCGGCACATCATCCGCGCGGTGCTGCACCGCCCCGAGTCGCAGCTCGTGCTGGTCGACACGCCCGGTCTGCACCGTCCCCGGACGCTGCTCGGCGAGCGCCTGAACGACCTGGTCCGCTCCACCTGGAGCGAGGTCGACGTGATCGGCCTCTGCATCCCGGCGGACGAGCCGATCGGCCGGGGTGACCGGTTCATCACCGGTGAGCTGGCCGAGCTGAAGGCGACCGTCCTCGCCGTGGTGACCAAGACCGACCTGGTCGACAAGAAGAAGCTGGCCGAGCAGTTGCTCGCGGTCAGCGAGCTGGGCGATTTCGCGGCCGTGGTGCCGGTGAGCGCGGTCTCCGGGCACCAGGTGGACACCCTGGTCGACGTGATGACCGGCTATCTGCCCGAGTCGCCGCAGCTCTACCCGGACGACATGCTCACCGACGACCCCGAGCAGGTGCTGGTCGCCGAGCTGATCCGGGAGGCGGCCCTGGAGGGGGTGCGCGACGAGCTGCCGCACTCCATCGCCGTGGTGGTGGAGGAGATGATCCCCGAGGGCCAGGTCATGAAGATCTACGCCGACCTCTACGTCGAGCGGCCCAGCCAGAAGGCGATCGTGATCGGCCACCGGGCCAGCCGGCTCAAGGCGGTCGGCACGACCGCCCGCCGGCAGATCGAGGAGCTGCTCGGCACCCGGGTCTACCTGGACCTGCACGTCCGGGTCGCGAAGGACTGGCAGCGCGACCCGAAGCAGCTGCGCAAGCTCGGCTTCTGACCGTACGTCCGGCCGCCGGCTCCCTGTTCAGGGGGCCGGCGGTTCGGCGTTGCGGGGCGGCGGCGCTGGTCCGGATCGGTCGGGGAATATGGCAAGTTTCACTTTTCGCCCTGCCCGCGCGCCGGTTTCGTCCGGCCGCGTCGGAGGGTAGGGGACGGCAACCCCCCCGCCCCCCAACATAGATGCAGGCTGATGCGCAATCGATACCTCGATCTGCTCCGCTTCCTGGCCATCGTCCGAGTCGTCGTCTACCACGTCACCGGCTCCGCGGCACTGACCCTGATCTTCCCGGCGATGTCGGTGATGTTCGCGCTCGCCGGCTCGCTGATGGCCGCCTCCCTGGACCGCACCGGCCCGCCGGCCGTCCTGCGGCGACTGCGCCGCCTGCTCCCGTCGCTCTGGGTGCTGTCGGCGCTCTTCGTGCCGGCCATGCTGCTCACCGGGTTGCCGCTGACCCCGAAGGTGCTGCTCTGGCTTTTCCCGGTCAGCGACCCGCCGGCCAACGGCTGGGGGTCGGTCGCGCTGAGCATGATCTGGTACCTGCGGGACTACCTGTGGTTCGTGCTCGCCTCGCCGCTCGCCCTGTGGCTGTTCCGCCGTGCCCCGCTGCCCACCCTCCTCGCCCCGTACGCCCTGCTCGCGGTGATGGAGTTCGGGGTCCTGCCGGCCGCGCCCACCGTGCTGCGCGAGTTCGGTCTCTACTTCGGCGCCTGGCTGCTCGGCTTCGCCCACCACGACGGCCTGCTGCGCCGGCTGGCCGGCCGGGTCCTGGTGCCGGCCGCGCTGGCCCTCGGCGCCGCCGGGCTGACCTGGATCTTCACCCACCCCGGCCCGCGCGGCTACGACCTCAACGACATCCACCTGGGCAACGCCCTCTGGTCGGCGGCGTTCATCCTGGTGGCCATCGGCCGGGCGCCGGCCGGCGCCGGGTGGGTGGACCGCAACGCCGTCGTCGGCCGGGTGGTCACCGTGCTGAACCGGCGGGCGCTCACCGTCTATCTCTGGCACATGCCCTTCGTGGTGGCACTCACCCCGCTGGTGGACCTGGTCGGCTGGTCCCGCCGGGACCCGGTCGGCCTGGCGGTCCGGGTGGTGCTGGTGTTCGCCCTGGTGGGCGTGGTCACCGTGCTGGTCGGCTGGGTCGAGGACGTGGCCGCCCGGCGGGTGCCGGAGCTGCTGCCCAGCGGGTCCCGTTCGACGCCGGCCGGCCGGGCCGCCGCCCCGGCCAGTCCCGCCCCGGCCGGGGCCGGGTCCGAACCGGTCCCGGTCGGGGTGGGGGCGGGCACCGCCCACCTCGGCGGCGCGCCGGCCGCGGCGCCGTCGCCGGCCGCGCCGGTGCCCCGCGGCGGCCGGGTCCCCGCCCAGCGGGGCGTGCGGGCGGCCACCGGCCCGGGGGTCAGCGCTGGCTGATCGTCACGTTCCCGCTGCCGGTGCCGACGTCGAGCAGCAGGGGCGCGGTGGGGTCGTCGGCGACGCCCAGCTCGGCGTCCCCGGAGCCGGTGCTGGACCGGACCCGGTACCGGCCGGCCGGCACCGTCAGCTCGACGTCGCCGCTGCCGGCGTGGACCCGGGCGGAGGCCGGCCGGTCCAGCTCCACGGTGACGTTGCCGGAGCTGGCCTCCGCGTCCACCTGGTCGCCGAGCCGGCGGGCGCTGATGTCGCCCGAGGAGGCATGCAGGTCCACCCGGCCGGCCACGTCGACCACCTCGATGTTGCCGGAGCCGGTCTCGGCGCGTACCGGGCCGGTGGCGCCGGTCACCGTGATGTCGCCGGAGCCGAGCTTGATCTCCACCGGGCCGACCCGGGTCAGCTCCACGTTGCCGGAGCCGGTCTCACCCCGGACCGCCACCCCCTCCGGAGCGGTCACCTCGTAGGAGATGCTGCACCGGTTCCCGCAGTCGGTGTCCAGCACGAGCTCGTCGCCCTTGACCTCGTACCGCGCGTCGGGCTCGCCGCCCTGGTAGCGCACCATCCGCTTGATCCGTACCTGGGGGGTGGTGCCGGAGGCGCGGACCGTCACGTCACCGGAGCCGGGCAGCACGGTGATCCGGCTGATCTTCACCGCCTCGGTGTTGTCGAAGTCGAGCCGGCGGAACGAGAGGGTGTCGCACCCGGCGAGGAGGATCAGGGCGGCGGCCGCCGCCGCGGCGACCCCGGTGCGCGCGGCGACGGCGGTGGTCTGGTGCAGAGCCATGGCCAGCACGCTACGACCGGGGCGGCCCGGCGCACATCCGGGTTCGTCCGCCCGTCCACCCCGAACCGACCCTGAGATCGCACCCCGAGGGAGAATGACCGGATGGCCGGGTACCGCCGACAGCTCTACCGCGACGACGCGGTGGTCCTCCGTGTGCAGAAGCTCGGCGAGTCCGACCGGATCATCACCCTGCTCACCCGCCGGCACGGCCGGCTGCGCGCGGTCGCGCGGGGGATCCGGCGCACCACCAGCAAGTTCGGCGCCCGGCTGGAGCCGTTCGGCCACGTCGACCTCCAGCTCGCCGGCGACCCGAAGGGCGAGCACGGCAGCTCGCTGCACACCGTCAGCCAGGTCGAGGGGATCGACCTGTACGGCAAGCGGTTCCTCGGCGACTACCCCCGCTACACCGCGGCCAGCGCGATCGCGGAGACCGCCGAGCGGCTCACCCCGGTCGAGCGGGAACCGTCGCTGCGGTTGTTCCAGCTCACCCTGGGCGCGATCAAGTCCCTGGCCCAGGGCGAGCACGCCACCACGCTGGTGCTCGACGCGTACCTGCTGCGCGGGATGGCCCTCGCGGGCTGGGCACCGGCCCTGACCGCGTGCGCGGTCTGCGGCACGCCCGGGCAGCACCGGGCGTTCTCCGTACCGGCCGGCGGCGCGGTCTGCCCGGACTGCCGGCCGCCCGGTGCGGCCCACCCGGCGCCGGCCACCATCGACCTGATGTCCGCCCTGACCACCGGCGACTGGGTGCTCGCCGACGCCACCGAGACCGGCGTACGCCGGGAGTGCAGCGGCCTGGTCGCGGCGCACCTGCAGTGGCACCTGGAGCGCGCGCTACGCTCGCTGCCGCTGGTCGACCGGGGTGCCCCGGCGGCCACCGCGGTCCCGCCGCCGGTCGGCGCGGTCGCGGAGGCGGACGGTGTGAACAGGGAGAAGACCGAGTGATCCGATCGACGAGTGCCGGCCGGCGCGAGCCGGCGCCACCGACTCCGCACCCGTCGGGTGCCCGGCCCCCGGCGCTGCCCGCCGACGCGGTGCCGAAGCACGTCGCGGTGGTGATGGACGGCAACGGCAGGTGGGCCAAGGAGCGCGGCCTGCCCCGCACCAAGGGTCACGAGCAGGGCGAGCACAGCCTCTTCGACACCATCGAGGGCGCGATCGAGCTGGGCATCCCCTACCTGTCCGCGTACGCCTTCTCCACCGAGAACTGGCGGCGCTCGCCGGACGAGGTCCGCTTCCTGATGGGCTTCAACCGGGACGTCATCCGCCGCCGCCGGGACCAGCTGGTCGACCTCGGCGTCCGGGTGGTCTGGTCGGGTCGGGCCGGCCGGCTCTGGAGGAGCGTCATCTCCGAGTTGCAGACGGCTGAGGAGATGTCCCGGGGCAACTCGACGCTGACCCTCCAGTTCTGCGTCAACTACGGCGGCCAGGCGGAGATCGCCGACGCCGCCGCCGCGATCGCCCGCGACGTGGCCGCCGGCCGGCTCGACCCGGGCAAGGTCACCGAGAAGACCATCGGGAAGTACCTGTACCACCCGGAGGTCCCCGAGGTGGACCTCTTCCTGCGCCCCTCCGGCGAGCAGCGGACCTCCAACTTCCTGCTCTGGCAGAGCGCGTACGCCGAGCTGGTCTTCCTCGACACGCTCTGGCCGGACTTCGACCGCCGCCACCTCTGGTACGCCTGCGAGCTGTACGCCCAGCGGGACCGCCGCTTCGGTGGCGCGCTGCCCAACCCGGTCGCGCCGCGGATCTGAGTCACGCTTACCCGCGCGGCGGGCTGGGTATCAATCCGGACAGCAGCCAATCGCGGAGGTGAACCCACATGATTCAGAAGCGGATTGCCCAGTGGGCGGTCATGGCGGTCGCCGTGCCGCTGGCGGCGGCCGGCGCCCGTCGGCTCAGCCACACTCTGGAGGCCCGGCGCGGTTCGTCCGGGGTGAGCCGACTGCTCACCAAGGGCGCCGACATGCTGCGGCCGCAGAAGGCCAAGCGTCGTCGGTTCTGGTGACGTCGACGGTCGGCGCCGCGGCGTCGCGGCGCTGACCGGGCTCGCGGACCGCGCCCCGCATCCGGCTTTCCGGCCGGAGGGCGGGGCGCTCGCGCGTACGATCGGCCCAGGGCGCGCCGTCGGGACGCGCCCGCCACGGGGGTGGGGATGCGGGATCTCCGGTACAAGATGATCATGGCGTTGAACGCGGCCGACCTCGGCAGCCCGATCTGCGAGCAGGTGGCCGGGATCTGCGCGGAGATAGCCGAGCAGCACTGCGCCGAGTTCGGGCACGTCCCGAGCGTGCGTTCCGGCGAGATCGCCGAGCTCGGGGCCACCGGCGAGCCGGCGCTGACCTGGGCGCCCACCGAGACCGGGCAGCGTGCCTGGTGACCGCTGTCGCCCCCATGCCCGCCGTGGACGTCCGGCGGGCCGCCGACCGGTTCACGACCCGGCTGTCCTGGCTCGACTCGAAGCACTCGTTCTCGTTCTCCCGGCACTACGACCCGGCCAACACCCACCACGGGCTGCTGCTGGTCAACAACGACGACGTGGTGCACCCGGGCACCGGTTTCGAGACCCATCCGCACCAGGACATGGAGATCGTGACCTGGGTGCTGCGCGGCTCGCTGGTGCACCAGGACTCCACCGGCCACTCCGGCGTCATCTACCCCGGCCTGGCGCAGCGGATGAGCGCGGGCACCGGCATCCTGCACTCGGAGAAGAACGACGCCTGGCGGCTCGCCGGCACCACCCCGCACGACGACCCCGTGCACTTCGTCCAGATGTGGGTGATCCCCGACGAGGAGGGGGTCGACCCCGGGTACGAGCAGCTGGAGATCGGCGACGAGCTGCTCCGCGGCGGCCTGGTCCCGGTCGCCTCCGGGATGGACCAGTACGACGGCGCGTCCGCGATCCGGATCCGCAACCGGTACGCCACCCTGCACGCCGCCCGGCTCGCCCCCGGCGACGAGGTGACCCTCCCGGACGCGCCGTTCCTGCACCTCTACGTGCCCAACGGGGCGGTGACGCTGGAGGGCACCGGTCGGCTGGGCGACGGGGACGCGGCCCGGATCACCATGACCGGCGGACAGCGGGTGACCGCCACCGAGCCGGCCGAGATCCTGGTCTGGGAGATGCACGCCGCCCTCGCCTGACCGCGCCGCCCGCTGGGCGGTTGAGCCTCACGCCTCCACTTCAGAGTGGTCGCCGGCCCAGAGCGTGTGGAAGGAGCCCTCGCGGTCGACCCGCCGGTAGGTGTGCGCGCCGAAGTTGTCCCGCAGCCCCTGGATCAGCGCGGCCGGCAGCCGCTCGGCGCGCAGCGCGTCGAAGTAGGCCAGCGACGACGAGAACGCCGGAGTCGGCACGCCCGCCCGGGCCGCGTCGGCGACCACCCGCCGCCAGCCCGGCACGCCGGCGCTCACCCGGTCGGCGAACCACGGCGCCACCAGCAGCGTCGCCAGCTCCGGCTCGGCGTCGTACGCCTCGCGGATCCGGTCCAGGAAGCGGGCCCGGATGATGCAGCCGCCCCGCCAGATGGTGGCGGTGCCGCCCAGGTCGATGTCCCAGTCGTACTCCCGGCTGCCGGCCCGGATGTGGTCGAAGCCCTGTGCGTACGCGACGATCTTGCTGGCCAGCAGCGCGCGCCGCACCTCCTCGACGAACGTCTCCCGGTCGTCGACCTGCCACTTCTCGCCCGCGTCGGCGAAGGCGCGGCGGGCGGCCGCGCGCTGGTCGGCGTGGCCGGAGAGCGACCGGGCGAAGGTCGCCTCGGCGATGCCGGTGATCGGGATGCCGAGGTCGAGGGCGCTCTGCACGGTCCAGCGGCCGGTGCCCTTCTGCTCGGCCTGGTCGAGCACCACGTCCACGAACGGCTTGCCGGTCGCGGCGTCGGTGTGCGCCAGCACGTCGGCGGTGATCTCGATGAGGAACGACTCCAGCTCGCCGCCGTTCCACTCCCGGAAGATCTCCGCGATCTCCGCCGGGCTCGCCGAGAGCCCGGCCCGCAGCAGGTCGTACGCCTCGGCGATGAGCTGCATGTCGGCGTACTCGATGCCGTTGTGGACCATCTTCACGAAGTGGCCGGCGCCGTCCGGGCCGATGTGCCGGCAGCACGGCGTGCCCTCGACCTGCGCGGCGATCTTCTCGAAGATCGGCCCGAGCTTCCGATACGACTCGGCCGAGCCGCCGGGCATGATGCTCGGGCCGCGGAGCGCGCCCTCCTCGCCGCCGGAGACGCCGGTGCCGACGAAGTGCAGCCCGTGCCCGCGCAGCGCCTCCTCGCGGCGGCGGGTGTCGGCGAAGTGCGCGTTGCCGCAGTCGACGACGATGTCCCCCTCCTCGAGCAGCGGCACCAGCTCGTCGATCACCGCGTCGGTCGGGCCGCCCGCCTTCACCATGACGATGACCGCGCGGGGCCGCTCCAGCGAGGCGACGAAGTCGGCGAGGGACTCCGACGGGACGAAGGCGCCCTCGTCGCCGTGCTCGGCGACCAGGCTGCGGGTGCGCTCCGGCGACCGGTTGTGCACCGCCACGGTGAAACCGTTGCGGGCCAGGTTCCGGGCGAGGTTCCGACCCATCACCGCCAGACCGGTCACGCCGATCTGCGCCGTCGCCTGCTGTGCCATCCGTACCGCCACCTCTCGCCGGACTGCCCGTCCTGCGACCGTATCGCGGTCGACGGCGGCCCGGGGCGACTCATCGACGTCGGGTGAGCGCACCGTCAGCGCGGTGTGGCGGTCGGGGTCGGGCAGCCGGCCGTCGGTGCGGCGCAGCGGCCGCGTCGGCCCGGGTCAGCCCTCGGCCAGCCGGGCCTCGATGCGGGCGACCTTCGCGTGCATCGCGTCGGTCACCCCGGGCCGGACGTCCGCCTTCAGCACCAGGCTGACCCGGGGTGCCCGGGCGGCGACGGTGTCGACGGCGCGCTTCACCACCGCCATCACCTCGTCCCACTCGCCGTCCACGGTGGTGAACATGGCGTCGGTCCGGTTCGGCAGCCCGGACTCGCGGACCACCCGGACGGCCTCGGCGACCAGGTCACCGACGGATTCACCCACGCCGAGCGGGGTGATCGAGAACGCGATCAGCATGTCGCCGATCGTGCCAGTAATTCGGCTGCGGGTCGCCCGGGCCGTCGGATAGCCTCGGGGCATGCGTAACTGACGCCCTTTTTTCGGAAGCTGGCCCGCCGCCGTCGCCGCGGGCCGCTGCTCCGGGCGTCCGCATGCCACTCGCCGCCGTCGTCGCGACGTCCTCCGTGGTCGGGCCCGCCGGGGCAGCCCCGTTCCCCGCTCGCCGCGCCACCGGCGCCCCGCAGTCAGGAGGCAGCGTATGCCCGCCAAACGCAGTCCGAAGAAGTCCCGTAAGCCGTCGTCCGGGCCGTCCGTGGTGGACGTGACCCTGCCCGACGTCGACATCCCCGCGGTGGCACCGGCCGCGCCGGTCGCCCTGCCGGCGTCGACGCAGGCGGAGATCCCGCCACCGCCGAAGGGCGGTCCGCCGGCCGGTCGGGACGCCCGGTTCGCCGGGCGCAGCCAGCGCGCCGGCCAGACCCGCCGGTACGCCTTCCGCCGCAGCTGAGTTGTAGGGCGCGGCCGGCGGCGGGCCGACGATCCCGGCCGTCGCACCGACGGCCGGGACGGGACGCACGTGGGCGGGGTCGCGCGATGCGGCGACCCCGCCCACGTCCCCGTACCCCGGCTCAGGTTTGTGCGGCCAGCGCGGCCTTCGCCTCGCCCGGCGAGTCGGCCGGGCGACGGCGGTCGACACCGCGGGCCAGGCCGAACAGCCCGGCCACCATCAGCAGGCTGACCGCGATCTTGAGCGGGGCCCCCTCGGTGACGATGTCGAGCACCTGCCCGCCGGTGAGGACGAGCGGCACCCACAGCGACACCAGGCCGGCGCGCCAGGCGCCGAAGGCCAGCACCAGCAGCCCGACCAGCCAGCCCAGCAGCCACACGGCGAACGACGCCATCACGAACGGATCGTTGTCGAGGGCGTCGACGACCGGCCGGGCGGCGTCCGCGTCGACGCCGGCGCCGGCGAGGGCCCCGAAGAACGCGTTGTAATGCCAGAGGTGGACGCCGGAGAAGTAGAGGCCGAGGAGGGCGACGCTGCCGCCGATGGCGGCGACGAGCGGCTTGCGCCGGCCGAGGGCGGCGGCCAGTCCGGCCATCGCCGGCAGCAGCAGCAGATGTGCCAGTGCGAACAGGACGGTCTCCGCCCGCCAGGCGCCCAGGTTCCCGGCGGCCACCGCCACGTTGCCGGCGGTCTCGGACACGTCGTCCGGGAACATCACCCAGTAGAAGGCGTTCGCGACGCCGTACAGCACACCGCCCGCGGCCAGGGCGACCGCCGTGAGCCGCCGGCCGTACCGCCATCCGGTCCTGTCATCCATCAGAATCTCCCTCTCGAAGCTGTGTGATGGACGCTAGGAGTCGGGTCCGGGCGGGTCGTCCGCCGCGAAGTTGATCCGCGGGTGGAGTTCCGCCCGGCCCTCCTACACCCGTGGGTGGACGCCGGGCCGCCGGCTCCGCCGATACCCTTCCCACCATGTCCGCCGCCCTCGACATCCGATCCCGCTGGCGCCGCGGCGCGGTCCTCGTCGCGGGTGTCGCGCTGTTCGCGTTCGGCCTGGCCGAGCTGTACGTCCCGCTCGCCGGCTACGTCGAGGGACAGGGGCCGGACATCGCCGCGCTGCCCGGCGGCTGGCTCGCCGTGCTCACCGTGCTGCTGGCCGGCTACGGCCTCGCGGTGGCGGGCTGCACGGCGTACCCCCGGGCGGCCGCCGTCCTGGCCGGCGCCTGCTTCACCGCGCAGAGCCTCACGCCGGTGCTTCCGGAGTGGCCGGTCGTACCGCTGCTCGCGCTGGTCGCCGCCTGCTTCGCCGGCATCGCCGTCGGTGGGCGGGCCGCGCCGGCGGTCGCCGCGGTCAGCTACTTCGGCTCGCTCGGGATCGAGAACCTCGCCGCGGGCGACTCCGACTGGATGTTCATCCTCTTCGTCGGGCTCGCCGTGCTGGGCCCCGGCTACGCCGTGCGGATGCGTCGGGCGCAGGCCGCCCGGCTGGTCGCGCTCGCCGCCGAACGGGAAGCCGCCGCCCGGACCGACGAGCGGCTGCGGGTGGCCCGGGAGCTGCACGACATCGTCTCCCACGGCGTCTCGGTGATGGTGCTCCAGGCCGGCGCGGCGCAGGCCGTGCTCGACTCGGACGCCGACCAGGCCCGCGAATCGCTCGAGGCGGTGCAGGACGTCGGGCGCGAGGTGGTCACCGAGTTGCGTCGGCTGCTCGTCATCCTCCGGGGCGCGGAGGCCGCCCCGGAAGGGCTCCCGTCGTTGCGGCGGATCGACCCGTTGACCGCCGCGGTACGCATCGCCGGCGGCCGGGTCGAGGTGCGGGTCACGGGCGACCTCACGACGGTCCCGGTGGCCGCCGACGTCAGCGGTTACCGCATCCTGCAGGAGGCGCTGACGAACGCCGCCCGGCACGCACCGGGGTCGACCGTCGACGTCTCCGTCGAGGTGGGCGGTAACGCCCTGCGGTTGCACGTCGTCGACGACGGACCGGGCCCCGCCCGCCGCAGCAACGGCACCGGTCACGGCCTGACGGGGATCCGGGAACGGGCGGAGTTGTTCGGCGGCACGGTCACCGCCGGCCCGCGGGTGGACGGCGGCTTCGAGGTGCGGGTCGAACTGCCCTTCGATCCCGAGGCGTCGGCTTCCGCGCTCTCCACGACGGGGACCACAACGTGATCCGGGTCCTCATCGCCGACGACGAGGCGCTGGTCCGCGGCGGGCTGCGGATGATCCTCGGTGCGCAGCCCGACATCGAGGTGGTCGCCGACGCCGCCGACGGCGAGGATGCCGTGCTGCTCGCGGCCCGGTTCCAGCCCGACGTCGTGCTGATGGACATCCACATGCCGCGGCTCGACGGGATCGCCGCGACCGAGCGCATCCTGGCCGCGCGGGCGGACGTCCGGATCATCATGCTGACCACCTTCGACCTCGACGAGTACGTCTACCGGGCGCTGCGCGCCGGCGCGTCCGGATTCATGCTCAAGACCACGCCGCCGAAGGATCTGGCCGAGGCCCTGCGGACGGCCGCCCGCGGCGACGCCCTGCTGTCCCCGTCGATCACCCGTCGGCTGATCGACCACTACACCGCGACGGCGCCGGTCGCCGGCAGCCCCGGCCTGGCGGACCTGACCCTCCGGGAGACCGAGGTGCTGCGGATGATGGCCCTCGGTTTGTCCAACCGCGAGATCGCCGGCCAGCTCTTCGTCGGCGAGGCGACCGTGAAGACGCACGTCAACCGCATCTTCGCCAAGCTGGGGGTGCGGGACCGGGTGCAGGCGGTCGTGCTGGCGTACCAGGCCGGGGTGGCGCAGCTCCGGCGGTGACGGAGCACTCGCCGGCTTCTCAGCCGAGCAGCGGGCGGAAGGTGCCGAGCAGGATGCTGGCCGCGAGCGCGCCGCCGGCCAGCGCCGCCGCCCCGGCGATCAGCAGCCCGTCCGCCGTGGTGAAGCGCTGTCGGCGGGCGACGGTGCGCGGGGTGCCGGCGTCGAAGCCGCGGGCGTCCATCGCCACCGCGAGCCGGGTGCCCCGGCGGATCGCCCCGACCAGCAGGGCGAACGCGGTCGAGACGAAGAGCCGCAGCCGGGCCAGGGGGTTGCGGCCGGCGTCCACGCCCCGGGCCCGCCGGGCCATGCTGATCATCTGCCATTCCTGGCCGAGCAGGGGCACCAACCGGAACGCGGCCAGCGCGCCGATGGCGAAGCGG
This sequence comes from Micromonospora sp. GCM10011541, assembly GCF_042650725.1. NCBI lineage: Bacteria > Bacillati > Actinomycetota > Actinomycetes > Micromonosporales > Micromonosporaceae > Micromonospora > Micromonospora sp. GCM10011541. The sequence goes on from NZ_JBHSBP010000065.1 coordinate 111,016, forward strand.
GCCGGCGCCTTCGCGTTCTGGATCAGCGCGTCGGCCAGGTCGGTCGGGTCGGTGGTGGCGAAGACGATCACGCCGGGCAGCGCCACCGCGAGCATCCGCAGCACCAGCCCCAGCGCGGTCAGCAGCACCCCCGACGTCACCGTCACCGGCCCGGCCTCGACCAGCACCCGGCCGGACCGGTCCGCGGCGAACAGCACCAGCGTGACCACGATGCCGGCGGCGCCGGCCAGCAGCGGCCAGGCCCGCCGGGCCAGCACCCGGTAACGCACGCCGAACAGCGGCAGCACGCCCAGCTCGATCGCGATGGCGATCGCCGGGGCCACCGGGTCCAGGGTGGCGATCAGGGCGACCGAGAAGACCAGCGCGGCGGCCAGCTTCGCGACCGGATTGCGCCGGGCCAGCGGCGCACCGGGCGCGGCGACCGGCTCGATGACGATCATGCCCGGCGCTCCAGGATGACGGTCCGGTCCGCCAGCGCGGCGACGAAGTCCGGGTCGTGGGTGACGGTGACGACGCCGTGCCCGGCGTCGCGCAGCTCGGCGAAGAGGTCGACCAGCTCCCGCCAGGTCCGCCGGTCCTGACCGAAGGTGGGTTCGTCGCAGATCAGCAGGCGGGGCGCGGTGGCCAGGGCGGTCGCCACGCTCAGCCGCCGCGCCTCGCCGCCGGAGAGGGTGTACGGGTTGGCGCCGGCCAGCTTCGCCAGCCGGAGCCGTTCCAGCAGCGCCTCGACCGTGGCCCGCACGGCCGCCTCAGACCGGCCGGTCCGGCGCGGGCCGAGCGCCAGCTCGTCGAAGACGGTGCCGGTGACGAACTGGTGCTCCGGGTCCTGGAAGACCGAGCCGATCCGCCCGGCCAGGGCGGGCGCCCGCCAGCGGTGCGGGGGAGTGCCGGCGTCCCGGCCGGCCAGCGCGGCGGTGGCGCTGGCCGTGCCGGTGCCGGGGCGGAGCAGTCCGCCGAGGAGCAGGGCCAGGGTGGACTTCCCGGCGCCGTTGGGGCCGAGGACGGCGAGCGCCTCGCCGGCGCGTACGGACAGGTCGGTGGGGGCCAGCCGGGGCGGCAGGCCGAGCCGGTCGGCGGTGATCAGCGGCTCGCCGGCCGGCGCGGTCGCGTGCCGGGGCGCGACGATCCGACCCGGCACCCAGACGCCCTCGGCGGCGAGCGCGTCGCCGTGCGCGGCGAAGACCGCGGCGGGCGGTCCGTCGGCCCGGACCCCGCCACCGGGTTCGAGGACGACCACCCGGTCGACCAGCGGCAGCGCCTCGGCGACCCGGTGCTCGACCAGGATCAGCGTGGTGTCCGCGTCGACGGCGTCCGCGACGGCCCGCCGGACCAGCGCCGCGCCGGCCGGGTCGAGGTTGGCGGTCGGCTCGTCGAGCAGCAGCAGCGTCGGCCGCAGGGCCAGCGCCCCGGCCAGCGCGAGCCGCTGCTGCTCGCCGCCGGAGAGGGCGGCGGTGGGCCGGTCCCGGTGGTACGGGAAGCCGACCCGGTGCAGCGCCTCGTCCACCCGGGGCCAGATCTCGTCGGCCGGTACGCCCCGGTTCTCCAGCCCGAACGCGACGTCGTCGCCGCAGCGGGCCATCACCAGCTGGGTCTCCGGGTCCTGGAAGACGATGCCGACCCGTTCCCGGGCCTTGCGCGGGTCAAGCCCGTCGATCTCGACGGTGCCCTCCTGCTCACCGGAGTCCTCGGGCAGCAGCCCGGCTAGCGCGCTGAGCAGGGTGCTCTTCCCGGCTCCCGAGGGCCCGAGTAGCAGTACCCGCTCGCCGGCCTCGACGCGCAGGTCCACCCCGCGCACCGCCCACGCCTTCCGGCCCGCGTGCCGCCACCCGAACCCCCGCAGCTGCACGGCGCTCACCGCTCCACCCCCTCTCGTCCGGCGATCATGAAGTTGTCGTCCCGGCACGCCGCGCCGGATGACGACAACCTCATGATCAACGCGGCTCCGGGTGCGGGGGTGGCGGTCAGACGGCGGGGCGTTCGCGGCCGGCGGGGAAGCGGTCGAGGACGCCCGTCCCCGCCAGGGCGCGGGTCAGGGCGACGCTGCCCAGGCCGGCCACGACCAGGGAGCTGACCGCCGTGATCAGGATGTACGGAAGGCGGAAGCTGCCCCACGCGGTGCCCGGGTACCAGATGAACACGTCGTAGAGCGAGGCGGCGAGCCCGGCGAGGGTGGCCGCCAGCAGCGCCACCGGCAGTCGGTAGGTGCGGTACCCGAAGACCGCGAAGGCGAGTTCCGCCGCCGCCGCCTCGAGCGGGCCCTGCACGACCAGCGTCCAGCCCCAGCTGCTGCCGAGCGCGACGGAGACCAGCGCGGCGAAGGTGAGCGTGAAGAACGCGGCGCCCGGCTTGCGGATGATCAGCGCGCCCAGCACGGCGGGCACCAGCCAGACGCCGTACAGCACGGCCCGGCCGGGCAGCGGGATGGCGTCCGCCGGCCCGTTCCACAGCAGGCCCCAGGCCCAGAAGATGACGCCGAAGGCCACCCCGAGCACCGAGGCGATGACGATGTCGATGGTGCGCCACCGGTTGGCGGTGTTGTCCATGGTTGCTCCCAGTCCAGTGAAACGAACCAGGAGAAGACGCACGCCGCGCCCGGTGTCACCGGACGGCGGCGCGGCTGGAGGTCGACCGAACTCCCTGCGCTGGCATTACCCAGATCAGGTTCGAGGGTCTGCGGGCGATGCCCGCACTCTCAGCGCTGTGCGCTCCCCTGTCGGATGTGAAGTTGTCTCGGCAGACGCTAGCACCGACCAGGGGTGCCGGCCCAGCAGGTGGTCGCGTTCCGGCCCCGACCCGGCCCGCTGGGTAGGGTGACGATCATGCGGGTCGACGCGCGAGGTCTGACGTTCGAGGTACGCACCGGCGGTCCCGAGGACGGCGTACCCGTCCTGCTGCTGCACGGCTTCCCGCAGCACGGCGGCGAGTGGGACGACGTGGTCCCCGCGCTGCACGCGGCGGGGCTGCGCACGTACGCGCTGGACCAGCGGGGCTACGCGCCGGGCGCGCGGCCGGCGGAAGTCGAGGCGTACCGGATCCCGGAGCTGGTGGCCGACGCGGCCGGTGTGCTCGACGCGCTCGGGGTGGAGTCCGCGCATGTGGTGGGGCACGACTGGGGCGCGATCGTGGCGTGGGGTCTCGGGGCCGCGCACCCGCGCCGGGTCCGCACCCTCACCGCGGTCTCGGTGCCGCACCCGGCGGCGATGGCCCATGCGCTCGCCACCGACCCCCAGCAGAAGGCCCGCTCCGCCTACATCGCGCTGTTCCGCAAGCCGGGCAAGGCCGAGAAGGTGCTGCTGGCCCTCAACGCCACCGCGCTGCGCAAGCTGCTCGGCGGGGTGGGTGACGCGGCGCGGGTCGCCCGCTACGCCGACCCGATGCGTGCGCCGGGCGCGCTGACCGCCGCGCTGAACTGGTATCGGGCGATGTCGGGGGCGGACATGAAGGCCGTCGGCCCGACCACCGTGCCGACCACCTTCGTCTGGAGCGACAAGGACATCGCGATCGGCCGGACCGCCGCCGAGGCCTGCGCGTCCCACGTGACCGGCGACTACCGCTTCGTGGAACTCTCCGGCGTCACCCACTGGATCCCCGACGAGGCGCCCGGGCCGCTGGCCGAGGCGATCATCGCCCGGACCGCCGCGTGATCGCGACGCCCGCGCCGGCCCGGCCGCACACCCGCGCGTCGCTCGCCGCCCAGTTCCGCGACCTCGGCGTACGCCCCGGCGGTGCGCTCCTGGTGCACGCGGCGCTGCGCCCGCTCGGCTTCGTCTGCGGCGGGCCGGAGACGGTGATGCTGGCCCTGCGCGACGTGCTGGGGCCGGACGGGACCCTCGTGGTGCCCACCCACACCCCGGAGAACAGCGACCCGGCGGGCTGGAACAATCCGCCCGTGCCGGCGGACTGGTGGCCGGTGATCCGGGCGGAGCTGCCCGGCTTCGACCCGGCGCTGACGCCGAGCCGGTTCATGGGCACGCTCGCGGAGCAGGTGCGTACCTGGCCGGGCGCGCTGCGCAGCGATCACCCGCAGGTCTCCTTCGCCGCGCTCGGCCCGGCCGCCGGGCGGATCGTCGCCGGCCACGCCCTGGCCGACATGCTGGGCGAGGGCTCCCCGCTGGCCCGGCTGCACGACCTCGACGCCGACGTGCTGCTGCTGGGCGTCGACCACGGCTCGAACACCTCGCTGCACCTGGCCGAGTACCGGCGGCCGGCGCCGCCCCGGCAGCGCTGCGGCGCGGCGGTGCGGACCGGCGACGGTGGCCGGGAGTGGGTGTGGTGGGCGGACGTGGACCTGGACGAGAGCGACTTCGCCCGGCTCGGCGACGACTTCGAGGCCACCGGCGCGGTACGGGTGGGCGCGGTCGGGGACGGGACGGGCCGGTTGATGAGGCAGCGGGCGGCGGTCGACTTCGCGGGGGAGTGGCTGGCCCGGAACCGACGGACGGAGGAAGCATGACGGTGAGCGCGGAGGCGTACCTGGCGGTGGTGACCGACACGATCGGTCGGGTGGCCGCCGGCCAGCGCGAGGTGGTGGGTCGGGCCGCCGACCTGATCGCCGAGGCGTTGCGCGCCGACGGGGTGGTGCACGCGTTCGGCACCGGCCACTCCGAGGCGCTCGCCATGGAGATCGCCGGCCGGGCCGGCGGGCTGGTGCCCACCAACCGGATCGCGCTGCGCGACCTGGTGCTCTACGGCGGTGAGCCGGCCGACGTCCTCGGTCCGAAGCTGGAACGCGACCTGGCCGTGGCGCACCGGCTCTACGAGCTGGCCCCGGTACGCCCGCAGGACGTGTTCGTGCTCGCCTCCAACTCGGGCGTCAACGGGGCCATGGTCGAGTTCGCGGCCCTGGTCAAGGAGCGGGGACACGCCCTGGTGGCGATCACCTCGGCCGAGCACTCGGGGCGGATGACGTCCCGCCACCCGTCGGGCCGTAAGCTCGCCGACTTCGCCGACGTGGTGCTCGACAACGGCGCCCCGTACGGCGACGCCACCCTGCCGCTGCCCGGCGGCGGCGCGGTCGGCGCGGTCTCCTCGATCACGGCCGCGCTGCTGGCCCAGCAGATCGTGGCGGAGGTGGTGGCCCGGTTGCTGGCGGCGGGGGAGCGGCCCCCGGTCTACCTGTCGGCCAACATCACCGGCGGCGACGAGCACAACGCCGAGCTGGAGGCCCGGTACGCCGGCCGGATCCGCCGGGGGGCGTGACCGGTTCGCCCCCGGCCCGGGCGGCGGGCGTCCGCGAGGCGGTTTCGCGAAACGTCCGGCGGGGCAAAGGCTCAGCTGCCGACGGGGTGCTCCCCGCCGGCAGTACCGTCTTCGTGGAGGTGGTCGGTGTCCAGGGAAACCGAGAAGCAGCGCTGGCAGCGCAACTTCGCCGACCTGCTGCAGGAGCTGCGGGTGGCGCAGACCGGGGTGCAGATCCTTTTCGCCTTCCTGCTGACCCTGCCGTTCAGCAACGGTTTCACCCGCGTCACCGACTTCCAGAAGAACGTCTACATCGTCGCGTTGCTGGGCGCCGCGGCGGCCACCGCGATGATCATCTCGCCGGTCGCCTTCCACCGGGCGCTGTTCCGGCAGGGGCGCAAGCCGGAGCTGGTCCGGTTCGCCCACCGGATGGCCGGCGGGGGCCTTGGCTTCATGCTGATCTCGATGGTCAGCGCCGTCCTGCTGATCACCGACTTCGTGCTCAGCCGGCCGGTCGCCTTGCTGCTCAGCGCGGTCACCGGGATCTGGTTCCTGGCCTTCTGGGTGATCCTGCCGTTCGCCCGGCGCAACTGGGGCGAGGACGACATCGACGACGATGACGACGACCCGCAGGTGCTCGCCGGCGACTGAGCCCGCTGTCATCCCGCCAAATCGGACGTGCCAAGAACGCTACCCCTGGGTAACACCCGGGGGTAGCGTCATTTTTGTCGCGCACGTTGACGCAGCCGGACCGAGGTTCGAGGGGGCAGCCGTGACCACGACACAGAACAGCCGACCGGACGGAACGCAGGGCGCGGGCGGCCCCACCGGACGGGTGGCGCCGATCGACGATCCCGACCACGGCCCCCCGGCGCCCGGGGGCGAGGCGGCCACGACCGCCGCCGCGATCGACGAGGCCGGCGGCGCCGCACCGCTGCCCGCCGAGGCGGGGCAGGTCTCCGAGAAGGAGGCCCGTCAGGTCGCCGAGGCGGCCCGGGAGTCGGCCTGGGACCGGCCCAGCTTCGGCAAGGAACTCTTCCTCGGCCGGTTCCGGCTCGACCTGATCAACCCCTGGCCGCGGTCCGACCCGGACGACGTCGCGCGGGCCGAGGAGTTCCTCGGCGCGTTCGGGGCGTACCTGGACTCCGAGGTGGACGGCGGGGCCATCGAGCGGGAGGCGTCCATCCCGGACGACGTCTTCCACGGCCTGGCCCGGCTCGGCGCCTTCGGCATGAAGATCGACCAGAAGTACGGCGGGCTCGGGCTGAGCAACCTGCACTACTGCCGGGCGCTGATGCGGGCCGGTTCGATCAGCCCGGCCATCGGGGCGCTGCTCTCGGCGCACCAGTCGATCGGCGTGCCGCAGCCGCTGAAGATGTTCGGCACCCCGGAGCAGAAGCAGCGGTTCCTGCCACGGCTCGCCGCCGGTGAGGTCTCCGCGTTCCTGCTCACCGAGCCGGACGTCGGCTCCGACCCGGCCCGGCTGGCCACCACCGCCGAGCCCACCGCCGACGGCACGGGCTACCGGCTCCACGGGGTGAAGCTGTGGGCCACCAACGGCACGGTCGCCACCCTGCTGGTGGTGATGGCCCGGGTGCCGGCGGCCGAGGGCCGGCGCGGCGGGATCACCGCCTTCGTGGTCGAGGGCGACAGCGAGGGCATCACGGTGGAACGCCGCAACGCCTTTGTCGGCCTGCGCGGCCTGGAGAACAGCCTCACCCGCTTCCACGACGTCTTCGTGCCGAAGGAGAACGTGATCGGCGGCGAGGGCAAGGGGCTGAAGATCGCCCTGACCACGCTGAACACCGGCCGCCTCTCGCTGCCGGCGATGTGCGTCGGGGCGGGCAAGTGGTCGCTCAACGTGGCCCGGGAGTGGGCCGCCGACCGGGTCCAGTGGGGCCGGCCGGTCGGCGAGCACGAGGCCGTCGCCAAGAAGCTGGCCTTCATCGCCGCCACCACGTACGGCATGGAGAGCATGCTCGACCTCTGCTGCCTGCTCGCCGACGACGACCGTAACGACATCCGGATCGAGGCGGCGCTGGTCAAGCTCTACGCCAGCGAGATGGCCTGGAAGATCGCCGACGAGCTGATCCAGATCCGGGGCGGGCGCGGCTACGAGACCGCCGACTCCCTCGCGGCCCGGGGCGAACGCCCCGCCGCGGTCGAGCAGATCCTGCGTGACCTGCGGATCAACCGGATCTTCGAGGGCTCCACCGAGATCATGCATCTGCTGATCGCCCGGGAGGCGGTGGACGCGCACCTGTCGGTGGCCGGCGACATCATCGACCCGGACGCCGGCCTCGGGCGCAAGGCGAAGGCCGGCGCGCGGGCCGGCGTGTTCTACGCCAAGTGGCTGCCCACCCTCGCCGTCGGCAAGGGCCAGGCCCCCGGCGCGTACGCCGAGTTCGGCCCGCTCGCCGGTCACCTGCGGCACGTCGAGCGGACCTCACGCAAGCTGGCCCGGTCGACGTTCTACGCGATGTCCCGGTGGCAGGGGAAGATGGAGCGCAAGCAGGCGTTCCTCGGCCGGGTGGTGGACATCGGCGCGGAGCTGTTCGCGATGTCCGCGGTCTGCGTCCGGGCGTACGCGGAGAAGGACAGCGTCCCGGAGAACGTCGAGCTGGCCGACCTGTTCTGCCGGCAGGCGCGGCTGCGGATCGAGGAGCTGTTCACCGGGCTCTGGTCGAACACCGACTCGCTGGACGTGGCGGCGGCGAAGCGGATCCTCGCCGGCCGGTACGCCGCCCTCGAGGAGGGCGTCGCCACCCCGCCCGCGGACGCCCCCTGGGTGGCCCGCTGGACCCCCGGCCCGTCCACGGCGAAGGACGTCCGCCGCCGCATCCCACCCCGTCCGTGACGGCGTGCGGCATGTCGCGGTTCCCGGTCGCCCGGAGACCGCGGCATGCCGCATCCCGCCGGCCGGTCAGCGGGCGATGGCCCAGGCGATGATGGCGGCCAGGATGAGTCCGTTGAGCACGGCCAGCACCAGGTACGCCTGCGGCGGGATCTTGCGGCCCTTGCGGACGAAGCTCACCAGGACGCCCGCGTACGCCAGCAGCAGCACGGCGACGACGATCAGGAAGTACAGCACGCCATACCCTAGCGGCCCGCCCGAAGTCCCAGCCTGCGCAGCTCCAGCGCGGCGAGCGCGTCGACGGTGGCGTCGTCGCCGCGACGCCACGCCTCGGCCACGTCGGGCGCGATCCGGGTCAGCCGGCCCAGCGGCTGGCCGGCGAGGGCCCGCAGCGCCAGCAGGTCCCGGCCGGCGGGGGCGGTGGCGAGCGCCTTGGCCGCGCCGGCCCGGCGCATCCAGCGCACCCGCAGCGGCAGCCAGCCGAAGAGCACCAGGCCGAGCGGGAAGACCAGCACCGCGATGCTGAGCGCGAGAGCCAGCTGGCCGACCAGTTCCTGCTGGTCGCGGCCCGCCTCGGCGACCGCCCGGGCGGCCTCCGCGGCCTTGTTGAAGGGGCCGGTCAGCTCGTCGCCGACCAGCGGCACCCGGCCGACCTTGCCGCCGGCGTCGGCCAGGTTGTCGGCGAGGCCGCCGCCGGCCCCTTCCAGCTTCTGCCCGGGTACGGCCAGCTTCTGCACCAGGTCGTGCAGCCAGAGCGCGAAGCGGATCGCCGCGTAGACCCAGGCGACGACGAGGAGGTCGGTGAGGAGCTGACGGAGAGCGGTGGGAAAACGGTCGGCGTAGATCTTCACGCCGGACAGCGTGCCACGCGCCGGCCGCCGGGGCACGGGGGAGAATTCTCAGCCGGCGCAGGCCGGGCAGGTGCCGAAGATCTCCAGGGTGTGGCTGACCTCGGCGTACCCGTGCTGCGCGGCGACCCGCTCCGCCCAGCTCTCCACCGTCGGCCCGGCCACCTCCACCGTCCGCCCGCAGTCCCGGCAGACCAGGTGGTGGTGGTGACCCTCGCTGCACCGCCGGTAGAGATGCTCGCCGCCGGGCGGGCGCATCACGTCGATCTCGCCGGCGTCGGCCAGCCCCTGCAACGTCCGGTAGACGGTGGTCAGGCCGACCCGCTCGCCCCGCTGGCGCAGCATCGCGTACAGGTCCTGCGCGCTGTGGAAGCCCTCCACCTCGGCGAGCAGGGTGCTCACGGCCGTCCGCTGCCGCGTGTTCCGCAACGTCCCCTCGGTCACGGTCCCTCCCCGGCGTGGCTGACCGCGTCCGCCACGATGTGTGCGACGTGCTCGTCCACGAGGGCGTACGCGATCTCCCGGCCGCGCCGGGAGCCGCGGACGACGCCGGCGCCGCGGAGCACCCGCAGGTGCTGGGAGACCAGCGGCTGCGGTGCGCCCAGCTTCTCCACCAGCTCGTGCACGCACCGTTCACCCTGCGCCAGCTCGGTCACGATCGCCAGCCGGATCGGCGCGGACAGCGCACGCAGCAGGTCACCCGCGCCCTCGAAGGCGTCGTACCCGTTCGTGCCCGTCATCCCGTAACGGTAACCAATGCCAGCAGGATCGTTCAGGGGTGGCTCACCGGAGCACGACCTCGTGCGGCTCGGGGGCCGGCGCGGCCGCCGGGCTGGTCCGCCGGCGCAGCGCCCGCCAGCCGGCCGCGGCGAGCGCGACCACCAGGAACGAGGCGATGGCCAGCAGCACCACCGAGGCGCCCGGCGCGGTGTCGGCGGTGGCCGCCACCCAGATGCCCGCCCCGGCGGCGAAGAGCCCCAGCGCCATGGCGGCCGTCATGGTGCTGCGGAAGCCCCGGGTGACCTGCTGGGCGGTGGCCACCGGCACCACCATCAGCGCGCTGATCAGCAGCACGCCGACCGCCCGCATGGCGATCGTCACGGTCACCGCGGTGGTCACCGCCAGCAGCAGGTTGAGCGCGCGGACCGGCAGCCCCGACACCCGGGCGTACTCCTCGTCGTGGCAGACCGCGAAGAGCGCCGGGCGCAGCGCCAGCATGAGCACCAGAATCGCCGCGCCGAGCACCAGGATCGTGGTCAGGTCGGCCGGCGACGTGGTGGTCAGCGACCCGAACAGGTACGAGTTGAGCGCCGCGCTGCTGGCGTCGGAGAGCCCGACCAGCATCACGCCGCCGGCGATGCCGCCGTAGAAGAGCAGCGCCAGGGCCAGGTCGCCGGAGGTACGGCCGCGCGAGCGGACCAGCTCGATGCCGATCGCGCCGAGGGTCGCCGCGAGCACCGCCACCAGCACCGGGGAACGGTTCAGCAGCAGCCCGGCCCCGACGCCGGTGAGCGCCACGTGCCCGATCCCGTCGCCGATCAGCGCCAGCCGCCGCTGCACCAGGTAGATGCCGAGCGCCGGCGCGGCCAGCCCGATGACCAGCGCGCCGACCAGGGCGCGCAGCATGAAGTCGTACTGGAAGAGGTCCATGTCAGATGCTCCACAGCCCGGCGGGCTCCTCGTCGCAGTGCGGGTGCACGTGCTCGTGGTCGGGTTCCGCGTGGTGCCCGGCCGGCTCCGGCACCGCGCCGTCGTGGCAGATGCCGCCCTCGTGCACGACGACCGCCCGGCTGATCAGCGGTCGCAGCGGGCCCAACTCGTGGGCGACCAGCAGCACGGTCCCGCCGCCGGCCAGGAAGCCGCGCAGCGCCGCGGCGAACGCCTGCTGGCTCTCCGCGTCGACCCCGGCGGTCGGCTCGTCCAGCACCAGCAGCTCGGGTTCGCCGGCCAGGGCCCGGGCGATCAGGGTGCGCTGCTGCTGGCCGCCGGAGAGGGTGGCGACCGGGTCACCGGCCCGGTCGGCGAGCCCGACCGCCCGCAGCGCGGCGGCGACCGCCTCGCGGTCGGCCCGCCCCGCCGGCCGCAGTACGCCCCGCCGGGCCAGCCGCCCCGAGGCCACCACCTCGCCCACCGTGGCCGGTACGCCGCTGCCGGCGCCGAGCCGCTGCGGGACGTACCCGATCCGGTGCCACTGCCGGAAGCGGCGCTGCGGGCCGCCGAACAGGGTGACCGACCCGGCGCTGAGCGGGACCAGCCCGAGCACCGCGCGGATCAGGGTGGACTTGCCGGAGCCGTTGGCGCCGAGCACGGCGACCACCTCGCCGGCGGTGACGGTCAGCGAGACGTCCCGCAGCACGGGGCGGCCGTCGTAGCCGACGGCGGCGTGCGTGACCTGGATGACGGGTGCGTTCATGAGCAGTCCAACGCGGTTCGCAGGGTTTCGAGGTTGGCGCGCATCGCCGACAGGTAGTCCCCGTCGGCGGGTGGGCCCTCGATCGGGTCGAGGACGGCGGTCTTCGCCCCGACCTCGCGGGCCACGGTCTCGGCGACCTTCGGGCTGACCAGGGTCTCGAAGAAGATGGTGGTGGCCCGGTGCTCCCGGGCCTCCTTCGCCACCTCGGCGAGGCGCTGCGGCGAGGGCTCGCTGTCCGGGGTGAGGCCGGTGATGCCGACCTGCTCGAGCTGGTAGTGCTCGGCCAGGTAGCCGAACGCGGTGTGGCTGGTCACGATCTCCCGGCGCTGGCAGGTCTTCAGCCCCTCGGCGTACTCGGTGTCGAGCTTCGCCAGGTCGGCGCGGAACGCCGCTGCCCGGGCGGTGAAGTCGGCGGCCTGCTCCGGGTCGGCCCTGCCGAGCCGCTCGGCGAGCCGGTCGCCGACGGTGGCCAGCCGGGTGGGGTCGAGCCAGAGGTGCGGGTCCTTGCCGCCGGTCTCCTCCTCGTGGGCGGGCTCACCCTCGTGCTGGTGACCGCCGGCCGCCGCGTCGTGCAGCGGCTGCACGGCGGCCACGTCGAACGCCCGGTCGCCGCCGTTCTGGGCGACCGCCTCGTCCACGGCCGGCTGGAAGCCCTTGAGGTAGACGATCAGCTCCCCGTCGCTGATCTGGCCGACCTGGCGCGGGTTGAGCTCCAGGTCGTGCGGCTCGGCCCCGGGCTTGGCCAGGTTGGTGACCTTGACCGCGTCGCCGCCGATCCGCTCGGCGAGGAACTGGAGCGGGTAGAAGGCGGCCACCACGTCGACCCGGTCCGGGTCGGCGCCCGCGCCGTCGGCGGAACAGGCGGCGACGCCGCCCAGCGCGAGCAGGGGGGTGATGGCGGCGGCCAGGACGCGGGAGGTACGGCGAGCGGTCATGACGACCACTGTCCGCGATAACGAAATTGATTGTCAAAAACGCATGATTGCATATCAGAGCAGCTTGGCCAGGGCCACCGCGATCAGCAGGGTCAGCATCACCAGGCGGATCACCCGGGTCGCCGGGGCCTGCACCGGCCAGGTGGTCACCATCAGCCACACCAGCCCCGCGGCCAGCGCCAGCAGCAGCAGGCCGCCGACCGGACCGGGCGCGAAGAGCGCCACCAGCACCAGGACCAGCGTGGCCAGGAACACCGTCGTCGGGTTGACCCGGGCCAGGCGGGCCAGCAGGAGGCTCTGCGTACGCTGCATTCCACAAACTCTACGAGGAGGACGCCGGTGCTGGTGACCAACCGGTTCGTGGTGGACGCCGCGGTCGCGCCCGACTTCACCGAGCGGGCGCACGCCGCCCTCACGGCGCTCGCCGCCCGCCCCGGCTACCTGCGCGGCGAGTTGCTGCGCGCGCTGGACGACCCGAGGCACTGGTGCCTGCTCACCGAGTGGGAGTCGGTCGGCGCGTACCGGCGGGCGCTGGGCGGCTTCGACGTCAAGATCACGGCGGTGCCGCTGCTGGCCGAGTCGGTCGACGAGCCGTCGGCGTACGAGACGCTGGCCAGCGCCGCGCCGGACGGGGAGATCGTCGTCGTCGCCAGTGATCGGGCCGCAGGTCCTTACCGCTGACCGCGCGGGCACTACCCTCTGGCGTATGACCGCTCCCGGACCGGTAGGCCCGCCCCCTCACCCCGTGCTGTCCGGCGCAGGCGGCGCGCCGCCGGTCCCGGGGTCGCCGGCCGAGCCGGACGTCCCCGCCGGCCCCGGAGTGGCCCCGCCGTTCGCCGCCCCGCCCACCGAGGGCGGCCGCCGTCGGCTCTGGCTCGGCCTCGGCGTCGGGGCGCTGGCCGTGCTGCTCTGCTGCGGCGGGGGCGGCGCGGCGATCGTCGGACTGGCGGTGAGCAACGTCCAGGCGATCGAGGAGCAGGGCCGGACGGTGACCGACGACTACTACCGGGCCCTGGTGGAGAAGGACTGGTCCCGGGCGTACGACCGGCTCTGCGACGACGCCCAGCGGCGCGAACCCCGGCCGGAGTTCGAGCAGCGGGTGGCCGCGGAGCCCCCGATCTCCGGCTACCGGGTGGGCAGGATCGACGCGCAGACCCTCACCGTGCCGGTCGACGTGACGCTCAGCGGCGGCAAGCGGGAGGCCCAGCAGGTGACCCTGGCGGCGGATCCGCAGACCGGTGGCATGGAGGTCTGCGGGGTGAGCTGACCTGCCCCCGGTATTCTGCTGGGCTCGGGACTCCGGTAGCCGTACCGTTGTCGCGAACTGACCGTTACATCCACATCGCCCCCGCCGACCGCCAGCCGGCGTAGGAGGAAACATGCCAGCCGACCGTATCGACGCCGTCGTCAGCCTCGCCAAGCGCCGAGGCTTCGTCTTCCCCTCCAGCGAGATCTACGGGGGCACCCGGTCGGCGTGGGACTACGGTCCGCTCGGCGTGGAGCTCAAGGAGAACGTCCGCCGGCAGTGGTGGAAGACCATGGTCCAGCAGCGCGACGACGTCGTCGGCCTGGACTCCGCGGTCATCCTGGCCCGCAAGGTCTGGGAGGCGTCCGGCCACATCGCCGAGTTCGTCGACCCGCTGACCGAGTGCCAGTTCTGCCACAAGCGGTTCCGCGCCGACCACCTGGAGGAGGCGTACGCCGAGAAGCACGGCAAGCCGCTGACCTCGCTGTCGGAGCTGAACTGCCCCAACTGCGGCAACAAGGGCACCTTCACCGAGCCGAAGATGTTCAACGGCCTGATGAAGACCTACCTGGGCCCGGTGGAGAGCGACGAGGGCCTGCACTACCTGCGCCCGGAGACCGCCCAGGGCATCTTCGTCAATTACAAGAACGTGGAGACGGTCGCCCGCAAGAAGCCGCCGTTCGGCATCGCGCAGACCGGCAAGTCGTTCCGTAACGAGATCACCCCGGGCAACTTCATCTTCCGGACCCGCGAGTTCGAGCAGATGGAGATGGAGTTCTTCGTCGAGCCGGGCTCCGACGAGCAGTGGCACGAGTACTGGCTCGAGCAGCGCTGGAACTGGTACCTCGACCTGGGTCTGTCGGCGGAGAACCTGCGCTTCTACGAGCACCCCAAGGAGAAGCTCTCCCACTACTCGAAGCGCACGGTCGACATCGAGTACCGGTTCCAGTTCGGCGGCACCGAGTTCGCCGAGCTGGAGGGCATCGCCAACCGGACCGACTTCGACCTCTCCACGCACAGCAAGCACTCCGGCGTCGACCTGTCGTACTTCGACCAGACCAAGGGCGAGCGCTGGATGCCGTACGTGATCGAGCCGGCCGCCGGCCTGACCCGCGCGGTGCTCGCCTTCCTGCTCGAGGCGTACGACGAGGACGAGGCCCCGAACACCAAGGGCGGCGTCGACAAGCGCACCGTGATGCGCTTCGACCCGCGGCTGGCCCCGGTGAAGGTGGCGGTGCTGCCGCTGTCCCGCAACGAGGCGCTCTCGCCCAAGGCCAAGGGGCTCGCCGCCGACCTGCGCAAGCGCTGGGTGGTCGAGTTCGACGACTCGCAGGCCATCGGCCGCCGCTACCGCCGGCAGGACGAGATCGGCACCCCGTTCTGCGTGACGGTCGACTTCGACACCCTCGACGACAACGCGGTGACCGTGCGGAACCGGGACACCATGGCCCAGGAGCGCGTCGCGCTCGACCAGGTCGAGCGCTACCTGATCGAGCGCCTGCCCGGCTGCTGAGTCGCTGACGGGGCCCTGACCGGCACGGGAGGAGTGCCGGTCAAGGCCCCGTACACTTGTCCGATGACCGCCCCGACCCTGCCCGCGCTGCGCCCGTTGACCCTCGGGCGGCACCAGGTGTGGCCGCCGGTGGTGCTGGCGCCGATGGCCGGCATCACCAACGTCGGCTTCCGCCGGCTCTGCCGGGAGCAGGGCGGCGGCATCTACGTCTGCGAGATGATCACCACGCGGGCGCTGGTCGACCGGAACCCGAAGACGCTGCGCATGATCGCCTTCGGCGCGGACGAGCAGCCGCGCAGCCTCCAGCTCTACGGCACCGACCCGGAGATCACCGCCGCCGCGGTGCGGATCGTGGTGGAGCGGGACCTCGCCGACCACATCGACCTCAACTTCGGCTGCCCGGTGCCCAAGGTGACGCGGCGCGGTGGCGGTTCGGCCCTGCCGTGGCGGCGCCGGCTCTTCGCCCGCCTGGTGAAGGCCGCGGTGGACGCCGCGTCGCCCGCCGGGGTGCCGGTCACGGTGAAGATGCGCAAGGGCATCGACGACGACCACCTGACGTACGTCGAGGCGGGGCTCGCCGCGCAGGACGCGGGTGTGGCGGCGGTCGCCCTGCACGGGCGTACGGCCGCCCAGCGCTACTCGGGCACCGCCGACTGGGACGCGATCGCCACCCTCAAGCAGGCCCTGGACGTGCCGGTGCTCGGCAACGGGGACATCTGGGAGGCCGACGACGCGCTGCGGATGGTGGCGCACACCGGCGTCGACGGCGTGGTGATCGGGCGGGGCTGCCTGGGTCGTCCGTGGCTCTTCGCCGACCTGGAGGCCGCGTTCAACGGCCGGTCGGAGCGGCGGCTGCCCAGCCTGGGCGAGGTGGCGGCGACCATGCGCCGGCACGCCGAGCTGCTGGTCGACCAGTTCGTCGCGGGTGCGCGCAACCCGGCCCGGGGTGAGCGGGACGGCTGCACCGACTTCCGCAAGCACGTCGCCTGGTACCTCAAGGGGTTCCCGGTCGGCAGCGAGCTGCGCCGCTCCCTGGCGATGATCGACAGCCTGGCGCAGCTCGACGACCTGCTCGGCAAGCTCGACCCGGCCGAGCCGTTCCCGGTGGCCACCCTGGGTCAGCCGCGCGGCCGGACCAACTCCCCGGGCAAGGTCTTCCTGCCCGACGGCTGGCTGGCCAGCCGGGACGACGACACCGTGCCCGACGGCGCCGAGCTGGACGACTCCGGCGGCTGACCGCGCCCAGCCCGGTCCGGCCGCCACCCCTGAGCCGGCGGTCAGGCCCGGACCGGCGCGGCCGATCCGGGTGGCCAAGAGACGACGAAAGGGCCGGCCCCCGGGTGGGGGTCGGCCCTTTCGGGTTGGTGCTGGTTGGGTCAG